>DATFSP010000171.1:0-13442 GCA_035262545.1 Rhizomicrobium sp. | reverse complement strand
CCCATCAGCGCTCCCACGGCCGGTTCCAGACTCATCAAGGTGCCAAATGCCTGGGCAGGGAGACGCCTCAGTGCCACCATCTCAAGTGAATAGGGCAGCGCGCTGGACAGGCCCGCGACCAAAATTCCCCAGGCGAGATTGTGTGGCCTGACGAGCGCCCATCCAGCATGCGCAAAACCAATGGGCGTGATGACCAGTGCGGCCACGATACTGCCCAGAACCGTAGCGTATTGGCCGTGCGCGGCGCCTGCCTTCTGTCCGAAGATGATATAAAGGGCCCAGCAAAAGCCCGCACCCAACGCCAGCGCCGTGCCGCTCCAGGACAGACCCGCGGCATGACGGATGGGGAGCAAAACTACAAGCCCTGCGACCGCCAACGTGACCCAAAGAAAATCGGCCGGCTTGCGCGACGAGAATAGCGCCACCGACAGGGGTCCAGAAAATTCCAGCGCCACCGCGATTCCCAGCGGCACGGTGCGGAGTGCCATGTAGAACAGGAAATTCATGACGCCCAGGGAGGCGCCGTAAATCAGTAGCGCGAGCCAATTGTCGCGCGTCATCCGCGCGCGCCAGGGCCGACTCAAGGGAACGAGGATCAGCGCAGATAAGCCTACGCGCAACGCTACGGTGCCCTGCGCCCCCACCAGAGGAAATAACTGCTTGGCCAACGAGGCACCGGTCTGGAAGCAGAACATCGCCACCAGCAATGACCCTACGGCAAGCCACACGCCGCCTCTCGGTGTGGATATCATTTCACGGACCCCTTCGCAGCTTTTATGGGGGCCCGGTGGGGCGGGCGCAACCCTGGCGGACGGGTTTGACGCCGCGTGCCTAAACCCCCAACATGGCAGAAAAACAAGGGGCAACCCCCCGCGGGTTCCAGGGCGAGGATTTCATGAAGCGTACTTTTGTGATGTTCGTGGTCGCGGCCATGATTGGCGGCTTTATCGCGGGCATGATCGTTCACGCCACCCTGTCGCCGGCAGGCGCTACCGTCGCCGCGGGCTGGTTCGGCCAAGTGACCAACATCTTTCTGCGCCTGATTAGGATGATCATCGCGCCCCTGGTGCTCACCACGCTGACCAGCGGCATCGGCCACATTGAAAGCGCGGCCACGGTGGGCCGTATCGGCACCAAGGCGATGATTTGGTTCCTCACCGCCTCGTTCGTGGCGCTGGTGATCGGCCTGGTGATGGTCAATCTGCTTCAGCCGGGCGCGGGCGCTGGCATCGCCCATGCCGCGGGAACTGCTGCCCAGGCTGGCGTGGGCCCTGCAGAGGGCGTCTCGGGGTTCCTGGAGCACCTCATCCCCGCCTCCATCTTCGACGCCATGGCGCGCAATGAAATCCTGCAGGTCGTGGTGTTCTCGATCTTTGCCGGCATTGCTATTTCTTCCGTCGGGCAAAAGGCAGCCCAGCTCCTTCACATCATCGAGCAGGGCGCCACCGTGATCCTGAAGATCACCACTTATGTGATGATGTTCGCGCCGGTTGCGATCTTCGCGGCCATCGCGGGCGCGGTCTCCACACAAGGGGTGGGCATCATCGTCACCTATGCCAGGCTGGTTGGCGATTTCTATTTCGCGCTTCTGATCCTGATTACCTGCATGGTGGTGGTGGCGGCCCTGGTGCTGCGCGGCCAGACCGCCCCCCTGATCAAGGCCATCCGCTCGCCTGCCCTGATCGCCTTTTCCACATCGACCTCCGAGGCCGCTTTCCCGCTCTTGCTGGAGTCGCTGGAAGCGATGGGCTTCTCAGCCAAGATCGTGAGCTTCGTCCTGCCGCTTGGTTATTCCTTCAATCTGGTGGGCTCGACCATGTATTGCACCTTCGCCACCATGTTCATCGCGCAGGCCTATGGCATCACAGTGCCGTTGAGCCAGCAAATCCTGATGCTCTTAATGCTGATGGTGACGTCCAAAGGCATCGCGGGCGTGCCACGTGCCTCGCTCGTGGTGATCGCGGCGACGCTCCCTTACTTCAATCTCCCGGAACAGGGCCTGTTCCTGATCCTCGCAGTGGATCATTTGATGGACATGGGACGCAGCGCAACCAATGTGATCGGCAATGGGCTCGCCTCCGCGGTGGTCGCCAAATGGGAAAACGCCCGGCCGATCCCCGTGGGCGCGCGGCCGCAAGCCATTATCTAGGTGGGCAAGACCGACAAGGGCCTTGGCCTAGACCGCCCCATCGCCCGGCGCGATTTCCTGCAAGGCGCGGCCATCACCACACTGACTGCGGGCCTGGCGCCCGAGCTTGCGGCAGCGGCTGATGCCGAAAAATCGGCGCAAGACGCGCCAGACTATTATCCGCCCATGCGGCTCGGCATGCGGGGAAGCCATCCCGGCTCATTCGAGGCGGCGCACGCGCTCCGCGATGGCGACTTCTGGAATGGCGCAACCGCGCTTCACGACACCGGCGAGGATTTCGATCTGATCGTGGTAGGCGGGGGGATCAGCGGGCTGGCCGCGGCCCATTTCTACCGCTTGGCGCGGCCCAAGGCGAAAATCCTCATCCTCGACAATCACGATGATTTTGGCGGCCATGCCAAGCGCAACGAATTTCACGTCCAGGGTCATATGCTGCTGCTAAACGGCGGCACGTTGGAGATCGACAGTCCCTATCCCTACAGCGCGATTGCGGATGGGTTGCTGAAGACTTTGGGAGTGGATCCGCCGTCATTGGAAAAGCAGTGCAACGAGCCCTCTATTTACGCGGGTCTCCGCGCGGGGGTCTTTTTTGACCGCGAGACGTTTGGCACCGACCGTCTGGTGGTAGGCGCGCCGAAAAGCGCGTCGGAGTGGAAGAATTTCCTCGCTCAGGCGCCGCTCAGCGAGAAAATGCGCGCCTCGATCCTACGCATCCAGACCGCGACCGGCGATCCCTTGCCCGGCCTGTCCTCGGATGCCAAGAAGGACCGGTTATCGCGCATCTCTTATCAAGATTTTCTTCTGACGCTTCACCATGCCGATCCTGGTGTCGTTCCTTATTACCGGCATCAGACCGACGATCTTTGGGGTTGCGGGATCGACGCGGTATCGGCCCTGGATTGCTGGGGCGTAGGCTTATCGGGTTTCCAGGGCCTCAAGCTAGCGCATGGATCAACCGACCGCATGGGTTATACACCAGCCGGTTATGCCCAGACCGGCGGCTCCTACACATTTCATTTTCCGGACGGCAACGCCTCCATCACCCGGCTCCTGGTGCGTGCGTTGATCCCTGGCGTGCTGGACGGCCACAACGCGAAAGACATCGTTACGGCAACCGCCGATTACAGCAAGCTCGATGTACCGGGTGCGCTGGTGCGCCTGCGCCTCAACCAGATCGTGGTCAGGGCGCGCAACGCGCCAGGTGGGGTCGAGATCGCCTATACGCGAGCGTCCGGCGGCGGCGCGGTCATGCGGGTCAAGGCGAAAGACTGCGTGCTGGCGGGCTGGAACATGATGATCCCATATCTTTGCCCGGAGCTGCCGGCTCCGCAGAAAGCCGCACTTCATCAACTGATCAAGACGCCTTTGGTTTATACCAGTGTCGCGCTACGCGACTGGGAAAGCTTCAAGAAATTGGGCATCCGTTCGGTGACGGCACCGGGCGGCTATCATTCCGCCATCCATCTGAATCAGCCGGTGAACATCGGGAGCTACCAAAGTCCGCGTGATCCCGCCTCGCCCATGCTCATCCACATGCTGCGCACTCCCGCCAAGCCAGGCCTGCCCGAACGCGAACAGCACAAAGCTGGGCGCGCCGAGCTTTTGTCCACGCCGTTCGAAACCTTTGAACGCGAGATCCGCGCCCAGCTTGGCCGGACCCTGGGTGCAGGTGGATTTGATCCGGCGCGCGACATCGTGGGCATCGCCGTCAACCGTTGGCCGCACGGTTACGCGCCGGAATATAATTCCCTGATCGATGGCCCAAACAATAAACAAACGCCCAATCTGATTGCCCGCAAACGCTTCGGTCGCATCACAATCGCCAATTCGGACTCAGGTTTGGGCGCCTATACCGACGTCGCCATCGATCAGGCGTATCGGGCGATTGACGAATTGCTGGGTTAGAGCGCCAGCAGGGCGGCGCGCAGAAAGCATCGGATGGAAAAAGGCGGGCCCCAGAGGCCCGCCTTTTTCGTCTGCGAGTTTATTTCTTGGCCGCGATGAATTCGATTTCCAGCTGCGCACCGGGAGCCGCCAGTGCTTGGACGTGAAACGCCGCGCGCGCTGGCTTGTTGGGCTGGGCGGCAGTTCCGAATTCAGTCTGCCAGACTTTGTTCATGGCCTGGAAGTCCAGATCCGGTCCCATGAAGGCCGTGGCCTTGACCACGTCCCCGAAGGTGAGCCCAGCTTTCGCCATGCTGGCCTTGAGATTGTTCAGAACCGACTGGGTTTGTTGCGTGCTGTCGCCCCAATTGGCCGGTTGCCCATTGGCAGGTGGCGTGACGGGCGTGGGCAGCGCGCCCGAGACGAAATAGAGCGTATACCCGGGCGGCACTGCCACCACCTGGGCGAACAGGGCGTTGGGCGATGCCACCACGCGGTTAATGTCTTGTGCCTGGGCTGCCGAAGCCAGCCCCGCGAGCACCATTGCCGATGCAACAATCCATGTCTTGCCGTGCATAAGTCTCTCCCTTGAAGGCTTTGCCGCGGCGGACCATCCGCCACGGGTCTGAACTGCACCGTCTGTCGTCATTCCCCCCGATGCGCACAAGTTGCGGGCGCGCTGGAACGGCAATAGCCTCCGGCAGAAAACGCCGCTTGGCCAGCGGCAAATCACCCGGGACGCCGAGTTTTTCGATGGACATTCTCACCCACCGTCTTGCAGCCGCCTCCGACATGGAGGCCTTGACCGGGCTGATGAATGCGGCAATCCGCGATCTCCTGCCGCAATTTCTCTCGCCCGATCAGGTCGAAGCGTCCTTCGCGGTGATGGGGCTGGACACGGTTCTGATCGAAGACGGCACTTATTTTATCATTGAGCTGGGGGGCGAATTGGCGGGTTGTGGCGGCTGGAGCCGAAGGGCGACACTGTTCGGCGGCAATCACTCCGAAGGCCGCGATGCTCGCCTGCTCGACCCCCGGACCGAACCTGCACGGGTACGCGCCATGTACACCTCACCCTCTTTCACGCGCCGCGGGGTGGGACGAAGGGTGCTCGCGCTCTGCGAGGAGGCGGCGCGGCGAGAAGGTTTCTCCCGCGTCGAGTTGGCGGCGACCATGGGCGGCAAGCCACTTTATGAGGCCTGCGGCTATCAGCCGATCGAACCGATGCTGGTGGCCACGCCCAATGGCGTGAAAGTGCCGTTGCTCAGAATGGGCAAGGCGATTTGAAGCGCGCCCTTTCAGTACGCCTTACGCTCCCCTTGGGGCCCCTTGTGCCTTAACGGGTTGCACGGCCTTAGGCCGCTCGGCAGCGACCATCCATTGAAGCGCGGCGCGCATCAGAAGCGCAGGCGTCCACGGAACAAGCGGTTGGGCGTCCATCCGCGCAAATTGCCGCGCGGGCACATTCGGAATCTCGATCGAGTGGGCCGGTATCATGGGTTATGAGCTGGCGCATAGGGTTGCCAAGACCGAACGCCCGGCAAATCGGGTTGGTGCCGCGCTTGCCAAATGGAAAGCAAATATCTTTTTTCCGCCGCACTCTAGCCATCAAAAGACGAAATTAAGCGGCTTTTTTTCCGACGAAAAATTCGCAAGCACACGTTTTTTGAAGGCGTGGGTGGCGGGCTTTTGCGCGAGTCAGGGTGATAATGCCCCCCGTCATAATTGCCGCCGGAAAGAGACGTAGAGAAAGTCCTGATCCGTTCCGGCAGGCGTGCGGTGGATTTCCCTCGTTTCGCCGACGAGCGTGAAATTTTTTCCCAGACATTCGGCCAGGCCTGCGGTGCTGTGCCGAATAACTGGCAATCCGCTGCAGCGTTCGGGTCCGCTGGGCGAAAAACCTGCAATGATTACGCTTGCCCCCGGCCGCGTGCCGCGGGCAAGCGCCGTGACATAAGCCTGTTGCGCGGAATCCTCGGTCAGGAAGTGGAACAAGGCGCGATCATGCCAGACCTGCCATTGCCTGGCAGGAACCCATTGCGTTACGTCGGTGGTGATCCAAGATACTCGTGCGGCGCGATCGCCGAGCCGTCCCTTGGCGCAATCCAACGCCACCTCTGAAATGTCGAGCACGCTGAGGTCGGAATAACCGCGGTCCAGAAGCGCTCCCGCCAGCCGCGATGTGCCACCGCCTACATCAAGAATGGGCAGGTCCTTGTCCGGTGCGGCTGCCTCGATCAGCGCGAGCGAACGCCCTGGTGTCTCTTGAAACCAGCTGACCCTGGTCTCGTCCTTGGCGCGATAGGTGTCATCCCAGTGCTGCCGGCGGCCAGTCATTCCTCACTCGGCACTTTTGGCGCAAGTGAATCGCAGGGCGATGGTCTTAAAACTGCCGTCCGGCATGCGATCGTGATCTGTTTCGGTAAGAAGATTGGCGGAACGATCCAACACATAGTCGATCTTGTCGCCAGCCGGATCGGAGGTACTGAAAACGATTTTCGGGGTGCCATAGCCCACATGATATTCCGCTCCCTCCAAAGTGAGCGTGCCCGCATCCGTGTCGAGATGCAGCGGAACAGTCACGATGCCATTGTTGCAGTTGAGATCCACGGTTTCCGCATTGGCGGCCCCGGCAGCCAGCATCATTCCAAAAAAAATCGCGACGATCTTCATGACGTTTCCTCGTGAATCGCGCCCATGTGCTACTCGATTTTCTGCAGAGTGCCCGAGGCGATGGGATGCAACTCACTCTGTCCAGGTGGGATCATGCCGAAACTAACCGTCATGGTTCGCGGGCCCTGCACCTCATAATGAAGGCGAAATACGGGCCCCTGCCCTGGCGCACTGGAAAAAGTGACGGATTTTCCGGATGCAATCTCGGCCGAAACGTAATGAATGGCATGACCTTCGCCATCGACATAATCCGCGCGGACCGTGCCGTCGTCCGGATAGATCACCATAGTCTGGTGAAAGCTGCCTGCCGGTTTACCGTTCTTGTCGAAGAGTTCGGTATGGTCCTGGCGGAGCAATGCCCAGCCGTCGGATTGCACGCTTACCAGCGAGCCGCCTTTGGAAGTGCCGCCCGTCTCGGGCACTTTGCCGTCATCGCTCTTCCAATTCCCCACCAGGAATCCCAGCGGCGCCAATGAAGACTTTAGTGCGGCTTGGGCAAAGGCGGGTGTCGCAAGGCAAAGGAGCGTAGCGATAGCGAGCCATTTCATGGAATGCCCCCGAGAAAATCTCGCGGCCATCCTATCACCGCTGCGCCTTGACGTCCTCCGGTGTCACCTTGTCCTTGTAACTATTGCCGAAATGACTGCGGACGTAGTTGACCACGTCGGCGATCTGCTGGTCGCTTAGAAGGCCGCCAAATGGCGGCATTGCCTTCTGGCCGTGCACAATCACCGCCAACGGATAGCCCGCCACTTCCAGCTTGGCGTTCTTGGCCAGCGCGGGATACATGCCGGCACCTACCGCGCCCTGGGCGTTGGCCATGTGGCATCCCTGGCAGACATTCTTGAACACGGCTTCACCGCCTTGGAAGGTATAGGGCGCACTGCGGTTCATGGCGCCCGCGCCCATATCCTGGGCCGTATCTGCCCGCGCCGCGGCCATCATGGCCACGCTGATAATCGCCGCCGCCGCAAAACCCATCTTCATGCAATTTCCCCTTCATTCATTCGTTATTTCGCCAACGATCCGATGCGCAGGATTTTGGCGTCTGAGCAGGAGCGTCGCGCGGAGCAGGCGCAGAAGCCCGTCAGTAGAACACAGGAACCAAAAGACCGGCGCCTCCATCAGGTTCCGATCACGCGCTGATGAAGGCGGACTATCGCATCCGTCGCGGACGTGACCGCCCCTTCCTGCCAGGCCGGCAGCCGCGAGGCATGTTCCCCCGCCAGTACGATGCGTCCGTCCAGCGCGCAAAGATCGTCATAATGGGCAGCGCGATTCTCTTCCGTCCATTGACCCGAGCAACCCAGCGTCCACGGCACGCGATGCCAGGCGACCGCCACGCCGCATTCGTAATTGGCTTTGTATTTGCCGGGATGGACCTTTTCGCCATATTCCAGGCAATCCGCAATGCGCTGTTCCGGCGGCTTGGATGCGAACAGGAAAGCGCCCGCCCCCATCACATAAGCGCCCAACAACACCCCTTTGCCTTTGGAGAAATAATCCCACATTGGGTAGCCGATCATGGCATTGGGCTGATTCGTGTAGGTGAGTCCGCCATAGATGCGCTCATCCTCTTCCCAGAAGCGGCGTTTCATCTGCAACCCGACCTTCATGCCCGCACCATAGGGGATCACATTGATCGCCGCCTTCTTCTTGGCGCTCACATTCATGGGAACCTGCGACAGGACGGAGGCCGGAATGGTACAGACGCACCAGTCGGCGGTGACC
Source organism: Rhizomicrobium sp. (assembly GCA_035262545.1). GTDB lineage: Bacteria > Pseudomonadota > Alphaproteobacteria > Micropepsales > Micropepsaceae > Rhizomicrobium. The sequence continues at coordinate 5,005 of DATFSP010000171.1, read as the reverse complement.
TTTTGCGGTGCCCCGCCCGTTCCGCTGTCAACATAGGTGGCGGTCACCGATCGTTCATCCTGGTGAATGTCGATCACCTTGCAATTGTATTTGATTAAAGAAGCCAGTTCGCGGCCGAACGCCAAGCCGATCTGGCCCATGCCGCCCTTGGGTTGAAAGATCGAGGTCTGATATTCGTAATCGTGGCCCCAACCGATGGCCCGCCAAGTATAGGAATTAAGTACCGTAGTGAGCGTATCAGGTTCGGAATAAGTGGGCAGCGAATTGAGCCCGCCGCCATCATCGATCGCGGGTCCGCGCCGGTTCGACGTCTGCCGTCCTTTCACATACTGCATGTTGGCGTCGAGCGCGCCCCACGCGCGAAGTGCCTCGAGCAGGATCTCCTGATCCTCCTTGGTCACCGCCTGGTCGAGCGCGCTCTGCTTGGTTGCTTTGGCCAGCAGCTCGGCAACATGGCCGTGAAAATCGGCCTGGACCTCGCGGTAGCGCTTGGGCTTACCGCCATAGGCGTTGGTGTTGTGCACATAGGCATTGTAGTTGACCTGTTGGAACGGCTCTAAGCCCACGCCAAGGCGATTGGCGTAATGCAAAATGCCGTAATGATGGTGAGGCAACCGCCAGGGGCCGGGGTTGATATATTGGCCGGGGTCGAACTGGACATGCTGGGTGGCGCCGCCCAATTCGGTATAGGTATCACCGCCATAGAGCGACCAATTCCGCCCGCCTGAGCGGCCATTGTATTCGAGCAGAGTCACCTTGTACCCGGCGTCGCGCAATTCGATCGCCGCCGTGCATCCGGCAATGCCCGCGCCCAATATCAGGACCGAGGTGCCCGGCGGGGGCGCCGACAATTTGGGCGGGCCGGAATAACCAGATTCCTGGGCAAAGCCCATTTCCGTCATCGCATTATACATGGCGGTCGAACCCGCCAAGGTGCCGATCATCTTCAAAAGCGAACGCCGGCTGACCGCGGCGTTGTCCGTGTCGCTCATGATTTCACTCCCCCAAAATGTCCTATGTTTTTTATGATCTATACCAGACGGCGGCGGTCCGAAACAGCGCTTGTCGCAGGGCCGATTCGCTCAACGAATGTTTCGGCTTTGATGGCGCGCAGCTTACGCCGACATCGCCCGCTGATGGAGCCGGGTTATCGCATCGAGTGACGACAGTACCGAGCCTTCCTGCCATTCCGCCAGGCGCGACGCGTGCTCGCCGGCCAGCACGATGCGCCCATCAAGCGCGCAGAGGTCGTTGTAGCGCTCCTTGCGGCCCTCTTCAGTCCAGCGCCCGCCACAACCAAGCGTCCAGGGCACGCGGTGCCATGCCACGGCCACGCCGCATTCGTAGTTGGCCTTGTAATTGCCGGGATGAATCTTTTCGCCATATTCCAGCGCGTTCTTGATGCGCGCTTCCGGCGACTGGGCGGCGAAATGATAGGCCTCCTTGTCGAACACGTAAGCAGCGAGAAGCACGCCCTTGCCCTTGGAGAAATAATCCCATTGCGGATAGCCGATCTGGCTGTTGGGCTGGTCGGTATAGCTCATGCCGCCATAGATATTGTCGTCCTGTTCCCAGAAGCGGCGCTTCATCTGGAGCCCGATTTTGGCGGCGGCGCTGTAAGGCAGCTGGTTGATTGCGTTGCGCATCTTTGCGCCCACATTCATGGGAATCTGCGACAGGATCGACGCCGGAATGGTACAGACGCACCAATCCGCCGACGCCTTGCGGGGATCGCCGCCCTTTTGTGAATCCACATAAGTCGCGGTGACACCTTTGTCATCCTGATGGATGTCGATCACCTTGCAATTATATTGAATAAGTTTTCCCAGCTCGCGTCCGAACGCCTTACCAATCTGGCCCATGCCGCCCTTGGGTTGGAAGATCGGTGTTTGGGATTCGAAATTCTGGCCCCGTCCCACCGACTGCCACATCTGGGAGGAAAGGACCAACGACAGGGGGTCCGGCTCGGAATAAACCGGCAGCGAATTCAATCCGCCGCCTTCGGCCGCTTGCGGGCCGCGCAGCCGCGAAGAGGCGGCGCCCTTCACATATTGCATATTGGCATCGAGCGCGCCCCAACGGCGCAGCGCCTCGAGCAGCATCTCCTTGTCTTCCTTGTTCACTGCCTGGTCGAGTGCGCTTTGCTGGGTGCATTTGGCCAGAAGCTCGGCGACATGGCCTTGGAAATCGCCCATCACTTCACGGAAGCGCCTGGGCTTGCCGCCATAGGCCTGGGTATTGTGAACCCAGGCGTTGTAGTTGACTTGAGTGAAGGGCTCGAGCGCCACATTCAGCCGACTGCAATAATGCAGGATGCCTTGGTGGTGATACGGAAGCCGCCATGGTCCCGGATTGAAATATTGGCCGGGCGCAAATTGCACATGCTGGGTGGCGCCGCCCAGCTCGGTATAGACGTCGCCGCCATAAAGCGACCAGTTCCGCCCACCCGGCCGGTTATTGTATTCCAGCACTTGGACCTTATAGCCGGCGTCACGCAATTCCAGTGCCGCTACCATGCCAGCTATGCCCGCACCAAGGATCAGGACGGAGGTGCCGGGACGGGGATTACCGAGTTTGGGCTGGCCGGAATAGCCCGACTCCTGCGCGAAACCCAGCCCCGTCATGGCGTTGTACATGGCGGTCGAGCCCGCCACGGTGCCAATCATCCTCAACAAGGACCGGCGGCTAACCGCCTCGGATTCTGTCTCGCTCATGGGCACCCCTGATGTGTCGATGGGCGATCCTATCGCGGCTTCATCGCCAAACTTTGTCATGATGTCTCGCCAAGAAGTTCCCGCTCGGGTGCCCTTGGACCCGTTGCCCGGCCTGGGGACCCGCTTATAATCGCTAAAATGGTGAAACTGGCTGCCCTGCTGGCCGCTTTACCGGTCACGGCCTTGTGCCTGCTCGTGGCGCTGTATGCGGCGAAATTATCTGTGCTGGTGCTGATGCATTGGCAAGCGCAGATCGCGGTCGCGCTTCTGCTATACCTGATTCCAGTGCTGGTGCTGGCGCTGCGCCGGAAGCGCCAAGCCCAACGCGAGGCGAAGAACGAGCACCTTGCGCCTAGGGCCCGGCGCTCCCTGCGCGAGCTCTGAACCGAGCCGGACCAGCGCGCTATTCTGGCATTTCTGTAACTTCCCCTGCCCCGCTACGAATAGAATCACGTGAGGACTAAGGGGTTTATTTCGCATGAAGGCCAGGACTGTTTTGCTTTGGGTGCTCAGCGCTTATATCGCCGCGGTGTTTGTCCAATCTCTATTCTTCAAATTCACTGGCGCGCCCGAAAGCATCTATATCTTCTCAACATTGCGCGATTGGTCCGGCATCGCCTTGTTCGAACCGGCTGGCCGCTGGATCATCGGGTTCAGCGAACTCACCGCATCCATTCTCCTGTTCGTGCCCAGAACTCGCGTCTTCGGCGCGACATTGGCAATCGGTATCATGACAGGCGCGATCTTTTTCCATCTCTTCAGCCCTATCGGCGTCGTAATCCTGGGCGATGGCGGCGAATTGTTCACTCTGGCCTGCGGGGTATGGATTTCAGGTTGGATCATCCTTTTTCTGTCGCGGGACGAAATACGCGCCTGGGTCGCTTTTGCCCGCGGCGCATTGAAGCCGGGGTTGGCCGCGCGACATTCGTAATTGCCGGATGGGCGCCGCCACAATTTCGCCTTGAGCAGTAGGATGCGCAATCATTGCTATCAATGCCGTGCCGCTACGGATTTGCCTGAGACCCGAGCCGTCTCATGTCGAATGTTATGGAATGGTATTCATGTGGAGTTCATCGGAGAAAATGTATCTTGGCGGTGCAATAACCGGTGCAAGGACGTGCGCGGCTTTTATTTCCACCTGCAGACCCCCGAAGGACTGGAGCCAGCCGATTTTGCGTTGTGGTGTGAAGGCCCGGAAGATGCCTTTGTGGAAGCCTGCCGCGCCATTCCCGGCATTGCCGCCGAGATGCTGCTCGAAGGCCGCGACCCCATGGAATGTCAATTCCTGATCCATAACGGCGAGGGTAACGAAATCTTCACGGTACCCTTCGCCGAATTGATCAGGAAAGTTCCTGCCCGCGCACGGAACTAGCCCGGCGGCCGAATTTCCGCGACCACCGAGCGCGCCCTAGCTGGACTTCGAGCTTTTCACTAGGTGCATGAAGGCCAAACCGCTTTTACTCAAATAGCGTTCGCGGTGATTGAGGGCATGGAAAGCGCGCTCTGGCAGCGCAAATTTGACCGGCGCTAGCGCGCCGAACCGTAAGCCGCCTTCCGCCACCAATTCCGAGAGAGCTGACACGCCTGCGCCTTCCCGGACTGCCAGCCGCACCGCTTCGTTCGAAGGCAATTCGAGCACGATCTTGAGGCGTCGGGGATCGGCGCCTTTCTCGGCAAGGGCAGCCTCGAAAGCAGAACGAGTGCCGGAGCCGGGCTCGCGCAGCACCCAATCTTCCTTGAGCAGGTCCGTAACCGAGCGCGGAGGTTTTTTCACCCATGGATGACGAGCATGCGCCACGATTGTGAGTCGGTCCCGTCCGACCAAGCTCTGCTCGAGCTTGGGATCATGCACCGCGCCTTCAACCAGACCGATCTCGACCTTGCCCCCGGCCACGGCGTCTGCCACCTCTGCCGTATTGCCAATCATGGCTTGGACCGCAATTTGAGGATGTCTGTCGCGGAATGACACCAGCCTTTGCGGTAGCCAGTAGCTTGCGATCGTCTGGCTCGCCATCACCGACAGTACGCCGCGTTTCAAGCCCGCCAGGTCCGATAGCGCCCGCTCCGCCGCGTCTGCCTGGGCCAAGACGGCACGCGCCTCAACCAGGAAAACCCGGCCTTCGTCGGTCAACTCGATGCGCCGCCCCACCCGGTGAAACAGCGTGACGCCCCCGCCACGTTCCAGGGCGGCTATTGCCGCCGACACTGCCGATTGCGTGCGGTGCAGAGCCTGGGCAGCGCGCGTGACATGCTCGCACTCCGCCACCGCCACGAACAGGCGCAATTGCTCT
>DATFSP010000170.1:0-37037 GCA_035262545.1 Rhizomicrobium sp. | reverse complement strand
ACCGCTCAATCCCGGGAATAGACAGAGTGTCAGCCAGTTGAGCCCACTTCGTCCGCGAAAACTCCAGGCCGCCACCAGGCCCGCCAACCCATAATAATAAGCGACCTGAATCGCCACCGCATTGACCGACGCCGTAATGATGGCGCTGACGCTGGGCATCAGGCTCGAAGCCCAGAGCAGAACAAGGCCGATTCCAATCAGAAGGTACATGGCCCGGGCCGGGCTTTGCGTCTTGGGCGAGACTTGGCCGAATACATGCGGCATTGCGCCATCACGGCCCATCGCAAACAGGGTACGAGAGAATTGGAGCATGGTGGTTTCGAGCGTCGCAATGGAAGAAAGGATCACCGCCAGCGAAGCTGCCAATCCGCCCTGCCGCCCCAATCCCGAAGCCACCGCGATATTATAGACAATATTGTCGGTCAGATGCGCCGCATCCCTCAGCGAAAACAGAAACAGCGCCGCGATCATGAACCCCAGATAATAGAAGATGGTGACGATCACGCTGGAGAAACCGCCATTGCCGGCGTTGTTCTCCGGATTGACGGTTTCCTCGCCGAGATTGGCTGTAACGTCCCAGCCCCAATAAAAGAACACCGCAATCAGTGCGCTGTCGGCGAAACCCTGGCGCGTATAGCCGAGCCCGAACCAGGACCAGGAAAACGGGTTCATCGCGCCCGCATGCGCGACGTGGGCGAAGGCGGCGATCATCAGGAAAGTGAGGATGAGAAGCTCGACGCCAGTCATCACCAACTGGACCTTGCTGGTGATCTCGATTCCCATGATCAACACCAGCGCGACCACCACGAACCAGAAGCTCGCCACCAGGGCGGTAACGATTACGTTCCCGGTGAGCGCGGGATCGATGAAATTTAGACTGGCAGTGGCCGCGGGAATGCTGCCCGTCACCATGAACACCAGAGCCGCGATCAGAAGCGCCCAGCCCGAAAAAAAGCCCAGGAATTTTCCCAGGACCGCGGTGGTCCATTGATAGGCGGCGCCAGCGCTTACGTTTTGCCGGTTGAGCGCACGGTAGGCAAAGGCGATGCCCAGCATCGGAATGGCGAAAATTACCAGGGCTCCAGGCGCCAACGGGCCCGCACTGGCCAAAAGCACCGCCGTGGTCACAGCGATGGTATAGCCGGGAGCGCTGCCCGCGACCCCCATCACCAGCGATTCGAAAAACGAAAGGGAATTCGCCTTCAAACCGCTTGCCATAATGCCCCGCACCGCCTGCATATCGGGTCTAACATGCTTTTTGGGTCTAGTCTCGCGGGCCGGAATGAGCTACCAGCCCCCGCGCGTTCAAGGACCAGGAGTGGATCATGAAGATTGGTGTCCCTAAAGAGATCAAGACCCTGGAATTCCGCGTCGGCCTTGTACCGCCGGTGGTGCACCAATTGAGTGTCTATGGCCACAAGGTCTTTGTTGAAAGCGGCGCGGGCCAAGGCTTGGGCCTTACGGACGACGCTTATCGCCAGGCAGGCGCAGAAATTCTGCCCAATGCCGACAAAGTGTTCGAAGCCGCCGAAATAATCGTGAAGGTCAAAGAGCCGCAGCCGGTCGAGATCGCGCGGCTGAAGCCGCATCACATTCTTTTCACCTATCTTCATCTTGCGCCCGATCCCGAACAGGCCAAGGGCCTGATGAAATCGGGCGCAACCGCGATTGCCTACGAGACCATCACCGATGGCAAGGGCCGCTTGCCGCTGCTCGCGCCCATGAGTCAGGTGGCGGGCCGCATGGCCACACAGGTGGGCGCGTCGCTTCTGCTCAAGCCGGCCGGCGGAAGGGGAATGCTGATCGGGGGCGTACCCGGAGTGCCGCCGGCCAAAGTAGTGATCTTGGGCGGCGGCGTGTCGGGCGAACATGCGGCCGAGATGGCAGTGGGCATGCGCGCCGACGTTACCTTGTTCGATATTTCTCCAGCTAGGCTCGAGCAGTTGGACGAACAATTCGACGGCCGCCTTAAAACCGTCTTCTCCACCCATCATGCCATCAGCGAAGCTATCACCGGTGCCGATCTGGTGATCGGCTGTGTGCTGTTGCCGGGAGCTTCCGCGCCCAAGCTGATCAAGCGCGAGGACCTCAAGCGCATGCGCAAAGGTTCGGTGTTGGTAGATGTTGCGATCGACCAAGGCGGTTGTTTCGAAACCAGCCGACCCACTACCCACGCCGACCCAACTTTTGTTGTGGACGATATCATCCATTATTGCGTGGCCAATATGCCAGGCGCCGCGCCCCTCACTTCGACCTATGCCTTGGGTGCCGCGACTGCACCCTACGTCTATGCCTTGGCCAATTTGGGTGTGGATGCGGCGTTGGCAGCGGATCCGGGCTTCGCCAAGGGCTTGAATGTGCGGGCGGGAAAAATCACGCATCCTGCGGTCATCGAATCCCTGAACTTGTAAGACCGCGCCGAAGTAATAATTCGTGAGTCCGCAGCTAACGCACCAACAGGAGTTTTTCTCCACCACCGACGCGCGAATTATGCGTTGACGCCGCTCATAAGCAGGCGTTTAATTTTTCTGCGGACGGACATTCTGCCGCCGGATTGTGAGGTATTTCTCGGGTGTCGTGCGTGGCGCGGAGTCCTTAGCGGACCGCCATCGCGATGGTCTGTTGGAACGGACCGGTACACGCCTTCGAGAATCCATGATCGACGTGAAAGCTCCGCCCGCGGGTTTAACCCCAGTAGGAGGTTCCGCATGGAAGCTACGCCACCGGCGATAAATGACCGGCCCCTTCTGGAAGGGGCCAACGGGCCTTGAAACGGACCGCAGCTGACAATTTAATCTATTGAACAACGGGAGAAATCCCGTGCGAGGTCTTCGGCTTGATGCCAGGACCAGACACTTTGAACGAACCCCGCCTTCGGGCGGGGTTCTTTTTCTCCAACAGCATGCTGGCTTGGCGAAGCGGCTGGCGTCGTGATACCTAAGATTTCTATTGGGGAGTAGCCGCCCGGCGTTCGACCGGGCTGCGCGTCAACATGCTTGGCGGCGACGTCATGGCGCGCAGGGCTCTTTCGGGCATGGCGAGACCAACGGCTCGTTCCGGCGCGGCTGACCACCGGAATGTGATCCGTTGTCTCGTAGCTCGGCCTGGAACAGCCATGGACGTCTTCCTCATTGCGTTTTCGACAATTGCAATCGCCGAGATGGGCGACCGCACCCAACTCTTGTCGCTGGTGCTGTCTACCCAGTTTCGTAAGCCCTGGCTGATTGTGGCGGGCATCTTCCTGGCGACTATTGCCAACCACGCCTTGGCGGGACTGATTGGCATTTGGGTTGGCAGATATCTCACGCCAGCCATCCTCAATGCCTCGGTCGGCATCAGCATGCTCGCGATGGCGGCTTGGACCTTAATACCCGATAAGCTCGACTCCGATGCTGAACCGGCGGGCCGAGGCGCTTTCCTTACCACGCTTATCGCGTTCTTCATCGCAGAGATCGGAGACAAGACGCAGATCGCGACCATGGCGCTTGCTGCCGGGTATTCCAATCTCACCGCCATTGTTGCGGGGACCACCGCGGGCATGCTGGCCGCCAATATCCCCGTCGTGTTCTTGGGCAATGCATTTGCCGCGCGCCTTCCCATGAAAGCGATTCATTATGTCGCCTCCCTGCTGTTCGGGATTCTGGGACTGTATTTTCTTGGCGAAGCGGTGATGAGCTGGGCCAATTGAGTGGCGCTGACTTAGGAATGCGCGAATCGGCTTTCCAGACGCGCAAGAATTTCTCCGGGCTGAAAGCCCAAGGCGCCCAGCCGACCCGACCGCTGCAACAGTGCCAATCCCGTTAGAGCGGCTGCCACCAGCACTACATCGCACTGATTTTGCCTGTTGTCGGAGGGTAACCCACTCACTTCAGAAAGGGCTCGTAGCGCTGCGATCATGCGGCCATTGAACAGCCGTTCGGCATCGCCGCTGCCGCCTTGACGCGGCAAGGCTTGCGAGACCGCAGCCATGGTCTCTGTATCGCCCAAAAGCGCGAGCGCCCTGGTGGCCGCGGCCTTCAGGCCACCAGCTTCCCGCATGGAGCGAGCCAAATGCGTGAGATCGTCAGCCGCAAGAGCCAGAAGAAGCTCGTCCTTGCTGCGAAAATAACCGTAAAGTGCCGCCGGCGCGAAGCCTGCTTCCGCCGCTACTGCGCGCAAAGACAGTTCACGAGCACCGTCGCGAGCCGCAACATGACGGGCGGCTTCCAGGATTTTGGAACGCGACTGCGCTTTGGAGACATGAGGTTGGCGAGGCTTTCGCCCTAGTTTCGCCACCGCCAACGCCGCCTCGCTCATGGGTAGCGATGATAGATGATTCGCGCGCGCCAATGAAAAGCGGGGCTAACGGCTAATTGGGGTGGCTCGACTTGAAGGCCGCGATGGCGGCATTGATATCGGCGCCCACCTTCACCTTGTCGGCCTGGTTCTCGTTAATCTTCTTCGTGGCATCGGCTTCGATGGACTTGTCGAAAGGCGTCTTGTCCTTAGCCGCCAGATCCTTCTGCGCCTTGATGTAATCCACCAGGCATTGCTGATAGACGTCCGACTGGGCGATGAAATTCCTGGCGTCACCAGCGGCAGCCATCATCTCCGCCTGACTCGAGGTTCGCCCATCAGGCGCCGCAGGGGCGACAGGAGACTGACATTCGGCTTGCGCCAATGCCGGTACCGCCCCTCCGATCAAAAAGGCGAGCGCCAATCCAAACCGGAAATGCATTTTTCCCCCTTTTTGCTCTGAAACCACCCGCGACATGAGGAAAGTGAAGCATAATTTTCGAGGTGTAACCAGTGTCCCGAGTCGGCACGAAAACAGCGCCACTCGAACAATCGCAGGGTTTGGGCTACGTCACCGCGGACGCGCACTCTCGCGCCAAAAATGGTCGGCGAAACGCAGCAGAAGCGCGCCGACCATCAGCGCCAAGCTGACACCATAAAAGGCGTCAGGGCTAAAAGGAGTGAAAAGATGTGTCAGGCCGTTCACGGTGTAGGCGAACCAGAAATAGGATAGGCCAACCCCCAGGATGGTGCGGCGCGAGCGCTCTTCCAGACTGAGTTGGGGCGAAGCCGCATAGGAGATCACCATCGTAAGCCCTGCCGCGAACAGCGCGAATATGGCCGTGCCTAAGCTAAGGCCTTCATGACCGAATGCAGGTGGACTCACCAGAAGACTTGCGAGGAATACGCCGAAACTGGCGCAGAAACCCCAAAGCAACTGTCGCCGTTCCGGGATCAACCGTTGAAGCCGCAGACTCGGGATGAGCCGTGTTACAGGCCCAGCAACGATTGCGGCGAAATATACCAAGATGGCGAAACGCCACGCCAATTCAGTCGCGAGGCGAAAACCACTGTCGTCAAAACCCCGCACCGCAACTGCGCCAGAACTGATGAGCGTAGCGGCCACCGCGATCATTCTCCAGAGCGGTAGCACGCGGAAATAGATGGCCCCACGGTTTGCGGAACCAAGAGCTTGCTCAACAACCATCCGGGAGACGAAACGCGCCAACCAGCAAATTGTGCCGAATGTTAAAGGAACTTCAGCGGGCGAGCGCCACGGCAAATCCCGCAACAGGCTGATGGGATTCGGTGCGCGGCGATGCCGTAACGAGGCCAGCAACGGACAGCCCTGCCGCCATTGCTGCGGCGCGCAAATAGGCCTCGCTGTGGCGCCAGCGCCGCTTGGGTCCGAGTTCGAATCCCGGATTCTCCTTGGCCTCTGCGGTGAAGAGAAAAAATCCGCCCGCCGACAAAAGCTCCGCCGCGACGGCGAACACGGGACCGAGATCGCCCAGATAAACCAGTGTATCGGCAGCGAGGATAAGATCGTAACGGCCGGTGAGCCCGCTTTCGATATCGGCCACCGCAAGCGAATTATAAATGCCCCGGGCGCGGGCTTTCTCGATCATCGCCGGCGAGAGATCGATGCCGTCCAGCCGCGCGGCGCGGGACTTGAACATCGCACCCGCCAATCCCGTGCCGCAGCCCAAATCCAGCACGGAGAGGCGAGCGCGCCCCGGCATCACCAGATCGGCAAGGTCCTTCAGGATCTGAGGTGCAGCATAATCGAGCTGGCCCAGCATCCGATTGTCGTAATCCGCGGAGAATTGATCGAAGAGATGCCGCACATAGCCCGGGTCCGAGCGGGGAGCGGCGGCGACGGCCCGCGCTCGGGCGATTAACGTCTCGAGCTCTGCCGACGGTTCAAACATTTCGAAAATGCCAATTGCGTTGGCGGCCTCGCCGGCCTCGAGCCAGGCCAGGCCCGTGAGAAGTCGCGCCCGCTCGAGCGCGGGGTCGAGTCGCGAGGCGCGCTGCAATTCCGCAATCGCGGCCGGAAGCGATGCCATCGCCAAAAGGGATTCGCCCAGCGCAAGCGCGGCCGGAGCGACGCCGGGATTGAGTGCGGCGATCTCTCGCGCTTCCAAGAGGGCATCCTGCCTCTCATCCGCAGCGAGCAGAGCCTTCACCAGCGTGAGACGCGCGAGCAGGCCGCCGCGGCCGGCGGCCAGGCGGGCGCGCAAAACCTTTGCCGCCTCGTCCGCCTGTCCGCTCGCGATCATGGCCTCGGCGTCGGCGATGGGATCAGTCTCCGAGAAGGCAGAGGCCATTATTCAACACGACCGTGCCCGGCCGCTCCTTTACTCCGGCGCGAAAGGAAATCGTTCCCCCGTCGGCCCAGATCTCGATCGCCAGTGTCTCGCCCGGGAAGACCGGTTTGGAAAAGCGCACATCGAATTGGCGGACGCGCTCGGGTTTGTAGCTCGCCACCGTGGACAGGATCGCCCGGCAAGCCGTGCCATAAGAGCAAAGCCCATGCAGGATCGGGCGGGTAAAACCTGCGGCCTTGGCAATAGCGGGATCGCGGTGGAGCGGATTGCGGTCGCCGGACAAGGCATAGAGGAACGCCTGATCGGGCCTGGTATCGCATTCCTTGACGAGATCGGGCGCGCGCGCGGGCAAAGTGTGAAGCCCCGGTCCGCCCCGCTCGGGTCCGCCAAAGCCCCCATCGCCTCGCGCGAAAATCGATGACACAATGGTGAAAAGCTTTTCCCCGCTTGCCTTGTCGCGCACGACGCGTTCCTGCACCAGAACTGCGCCGCGCCCCTCCCCCTTGTCGAGAACCTCTACCATCCGCTCGTCGGCCACCACTTCGGCCCTGGGCCCGAGCGGCTTGTGAAAAGTGATGCGGCGTTCACCATCCACCACCATCATGAAATTGATCGAGGATTTTTTCGGCATGCGCTGGCGTTCGGGGGGCGCTTCGCCGCGATTGATCACGCTGGCAAATGTCGGCACCACTTTGAGCCCGTGGCCCTCATAGGCGAAGGGTAATTCTTTTTCGTCCAGGGGGTCGCGCATGAAGCCCACACCCAGGGCGTAGAGCATCACGTCCTTCTCGTCATAGCGCGCTTCCAACCCGGTGGCGCCGCTTTGCATCATGTCGTCATAATCAATCGGCATGTCCCGCCCTGATTTGCGCGCGGCCATTGTGCCTTGACGCTTGGCCCCAAGCCAAGCTCTCTTCAACGCGTGACCCGGATAGATGTTGCCCCACCCCGTTCCCATGGCTGCTTTTGGGGCTGCCTGGTAATCATCGCCTTCCTGTTCCTGCCGGTGCTTCTGGCGGGCGGGTATGGTGCGTGGTTCCTGTGGCAAGGCTTCCACCACAATCCCGTGTTGCGCACGGTCTCCGAACTGATCAACCATGACGGACTGGCGCACCGGTTGCTGGGTGACGATATTCGCGTGGTGGGCATGGAAGGCAACGCCTTCTCATACATTCCGGGCCTCGGCAGCCATAGCGATTACGAAGTGCGCCTTTCCGGCAGTAAGGCCAGTGGTCGGCTGGACGTGGGGGCAGACACGCACGGAGGCCGGGTCACAGTCACGTCCATGATACTCACCGCGTCCGATGGTAGCCGCTACGATCTTTTACACGATCGCATTCTGACGCCGGATGGTGGCGCAACCTCGATCTGACGCACATTCAATCGGCGCCGGTGCATCTTGGCCAATAAGTCGAAGCGTGCGAAGGCGCGTGAGCATGTGGGCGACCTCAGCGGCCAAAAGATCCGGCGCGCTGAGGAATCGCGAGCGCTGGGCCATCGCTCCACACGCTTGTCAAAGGCACACCATTTTTCTCAATCGTGGCGCGGGCTGACTCGTAACCTTCCTTGATCGCCTGGTCGAATTTTTTCCAGTCGCGCAAGCCGATATCGGGCATGGGCGGCTCGATGAGGTAATCGGCCTGTTCGCGCACGATGCGGCGTTGCGCTTCCGAGCCCACCGTGCCTGAGCGCATCAGAATGGAGATAATCGACGGATTGCCCCGCATACGCTGGCCGATAAGCCACCACCAGGGTCGTTCGCCATAACGTTCGTCGCTCGCCTGCAAATCCAGTTCGCCGGTGATGTCGCAAGCGATAATGGGTCCCGCCCCCATGGAATGCTCGCGCATCACGTCCACAGGAAGATTGTTCATCACGCCGCCATCCACCAGAAGATGGCCGTGATATGTGACCGGAGGTAAAATCCCCGGCAGCGCGGCCGAAGCGCGCAAAGCCCGCCATAACGTGCCCGTGCGATGCTCGTGGATGCGGCCGGTAGTGAGATCGGACGACACGCAGAAGAAAGGCTTGGGCAGCTCCTCTATGCGGACATCGCCGAAATTGGCCCGTAGCATGGTCGAGGCCTTCTTACCCTTCACCAGCGCGATCAGCGGCAACGTCAAATCGTTGAGCGGATCGCGGGAGACGAACACGTCGCGCATGCGCTCGGTCAGCTCCTCGACGCCCCATTCATGGGCAACACCGGCGGCGATGATCGCGCCCATCGAGGTGCCACCCAGATGGTCGAAGGGGACATCGGCTTCCATCAGGGCCTTGATGATGCCGATATGGGCAAAGCCTCGCGCGCCGCCACCCGCCAGCACCAGCCCTACCGCGCGCCCGGCGACGAAGCGTGCCAGTCGCCCAACATCGGCTTTACTGCCGGCGCGAATATGATGATGGGATTCGAAGATACCGGTACGAAGCGAAAAATGTTCGGGCAGGCCGGCGCGTGCGCCGGCTGCATGCAGCAGCAGCAACTCCGGAAGACCCGAGGCACGCTCCTTGAAGGCGGGAAGGTCCAGTGGGCGCAGCGGCAGCGGCTGGTCCGAGCGGGCCAGAAGAAAGATACGGTCAGCCTGGCGCAGGCATTGGTGCGTCCAAGCGCTGTCCGGTCCATCGCCGCGATAGAAAACCACATCGTGCGCGGCCTCAAAGGCGTTGAACCATTCCGCGCTCTGTTCGCTTGCCTGGTTATCCAATACCACGGCACGACTTCCCATTTCGCAAAGCGCGTTAGCGAGGCGATGGGCGACGGGCGCGGCCTCCAAATTTTCCTGTAGCGGCACGATGGCGAAGCTTTTAGGCCGTGAGCGCTGGCCGCTGCTGCGGGTGGTGGCCGCCAGCCGCTTCACCAGGACACGCATCAGATTCATCATCACTTTGGGGTGACGCGCAATCAGAGCCTCGAACCCTTCCGGGCTCACGCGCAGAAGCTCGCTGTCGCGCAGCGCAACAAGCTGGGCGGTGTGCTGGTGGTCCCGAGCGATCAAGGACATCTCTCCCACCGTTTCGCCCGCCGGAACCAGCGCCACCATGCGGCGCTGGCCTTGGGCGTCGGACACGAAGACACCCAGCGAGCCAGTCACGACCAGAAACAAGGCGGAATCATTTTCGCCATGGCGATCGAGCATCGTGCCGCCGGGAAGCCCGAACCAGTTGGCTTCGGCCAGGAGGTTTTTCAGCGCACCGTCCCCGACTTCTCGCAGCAGATCAAACCCCGCAAGCCTTTCACACAGTTCCTCGGGGTAGACCGTCTGCTGCCCGATGCGGAAGGAAGAAAGAAACGCCATGCGCACGCTTTTATCACCAAGCGGTCCGGACACCATCAATGTTGAGGGCGGCGCCCGTCACATAACTGAACGCTGAGGAGGCCAGGAACAGAAGGGGGCCACCGATTTCCTCCGGATGTCCCAAGCGACCCAGCAAGGTCCGGGAGGCCAACCGCGCGGCGAATATGTCTTCCGCGTTGGCGGGGAACGGCCCCGGCACCAAGGCGTTGACTCGGATTCGTTCCGGTCCCAACTCAGCCGCAAGATGGCAGGTGAGTTGCAGCAGCAAGATGTCCAGTCGCCTTAACCCACCGAAGAACGCGCGCGCGGCTTTGATGTCGGCGACATCGAACGCGGCGCGCGAGACAGAATTCTCAGATCTGAGCTCTTTTTCGAATTGCTCGAGCTTGGCATCGTCGCGGCCATTGATGATCACATGCGCGCGCGCCCCGGCGAGGGCACGTGCCATCGGCTGGCCCAGATGCCTTCGCGCCGCGGACACAAAAGCAACGCAACCATCCAAGCGGAAAAGTGGGGAAACCTGCATACGCAATCTGGGCCGTGTCCAAGCCCTTGGACTCTCGCATCCGTATGGTAAAGAAGCTATTTACGCTGCGTTGCAGCAAAGGCTGCGAAAGGCCCTTTGATGCGGCCGGGCGCCCCATTGGAAACAGAGATAGGCCACATTAAGGTTGCAATAACCCCATACTTCTGCAAGTCCGAGGGGCGTTTAGGCGCGGCCCCCACCCTGCCGCCAATGAAAAGGAAGTTCTTAGATGACAAGCAAACAGTTTCGCGGTCCTCTTGCCGCTGCCCTTCTCGCCGCCGCGCCGATGGCGCTGCTGGCTTTCCCGGCGCAGGCCGCCGCCCCACATCTGACCAGGGGCGTTCAAAATGCCTTGGCGGACGCCCAGAAGGCCATGAACGCCGGCGACAGTGCGACCGCAACGGCTGATATCGCCAAGGCGCGCGCCGTCGACGGCCGTACCCCTGAAGATGACTACTGGATCAACAAGATTGACCTCAATATCCAAGCCAAGGCCAGCAATATGGCGGCTGCCGACCAGGATGCCGAAGCCGCCGTGGACTCGCCGGCGCTGCCGGCTGAAGACAAGGCCGACATGCTTCGCCTGGCGCTGATCCTGGCCAACTCCCAGAAACACACCGACAAGGCCGTGAACTACGCCAAGCAATTGCAGGCGCTCAATCCCACCGATCCAACCGTGATCAACGCCATTACGGTGGCCTATTTCAACGCCAAGGATTTCGCCGGCGCGCAAGCACTGATCCAGAAGCAGATCGATGCGGATACCGCCGCGGGCAAGAGGCCTTCGCGCGACACGCTGCAGAATCTGCTCGACATCCAGGTGGCGCAGAAGGACGAAGCGGGTGCCGAAAAGACCCTCGAACAGCTGGTCGCCAATTACAACGACCCGAAAGACTGGACGCAGATGATCGACGTGGCGATCACGTCCAAAGGCATCCGCGACCTGGACATCATTTGGCTGGGCCGCCTCCTGTTCGCGGTAGGCGCCACCGCTTCGGCACAGGACGCCAATATGTTCGGCCAGACCGCCAGCCACGCCACCTTCTTCGGCGACGCGCTGGTAGCCCAGCAGCATGGCGGCAGCGGCTATCCCGACCCCACCGCCCGCGCCGAGGCCGACAAGAAGTCCATGCCTCAGCAGATTGCGGCCGGCCAGAAGCAGAATGGCCAGTACAATGCGAAGCTGGCGGAAGCTCTCTACGGTTACGGAATGTATCCGGAGGCCGAGGACGCCGCGAAGCTTGCCATGAGCAAGGGCGGCGCGACCGACCCCAGCGAGCCGCCGATGGTTCTTGGCCAGTCGCTGGTCGCGCAGGGCAAGTATGACGAAGCCATCGCGGCCTTCGGCCAGGTGCAGGGTGGCGGTCCCGCCACCGCGCGCATCACGCGCTTGTGGGCGGACTACGCCAAGATCAAAAAGAATCCACCCGAGGCGACCGCCGCGGCGGCGCCGGCGAAATAAAGCCAAGGGCGGGACATTTGCAGACGTCCCGCCCTTTTTCCTTCAAGAGCCGAAGCCAATCCGGGCTGAAGCATGACACTTCTCTTCGGCTTTTCTCCTTTCATCCTGTTTGCACTTCTTTCGCGGCTATCCGCCGACCTCGCCCTGTGGTTGGCATTCGCGGCGTCCTTCGTCGTCACGATCCGCGATTTCGTCGAGAGTCCCAGTTTGCGTCTTTTGGACGGCGTCAGCCTTGCCCTGTTCGGGCTGCTTGCGCTGATCCGCGGCTTTTTTCTCCCTGAGCTTTCCCTTGCTGTAGTGCGCACCGTCGTGGACGGGGTGCTGTGCTTGGCGATCTTCGTTTCAATTTTCCGTGGTAAGCCTTTTTCTTTGCAATATGCCAGCCGCGTGTCCCACCTGCATCCGCACTGGCCGCTGCAGGCTTTCCTGCGCGTCAATCAGTTGATCTCCCTTGTTTGGGGTCTCGGCTTCGCCGCCATGACGCTGGCGGACGGCGCCGTGGCATTTTTGTCGCTTCCTTTCTATGTCGGCATTGGGACGAGCGTGGTGGCACTGGCTGCCAGTATCACTTTCACCTTTCTCTACCCCACGCTGGCGGCCGAACAGTTGCCGCGCTAGTTTCGCCGAAAGACGCACGCGAAGCTCTGGGAGCACCGCATGAGACAGGCCGTAATTGTTTCCACCGCGCGCACGGGTCTCGCTAAATCGGTGCGCGGGGGCTTCAACCAGACACACGGTGCTGTGATGGGCGGCCATGCTGTCAAACATGCCATTGCAAAGGCAGGAATCGACGCGGGCGAAATCGAGGACGTCTTCATGGGTTGCGGCTTTCCCGAGGGCGCTACCGGCAACAATATCGCGCGCGAATCCGCAATCTGGGCGGGCTGTCCTGTCTCCACAGCGGGTGTCACGATCAACCGCTATTGCTCCTCGGGCCTGCAGGCGGCGGCGATGGCGGCGCAGCAGATCATGATGGGCGGCACCGACACCGCAGTGGGTTCCGGCGTGGAGTCCATCTCGCTGGTGCAGATGGGCGGCATCAATCTCAATCATTTCACCGAGGAACATCTCCTTCAAGTGAAGCCCGCGCTTTGGATGACCATGATCGAGACTGCAGAAATCGTGGCGGAACGGTACGGCATCAGCCGCGAGCGCGCCGATCAATATTCGCTTGAAAGCCAGAAGCGCACCGCGGCTGCCCAAGCGGCAGGAAAATTCGACGATGAGATCGTGCCACTCACTACCAAAATGAAGCATATCGATAAGGCCAGCGGCGCCGAGAGCATGGTGGAAGTGACGGTCAGCCGCGACGAATGCAACCGTCCGGACACGACACTCGAGGGCTTGGCGGCGCTCAAGCCCGTACATATGGGCGGTCAAAAGATCGCCCAAGGCAAATACATTACCGCCGGTAATGCTTCACAATTCGCCGACGGCGCCTCAGCTTCGGTGGTAATGAGTGAGGATATGGCAGCGAAAAAGAACCTCAAGCCGCTGGGTATTTTCAAGGGCTTTGCTGTGGCGGGCGTCGAGCCGGAGGAAATGGGCATCGGACCAGTGCTGGCTGTGCCGAGGCTGCTCAATCGCCACAAGCTCAGCGTGGCTGATATCGATCTTTGGGAGTTGAACGAAGCGTTCGCCTGCCAGGTACTTTACTGTGCCGACACACTTGGGATTGCCCATGACAAGCTCAACGTCAATGGTGGCGCAATTTCGATCGGCCATCCTTACGGCATGTCGGGCGCGCGCATGGTGGGCCACCTCTTGCTGGAAGGCCGGCGCCGCAAAGCGAAGTATGGTGTGGCCACAATGTGCATTGGCGGTGGCATGGGCGCTGCAGGCCTCTTTGAGATTCTCCACTGAGCGGATGCGGCGATTTCTTTCCCTTGCCTGTCTGAGCTTCACATTGGCCGGTTGCGCCAGCGTAAGTCCGGCGCCCCCTCCGCCGCCCGATCCGTGGACCCAAATGCCGGCGCTTGCTCGGCGCATTGCCGCTTTGGTGGAAGAAGAGCGGCTCAAGCTCGATCCGGGCGCCAAGGCGCTCGCCATCGACCCGGAGCTCACTAAGATCGCTGAGACCAGGGCTCGCGACATGGCGGAAAAGAATTATCTCGCCCATACCGCCCCCAACGGCGACACCTCGGCGTCACTTCTGATGGCCGACGACGCGACATGGCAGGGCCTTTTAGGCGAAAATCTTGCCGCCCAGCATTACCTCAAGGCCAGCGGCGTGGATGTCGAGGTTTTTGCCCAGCGCTTTTTGGACGAATGGGTCAAGAGCGATCCGCATCGTGAAAATTTGGCCTATCCGGTCTATGACCGGACCGGCGTGGGGGCAGCCGTCAATGGCGACACTGTCTATGTAGCCGAATTGTTCGCCAGCGACCTGGGGTTAAAGCCCAAGGCCGCGGGTGATTCCATAAATGATGTGGCAAACAATTCGAACTCGACCAAGGCCAAGGAGGATGGCACCGGGGCCCGGCCCGCGCAGCATCTGCCCGGCGGCGAAACTGGCCTGCCCTAGAATGCGGACCATCGGTGAACTATCTGTGCATGACTGACCCGGCGCCGGGTATACAGCGTATTGAACTGCGAACGTTCCTTTACACTATATCTCGTCGCAGTTACCGTGGCTTGGGGCCATTTGGGCCAATCGTTCGAGATGCGCGCAGAATTGCCTTGGAATGTGGCCGGCATACCGCCCGAAGCCCGGGAGGCCGCCCGGGCCGCCGCGCGGCGCGAAGGCTTGTCGGTAGGGGAATGGCTGACCCGGCGGATCATCGCCGAGCTGGGCGAAGGCGCGGTCCCGGCGAGCCTTGGCGAACAAGATTCGGACATCGTCTCCGGCGCGAAACACAGCGATACCGAGGACATGCTGGCCCGTCTGTCGCAGGCCGAGGCCGATGCTTCGCAGACTTATCGCCGCATCGAGGAACAATTGCGCAGCGTTGGCAGCGGGTTCGACGATGCTGCGCGCAGCCAGTCTGAAAGCAATCGAACAATGAGCCTGGCGACCGGCAAAGTCATCAGTGCCAGGCATGAACGGGCACAGGCATTCGATCAACTCGGCCGCCACATGACGGGGCTGGATGAGCGCCTGCGAAAGCTGGAGCACGTAGCACTGCACGACGGGATGAAAGAGGCAGTCAAGGGCCTGCACCAGGGGCTGTCGCGTCTGGCCGATCAGTTCGGCCAAGCCACCGCTCAGTCATGCGGCCAGGTCGCGTCGCTGGCCCGCAATCTGGAGCAGTTGGCGTTGAGGCTTGTGCAGGCGCGCGCCGATGCCGAGGCGGCCGCCCAAGCGCTCAAGGCTCATCTCGCGCAAATGGAAGACGCGCATCATCTGACGGTCGAGCAGGTTCAGGAAGAGATCGAATCTCAGTTTGAAGCGTATGGCGGGAACCTCGCCGACGTCAGGCGGAACAGCCTGGCGCTACAGGCCTCGCTGGCCGCGATCGAGAAGCGCGTGGAGGAATTGGAAGGACCCGGTCTGGCGGTGGCTCACAGGCTGATGGCGATCGAGCAAGATTTGTCGGCCATCCGCGAGGTGCTGGCGGAGCCTGATCCTCACGCCGGTCTGCCAAACGCGTTCCACCAAATCGCGCTAAGATTGGAGCTATTGGAGCAGAGCCATACCAGCATGCTGGCGGATTTGAAGGCCGGCCTGGCACGCATTCCCGAAGAGGCGCCGCATGAAGAATCTTTCGTGCTGTCGGGGTCCGAATTACCGGCACCGGCGCTGGAGGACCATTGGGGAGATAACGCGCTCCGAGCAGAATATCATCCCACGGCCGAGCCACTTGCCCATGCCGTGCCCGACAATATCGATCAGGACGATTTCGCCGATCAATTCGGCGTGCCCCCGGATATCACCGATGACT
The DNA here is from genome assembly GCA_035262545.1 of Rhizomicrobium sp. Lineage (GTDB taxonomy): Bacteria > Pseudomonadota > Alphaproteobacteria > Micropepsales > Micropepsaceae > Rhizomicrobium. Next base: position 21,270 of record DATFSP010000170.1, on the reverse strand, counting down.
TGGCGCAATCGCCGGGGAACGAGCGGGACTATCTGCAAAGTGTGCTGCCCCTCTCTGCCGAGGATGCGGTCGAAGCTGAGACGGAGCAGGCCACTCGCACTATTGGCTGGAATCGACCCGTAAAGGCGCGCAAATCCAGACCAAATTACCTGGTGATACTGGTGACTTTGTTCCTCCTGTTTCTCGCCGCGGGCGCCCTGATGTTGAATCAGCGCTTTATCAAGGCGAATAACCCTTTCCGGCCCATTCCCAAACACGCCACCATGGCGAACGCGTCCGCGGTGACCTCCGTGTCCCATCGTCAGGTGGCGCCGCCACCGCCAATCGCATCACAAGCCGCAACCGAAAGCGCCGCGGCGCCGGTTCCGCCGCCATCCGTCGATCAGATGCTGGTCGCCGCCAATGGCGGCAATGTGACAGCGGAGGCCATCATCGGCCTGAAATATCTCGACTCGGGTGATGCCGGTGATGCGCTGCCGTGGTTGAAAAAAGCTGCCGAGGCGGGCCAGCCGGTGGCACAGTTTCGTTTGGGTACCATGTATGAGCGCGGCCTGGGCGTGAATGCTAGCGCCGCGCTCGCCGTAAAATGGTATTTGGCCGCCGCGGGCCAGGGCAATCGCAAGGCCATGCACAATCTGGCGATGGCTTACGCCAAAGGCTCTGCCGGCCCTACGAACATGGACGAGGCGGCACGCTGGTTCACCAAAGCGGCCCAATTGGGGCTTCCGGACTCGCAGTTCAATCTTGCCGTTCTCTACGAGCGCGGGGACGGCGTGCCGCAGAGCCTGATCGATTCCTACAAATGGTACTCGATCGCCGCCGCCCAGGGCGATGCCGATTCCGAGGCGCGTCGATCGGTGCTCAGGATCCAATTATCCGACCGCGACCGCGCGACGGCCGAGCGCGCGGCGCAAAGTTTCCAGCCGCAGCCACTTAGTCGCGTCGCCAATGTTCCGCCCGACGCGGGTGATATCGGCGGCTGATCTTTCGACAATTCGTAAAGCGATGCACGGTTGACCCATAATGCATGGGCGCGCACATTCTCCTATCGCGAGGGGTTCGCGACTCACTCATCCTTGGCGGGGCCCATGGAAATCTACCTCCCCATCGCGGACATGTCGGTCCAATGGATCGTCATTCTCGCCATGGGACTGGGCGTTGGATTCCTTTCGGGTTTGTTCGGCGTGGGTGGCGGCTTTTTGCTGACCCCGCTTCTGGTGTTTTACGGCATTCCTTCCGGGGTCGCCGTCGCCACCACCTTGAGTCATATCACAGCGTCATCCATCTCAGGCGCCATTGCGCAGTGGAAGAAACGCGCCATCGATTTCAAAATGGCGGGTGTGATGATGTTGGGAGGGTTGGGAGGTACCGTAGCCGGGGTTTGGCTATTCGCCATCATGCGTCACGCCGGACAGATGGACCTGGTCGTTTCGCTAACCTATGTGCCGATGCTGGGCATTATTGGCGGGATCATGCTGGACGAAAGCCTCAAGACGCTCAAGGCACAGGCGCGCGGCAACGCCCCTGCCCGCATCTATCCCGTCAACCATGTCTGGATACACGGCCTGCCCTTCAAGGCTCGCTTCCGCCAATCCCGCCTTTACATTAGCGTGATTCCACCCCTGGTCATCGGGTTCTTGGTGTCGGCGATGAGTGCGGTCATGGGCATCGGCGGCGGCTTCATCCTGGTCCCGGCGATGATTTATTTGCTCCGCATGCCCACCAATGTGGTGATTGGCACGTCGTTGGTACAGATCATTGCCGTCGCGATCGTCACCACGCTGTTGCAGGCGACCAACAATTATGCCGTGGACATCGTTTTGGCCGGAATCTTGGTGCTGGGCGGCGTGATTGGTGCCCAGTTCGGCGTGCGCGCCGGAGCGAAGTTGAGGGGCGAGCAGTTGAGGCTACTGCTCGCTCTTCTGGTGTTGGCCGTAGCCGGACGGTTGTTGTGGGGACTGGTTATACCGCCCTCGGATTTCTACAGCCTGGCAGGATTATAGCGCATGCCCTTCCTGCGGCCGGTCCTGCTCCTTGCGTTTCTGTCGATGGCAGTGCCAGCCGGGGCTGAGGAGCTTGTGTCCGGCGTGAGCCAAGACCTGATTGAAATCACATCTAACTATACGGGCAGCGATATAGTCGTGTTCGGAGCGGTCGAGGGGCAAAGCACAAATCACGGGGCCAAGGATGTGGTGGTGGTGGTCCGCGGTCCCGATACCGACATCACCGTGCGACGGCGAGACCGGGTGGCGGGAATCTGGATCAACCACGACGCCGCCAACTTGTCAGGCATGCCATCCTATTATTTCCTGGCGAGCACGCGGCCTCTTTCCGCTATTGCTCCAGCCGCCGTTCTGTCGCGGTACGGGATCGGTCTGCAAAGTTTGAAGCCGAACACCGTCCACAGCCACCATGATTACGAACCCTTCCGCCAGGCGGCGCTGCGCCATCTGGAGCAAAACAAGCTCTATTCCCAGGTGCCGGGGGGCGTTGAATTTCTCAGCGATACGCTGTTCCGCGCTCATGTACCGGTACCGGCGGGCGTCGAGCGAGGCCAATATAACGTCGAAGTCTTTCTTTTCCGGGGCGGCACTGTGATCAGCGCACAGTCCACGCCGCTTTTCATCGACCAGACTGGATTGGAGCGGCGGCTCTACAATTTCGCCCACAACCAGGCATTCTTTTACGGGTTGGCGACGATCCTGATGGCCATATTCATGGGATGGATTTCCTCGCTCCTCTTTCGCCGCCCGGCCTGACGACGCGGTCCTTTTGGTCCTGGCTTTATCGCTCGTCCGCTCATGGACGCTTGTCCACATCGCTGCTCGCTCCTAGCCGGGAACCAAAATTCCTCGCGCCGCCGGTCGCGCATCGTTGCGTCCAATTCCGTGGCGCGGGATCGCATAGACTCGTTCTTCGCCCAGCATGAAGGCGTGGAAACCGGCACCAAACAGCCCCGAGATGGCAGGGTCACTCACATCCAATCCGCCTGCATAAGCGCCAAATGCAGGTAACAGTATACGGCTGCTATTTGCGGCAAACGCGCGCCGCCTGACCCCCCGACCATATTTGGAAACCTTAGCGCAGGGGTGAAGATGTCCCGCCACTTCGCCCGACTCAGCGTGAGGACGCGGCTCATGACGAAACACCAGACCCCCTTCGCGCCATTCCGCCATGACTGCGCCACCCAGGGCCGCAGGCGGATGTGGATCGTGATTGCCGCTGATCCAAAGCATATGGACCGACGCGGCCAGTCGTTGCAGCATCTCGAAATCACCGGCCGAAAGCCGCGCGCACGCGAAGGGATCGTGGAAGCTATCGCCCAGCGCGATCATACGGACAGGCGCTCGCCGCGCCACCAATTCGGCCACGCGCAACAAGGTCGCGCGCGTGTCATAGGGCGGCAGGAACTGGCCAAAACGGGCATAGGAACTGCCTTTCTCGAAATGGAGGTCGGCCAGAATCAGGGTGGCCGTGCGGGGCCACCAGGCGGCGCCGGATTTGTCCAGGACCAGCGTTTCGCCGTTCACGCTGACACTCAGATCAATCCACACGCATTGCATCCGCTACAAGCGCGTCTTCACTTTCGCGCAAAATCTCTTCGTCCACTTCGCCCCGCGCAACCATCTCGCGCGAAATCTCCAATAGCGCCGGCACCGCAAGTGGCGACACCCGATCGAGCTTTCTTGTCACGATTCGCGCTCTTACGCGCCTCAGCATGTCGGATAGGCGGGCTATATCCAAGAGCCCTGTTCCAGCGTCCTGGTAGGTCGCCCGCAGCAGCACATGGTCGGGTTCATGCTCGCGCAGGACGTCATAAATCAGGTCGGAGGAGAAAGTCACCTGCCTGCCGCTTTTTTCCTTGCCGGGATATTTGCGTTCAATCAACCCGGCAATGATGGCGCAGTTGCGAAAGGTACGCTTGTAAAGATTACTCTCGGCCAGCCAGGCATCGAGATCGTCGCCCAGCATGTCTTCGTCGAACAATTTTCCCATGTCGAGGCCTTCCATGCCGCGCGCTGCCCACACCGCGAGGGCATATTCATTCGCTATGAAGCCCAGGGGCTTGGCACGCGCGCGCTCCAGCCTTCGGGTGAGAAGCATGCCCAGGGTTTGATGCGCCAACCGCCCCTCGAACGGATAGCACACCAGATAATGGCGGTTGCCGCGCGGGAAAAACTCCACCAGCAATTGGCCGGGCTTGGGAATGACGCTGCGCCATTCCTGGATTTTCAGCCATTCCTGCACCGGCTCGGGCAGATGATGCCAGCGCTCCGGACTGGAGACCATTTCCCGCACCCGCTGAGCCAGGAAGGTTGAGAGCGGAAATTTGCCGCCGTTGTAGCTGGGGATTTCCGCTTCGGGGTCCTGGGTGCGGGTGACATAGGCCGCGTCGTCACGCAGGCCCTCGAAGCGCAACACGTCACCGGCGAAGACGAAGGTATCGCCAATCGATAATTGCTCGACGAAATATTCCTCCAATTGGCCCAGCCTGCGCCCGCCCGCCCCTGCGGGCTTGCCCCGCGATTGGAGGCGGATTTCCACCATCGGGTCTTCTACGATCACGCCCACATTCAGGCGGTAAGCCTGGGCCAGGCGGGGATGGGCCAGGCGCCAGATATTTTTGGTAGAGGGGCTGTCGGGAAGCTGCCTCAGCCGAGCGAAACGGTCGTAGCTTTTGAGCGCATAGCCCCCGGTCGCGACGAAGTTCAGCGCCGAATCGAAATCGGCGCGGCCGAGGTCCGCATAAGGCGCGGCTGAGCACACCTCTTTGTAAAGCGCATCGGACTCGAAGGGCGCCGCCACGGCCATGCCCCAGATATGCTGGCATAGCACATCCAGGCTTCCCTGCTTCTGCCGTTCGCCGTCCAATTCTCCCGCCAGCACCGCATCGCGAGCGGCATTGCATTCCAGCACCTCGAACCGGTTGGCGGGAACCAGAAGCGCAGCGCTGGGTTCTTCCAGGCGGTGATTGGCACGGCCAATACGCTGCACCAGCCGGGCCGCGCCCTTGGGCGCCCCGATGCAGATGACTTTATCCACTGCGCCCCAGTCGATGCCGAGGTCAAGCGTCGAGGTCGAGACCACGGCTCGGAGGCTTCCTTTTGCCATCGCCGCTTCGACCTTGCGGCGCTGTTCGGGGGCCAGGCTGCCGTGATGCAGCGCAATGGGCCAATTATTCTCGTTCAGGCGCCATAATTCCTGGAACGTGCGCTCGGCCTGGCTGCGGGTGTTGACGAAGACAAGCGCTGTCTTGGCATCGGCGATCGCCGCCATCACATCCAGCATGGCGTGACGCGCCAAGTGTCCCGCCCAAGGCACATAGGAATCCGACGCGCTGATGGCGATCTCGGGCACGGCGCCGCCTTTGGCCGTGACAAGCTCCGCAAGCCTCTCCGCGCCATCCGGTTGGGGCAGCAGAAAACGTTGCAATGGCCGGGGATCGGCCACCGTGGCGGAAAGACCCACCCGGCGATGATGCGGCGCGAGTTGGGCCAGCCGCGCCAGTCCCAACGCCAGAAGGTCACCCCGCTTGGAATTGTAGAGTGCATGCAACTCGTCGAGCACCACAGTCCTGACGCCTTCGAACAATTGAGGGCTGCGCGGGTGGGCCAAAAGTAGGGCCAGTTGCTCGGGCGTGGTGAGCAGGAAATCGGGAGGCGCATAACGTTGGCGTTGACGGCGCGCGGCCGGCGTGTCGCCGGTGCGGGTTTCCACCGTCACAGCCAGCTCCATTTCGGCGACCGGGGTTTCCAAATTGCGCGCCACGTCCACCGCCAGCGCCTTGAGTGGCGAGATGTAGAGCGTGTGCAATCTGCGGGCGCGGGAATGTTTGGGCCGGTTGGACAAGTCGATCAAGCTTGGCAGGAAACCGGCCAAAGTCTTGCCGCCGCCGGTAGGGGCCACCAAAAGCACGCTTTCGTCATTCCTAGCGCTTTCCACCAGCGCCAATTGATGTGGTCTGGGCGTCCAGCCTTTGGTGGCGAACCAGGACTCGAACAAGGGGGGTAGCATAGGGAGCTTTATAATGTCCCCGGCGACCCGGGCGGGGAAAATCTACTCGCCCATCAAGCGTCTCAACTCGGCTTCGGGAATGCCGTAGAAACTACCTGCCACCTGTTCGATGCCCTTGCGATCGACCAGGGTGAGCTGGCCGCGTCTTGCCGCGATCAAGCCGCGCCGTTCGAAGGAATGGAGCGCCACGGTTACACCGGCGCGCCTCACTCCCAGCATAACCGCCAGGAATTCATGCGTAAGCGGCACCGCGTCGGTGCTGAGACGGTCGTGGGCCATTAACAGCCATCGCGCTAGCCTTTCCTCCAGCTTGGCGCGGCCATTGGCGAGCGCGGTGTGTGCAGTCTGGATCATGAAAGCCTGAATGGATTTCATCATCAGGCCGCGCAATGAGGAACTGCGGTTCAAAGCCTCGCAAAAGGCAATGGCCGGCATGCGCCGCCCATTGCCGCCGATCTGCATATAGGCCGAGTGCTGGGCACGGTCATCGCCGAATACCAGGGGCACGCCTGTCATACCTTCATGGCCGATCACACCCACTTCGATGCGGTGATCCTCCTTATTCACTGCAACCACGGAAACCACCCCCGTCTCCACAAAATAGACATGGGTGATGGGCTTGTTGGGCACCTCCACCACCTGGCGTTCTTTCAGGCTAACCATCTCCAGATACGGCGATATCAGTGCCCAATCCTGGGGCGAAATCTTGGCCAGCAAACGGTTGCGAACGCCCACCCGCGCAGGAACTATATCATTCATCAAATTCAGTCCCGCCTCGCTCGTATGGTCGGTTATCCCTTCAGGTCCGACGCGGAAAGCGTTCTGCGATTCGACGCGGCCCCTAGCAAGAGCTCTGTGTTCCAAAGACATTTGCGTATTCGCATACGGAAACGTATTGGTTCCACGGGGCAAACATGGCAGTTGCGCATTCCGCTACTCCGCCTGCGGTATAAACTCCGTGGACGGATGTACGAATCGCGCCGGAGACGGGTAAGGTGAACAACACCCGATACGAAAGAAAACGCGCCGCGCCGGGCGCCGGTTTCAGCACTTCAAGAAATCAACTGCCGCTTGGCGAGTGAGGCGTGCGCCTACTGCCGACATGTGGTCGCGGCCGGGCACAATTTGGGCAGAGCCGTGAGGAAATGTGGCGGCAAGGGGGCCAGGGGCGCCTGATACGTTATCCTGGTCGCCGCATACCACCAGGACGGGTATAATGAACTTTTGTAAAGCTTCGCGCGGCAAGGGCGGCGTCATCGCGCGCATGCAAGCGGCCAGCGCGAGCCGATCCTTGCCCGGTTGATCGGCGAAATCACGAAACATGCGCGCGCGTGGATCGGGGATGCCATCTTTGTTCTCTGCAAGCAGCGCATCGGCAATCATGTTGCGCCGCTCTGGATCGGAGACGCGCGGGCCGTTGAGATAGGCCTCGCCCACCCCGCCCAGCACCAGACGCGGCGCGCGCTCGGAGAAATGCGCCAAGAAGCGCAAGCCGATCAATCCACCCATCGAGTAGCCGATATAGGGAGCGCGTGCGACCCCGGCCGCATCCATCACGGTGGCAACGTCCTCGGCCATGCGGTCGTGATGATAAAAAAGCGGATCATGCGGCTTGTCACTTTCGCCATGACCTCGGCAATCAATCGCCAAGACCGAGAATCCCCCCTCGTTGAGCGAATCATACCAGCCGGTGGATTTCCAATTCTGCACCCGGCTCGAGCCGAAGCCGTGGACCAGCACCACAGGCGGACCCTCGCCCGCCCGCTCATAGGCGATTCGGACGCCGTCGGTCGCGGTCGCAAATTCAGTCATAAGGTTTCTGCCCCTTCTGTCTCTTTCGCCAAGCGCTCAAAGCACCTTTAACGCTTACGCTTCGCTACTTGAGGCAACCTCCCCCTGCCAGCGGCTTCGCCTGGCCGGCTGGCAAAAAAAGCTCCATGGGAGCTTGCTTTCCGGCCTCCAGGAAGAGGGCCTGTATGTGAAATCCCTATCCCAGTTGGTTCTCCACTGTCTATGATGACGCATGGACCGGAAATGGCTTGGCGTGGCAGCCACCAATGGCGCCTTGGTAGTCATAATGGGCGCGTTTGGTGCCCATGGGCTGCAGGCCCGCGTGAACTCGGATGCACTTTCCGTATTCGAGACAGGCGCGCGTTATCACATGTATCACACACTGGCCATCGCGCTGGCCGCATTGGTGCCGGCGCGGGCGGCCGCGGCTGCCTTTCTCGCAGGGATTGTCCTGTTTTCAGGCTCGCTTTATGTGCTGGCCCTGACCGGCTCACATTTGGCGGCGCTGGTCACGCCCGTCGGCGGCGTATGTTTTGTGGTGGGCTGGATATTGCTGGCCTGGTCGTCCTTCCAGGGCTCGATTTGATCGCAAGGGCGGGAGTGCGGGCCGTCTGCCGGCCCGGCAAGATGGGGCCGATGATTTGGAGTGCCTCACAATGAATATTCTGGAACGCCGCGCTCTCGCTGCCGAGGCCGATCCGCGCTGGCTCAAAATTGTGGCCCGGGACAAATCGAGCGATGGCGCGTTCGTGTATTCGGTCAAGACAACGGGAGTTTATTGCCGTCCGTCCTGCGCTGCGCGCCTACCCAACCCCGCCAATGTGCGCTTCCACACCACACCGGCCGAAGCGCGGGCGGCCGGCTTCCGCGCCTGCAAGCGTTGCAAGCCCGACCTGGGCAAAGCCGCCCCCCATGCCGAAAAAGTGGCGGAAGCGGCGCGCCGCATCGCGGCCAGCGAGACGATGCCGTCACTTGCAAGTCTGGCGGCCAAGGCGGGATTGAGCCCGCATCATTTCCACCGAGTGTTCAAGGCGGTGACGGGCCTAACCCCAAAAGACTATGCTGTTGCCCATCGCGGCAAGAAGGTGCGCGAGAAACTACGCGACGGGGCCAGTGTCACCCAAGCGATTTATGACGCGGGCTATAATTCCGGCAGCCGTTTCTACGAAAAATCCAAATCGCTTCTGGGAATGACACCTACCCGCTATCGAGCAGGCGGAACCGACGAGGAAATTCGATTCGCAATCGCCAAGACATCGCTGGGCGCCTTACTGGTGGCGGCAAGCGACAAGGGCGTTTGCGCCATCCTTCTTGGTGATGATGCGGAAAAATTGCTGCGCGAGCTCCAAGACCGTTTCAGCAAAGCGCGTCTCGTAGGCGGCGACCCCAAATTTGAGAAGTTGGTGGCGCGAGTGGTGGGCCTGGTGGAGCATCCCAGGAAAGGTATCGATCTACCGCTGGACATTCGTGGCACGGCGTTTCAGCAACGCGTGTGGAAAGCGCTGGCCGCCATCCCCGCGGGAACGACAAAGAGTTATGCCGAAGTCGCCAGGAAAATCGGCCGGCCCGAAGCTGTGCGCGCGGTGGCGCAGGCCTGCGCCGCCAACCAATTGGCGGTGGCAATTCCCTGCCACCGGGTGGTCAAGACGGATGGCGGCCTTTCGGGTTATCGCTGGGGCGTGGCCCGCAAGGAGGAATTGCTCAAGCGCGAAAAAGCAGCATGACGCTCTTGCAAGATTGGGATGGAGTAGCGGCTTCAATGGACGCCCAGGGCTGGGCGCTGCTTCCCAAACTCATGGACCCTAAAACTTCCGCCAAATTGCAAAGCCTCTATGACAAGGAAATATTCCGCAGCACCATTGTGATGGCGCGGCATGGCTTCGGGCGGGGCGAATACAAATACTTCGCCTATCCCCTGCCTGAACCTGTCGCCAGCCTGCGGGCCGCGCTTTATGAGAAGCTTGCACCCATCGCCAATCGCTGGGCCGGAATGCGGCAAGAGGACGTGATCTACCCCCCAACACATGCCGATTACCTCGGGCGCTGCCATCTGGCGGGCCAGGAGCGACCAACCCCCTTGCTGCTAAGATATGGGCCCGGCGACTATAATTGCCTTCATCAGGACCTTTACGGCGCCCAAATCTTCCCCCTGCAGGTGGCGATTCTGCTGTCAGAGCCGGGCGAAGATTTCACGGGCGGCGAATTCGTCATGACTGAGCAACGCCCCCGTGCCCAGTCCCGCGCCAGCGTAGTGCCTTTGAAACTGGGCGACGCCGTTGTCTTTGCAGTCCATCGCCGCCCGGTCCAAGGCACACGCGGGATCTATTCGGTCAATCACCGCCACGGCGTGAGCGCGCTTGTCACAGGAAAACGCTATACTCTGGGAGTCATATTCCATGACGCCCAATGAGCAGCGATCCGCTTGAGGCTTTCTCCTATGCCGCGCCCAGCGACCCGCCGCTGAGACGTTTCACCATCCGCATAATCGAGCGCCTGACCGGCCAGCCTTGGCTGAAACGCATCTACCGCCGATATCGAGAGGAAGGTGGGGCCGGAAATTTCTGGGAAGAGGCCATAGAGCGGCTCCATCTGCGACTGGCGTTTGACAAAATTCCGCTCGAAGCGTGGCCGCGCTGCGGTGCACTGGTGATTGTCTGCAACCATCCCTTTGGGGTCATTGACGGACTCGCCATTTGCGCCTTGACCTCTCGCATCCGCTCGGATTTCCGCATTCTCACGAATGCGGTGCTCAACCGCGCCGAAGAAACCAAGCCGCATCTTTTGCCGGTGGATTTTTCGGAGACCAGGGTGGCGATCGGTGTTAACCTGAAATCGCGCGCTCAGGCGCGCGCCCACCTGGCGGGAGGGGGATGCCTGATCGTATTTCCCGCCGGCGGTGTCTCCACGACGCCCAGCATCTGGCATGCGCGCGCGGTTGACGCGCAATGGAAGAATTTCACCGCCCGGCTGATCCTGGCGGCGCAGGCGCCGGTAGCGCCGCTTTATTTCGAGGGACAGAATAGCCGCTTGTTCCAGATCGCAAGCCACCTGCACCAGACATTGCGACTGTCGCTTCTCTTCAAGGAAGTGCATGACCGGATAGGCGCGGAAATCCGCATGCATCCGGGCTTCCCTATCCCTTTTCCTGAGCTTGAGCATTTGGCGCCCGAAGCCCTGATGAGCGAACTCAGAGCCCGCACTTATGGGCTAGCGGGTGAACGGCATGGAGTCTAGAACAAATCACTATCCCTGGATTGCTCCGAATGAAGTCCATTTCTTGCCTGGCTCTCCTGCTCCTCACCTCCGCTCCAGCCCTCGCCAACGCTCACTTGATCAAATCGTCGCCTGCCAACGGCGCCCGGGTGCGATCGCCGTCACGCATCACGCTGACATTCAGCGAAGCGCTGGAGCCAGCATTTTCCGGTGCGCTGTTGCTGGACGAAGACGGGCGTAACTGGACTGCCGATCCCGTCAAAATCGACGGCCCAATCTTGCGCCTTTTGCCCAGCCAGCGGCTGCCGCCCGGCTTGTATATGGTAAGCTGGCATTCGGTGGGCCATGAAGGCCGTCGCGTCGATGGCCACTTCCGCTTCACCGTGGGCCCATGACGGCGCTTGCGGCGCTGGGGCGCGGCCTTCACGACGCAAGCCTGATGGCGCTGTTCGGCAGCGCCTGCCTTCTGGCCTTGCTTACTGTCAAAGTGCCGGAGCTAGCGTTCGAAGGACAAGGGCTCGCGCTGGGCCGACGCATCGCAGCTCTTATGGCGCTGGCGAGCGCGCCGATCTGGTTGATGGGCAGGCCAAACGCGATGTCCTGGATGGCCACCACATTCGCCGGCCGGATTCTGCTCGCCCGTTTTGTACTGCTGGTCCTTCTGGTGGCCGCTGTTTGGCTTGGGCGGACACGCATTACGGCCTGGCTCTCGGGCGCTGGGCTGGGACTGATTGCAGCCACGAGTCATGCCGCGGGCGCCAGTCCGCGGGGCTTCGCGCCTATCGGTGCAACCAATGACGGATTGCATCTTCTCACCGCCGCCTATTGGGTCGGGGGCCTGTGCGTGCTCGTGGCGATGCTGGGCGAGCGGCCCAAGGCCGCCCGCCTGCAAGAGGCGGTTGCACTCTTCGCTGAATGGGGCATGGTCGCGGTCGCGCTTCTGGTGATGACAGGTATGGTCAATGCCGCCATGGTGCTGTTGGGCAGTCCGGGTCCTGATGATGTACTTTACGCCGGCGTGCTCGCACTCAAGATTATTCTTGCATTCACGATGATCGGCCTGGCGTTGACCAATCATTTCCGTCTTCTGCCACGTCTTGGGCAACAGGGGACGGCGACACTCTTGCGAAACCGCGCGGGATGGGAATTGAGATTGGGCCTCGCTGTGATAGGGCTGGCGGCGCTCCTAAATCTTCTGCCGCCCACCTATCAATGATGCAGGGACGGCGCCTCGAAGCTGGCGTGCGCTGGAATTCCCTTGAGATTGAACTTTCTAGTGCCCATGAGGGCAGCCAGGAATTTGTCGCCCCATTCGGAAATATCGTTGGCGAGCAGTGCCCGATACAGCGCGGCATGACGGCTCTTGCGTTCAGGAAGCGGCAGCGCCATCGCGCGCGCAATCGCTCCTGCCACCTGATCGGGATCGTAAGGATTGACGAGAAGTGCGCCCTGTTTGAATTCCGCCGCCGCACCCGCAAAGCGCGACAGGATCAGCACGCCCGGATTGGCGGCATCCTGAGCGGCGACGTATTCCTTGGCCACCAGATTCATACCGTCGCGCAATGGCGTCACCAGTGCTACCCGCGCGCCACGATAGAGTCCTGATAACGCTGTGCGGCTGTAGGGCCGGTTGACGTAGCGCATGGGCGACCAGGAGGCATCGGAGTAGTTGCCGTTGATGCGCCCGGCTGTGGCGTTCACCGCGTCCTCCATCTCGGCATATTCTTTGATCTGGGAACGGCTTTTGGGAGTGATCTGGAGATAGGTGATCTTGCCGTGCCAATTCGGATTGGCCGCTAAAAATCGTTCATAGGCTTCGAGCCGCAGGGTAATGCCTTTCGAATAATCAAGCCGGTCCACGCCGATCATCAACGAGCCCGGAATGCTCCCCATTACCTTGCTCACCAGATCCGTCTTGATGGCCCGACGCGCCAGCCGCGCGAACTGCCGCGTCTCCACGCCCACAGGAAAGGTTCCTATGCGCATCACGCGACTACCTCCGCCCAGGCGGCGAGAGATATGCGCGGTAGTGCCCAGTTCGTTGGCGAGATAGCGGGCGAAATTGGCCGCGTCATTGTCGGTCTGGAAGCCCACCAAATCATAATGGCCAAGCGCGGGGATCAGGTGCTCATGATTGGGCATGGCGGCGATGATCTCGGGCGCGGGCATGGGCGTGTGTAGGAAAAACCCTATGCGATTGTGCAGGCCTCGCTGCCTGAGCGCCTTGGCGAGCGGAATCAGGTGATAATCATGCACCCAGACAATGTCGTCTTGTTTCAGCACCTTCACCATTTCGTCTGCAAAATGCTCGTTGACACGCAAGTAACCGGAGAGACCGCGGCGCGAAAATTCCGCCAGATCGAGCCGGTAGTGCAGCACGGGCCACAGCACGCTGTTGGCAAACCCGCTGTAATATTCGTCGAAATCCTCGCTGGTGAGGTCGCTCACAATGAAAATATTCTTCTTCTGTTGCAGTGTGCGGGTCCGGGGATGGGCCTTGATTTCGCCCGACCAGCCCATCCAGACGCAGGGGTGGTTCTTCAAAGTTGCCTTCAGCACAACTTCCAGCCCGCCGGCATGAAGGCTGGCCGTGGGCGTCGCAACGCGGTTGGAAATTATGAAGATGCGTGCCAATAACGTTCCTCCCAGCTTTTGCTGAGACGCATGGCGCTCAGGATCAGACCTGCCATGGAATAGGTTTGAGGAAAGTTGCCCCACAGCCGGCCTGTTTTGGTATCGATATCCTCGGCGAAGAGCCCGTAATGATTGCGCAGACCGAGCGCATCTTCGAAGCGGCCCCGCGCCTCCTCTTGCCGCCCCAGCAGGCACAAAGCGTCGATCAGCCAGAAACGGCACACCAGGAATTCCGACTCCGGCACGCCAAAATCATCCTGAGCGGCGTAGCGCAGCACGTGGCGGCCCCTGACCAGCTCCGTTTCGATCGCAGCCACCGTGGAGGCGAAACGTGGATCCGTGCTGTCGAGCAGACCCAATTCCGGCAGCAGCAGAACGCTCGCATCCATGTCCTCGGTATCGATAGCTGCAGTGTAGGCCTTGCGCTTCTCGTTCCAGCAGCGTTCCAGGATCACGCGCTCAACCTGATCGGCAAGGCCTTGCCAATGTTCCGCACGGTCTGCGAAACCCAATCGTTGGGCGATGGCGCCAGCGCGGCTCAGTCCCGCCCAGCACATGGCCGCGGAATGAGTATGAACGCGTTTGCGCCCCCGATATTCCCAAATGCCGGCATCGGGCTCCAGAGCCAGCGCCGCGCACTGCCGCGCCATTTTCTCGACCAGCCGGAACAGGGGTTCGCCGCCCGGCCTGGGCAGCCGCTTGTCGAAGAACATGGGTACGGCTGATAGGATCACACTGCCGTAGGCGTCGTGCTGGTTTTGCGTCACCGCCGCATTGCCGATCCGGACCGGCCCGTGGCCCTCGAAGCCTTTCAAGTCCGGTGCGATCCATTCGCTCAAGTCCCGCGAAGGTACGATGCCATAGACGGGCTTCAGCGCTTCTTCCTCCCCCACGATGGAAAAGAGAAAGGCAACGAAATCCTCCATGGTCCTCGTGGCTCCTATACGGTTGAGCGCCCGCACGACGAAATAGGCGTCCCTTAGCCAGCAATAGCGATAGTCCCAATTGCGGCCAGAATGTGGGGCTTCCGGCAGCGAAGTGGTGAGGGCAGCGACGATGCCGCCCGTTTCCTCAAAATTAGAAAGCTTGAGCGTAATGGCGGCGCGGACGGTGGCCTCCTGCCACTCATAGGCGATGGAAATGCGGCGCACCCATTCGCGCCAATATTCGTTCGTGCGATGCAGAAATTCGAGGCCAGTTGTGGCGGGCTCTCCAGAAAAAGGTTCGTCCGCGCCCAGGGCCAGAGTGAGCGGACGAACCAGTGCGAAAACGGTCTCTTCCTCGATATAGGAAAGCGGCGCGTCGGTAGTGAGCCGAACCAAAGCGGGCTCGCCATAGGTGATGTGATTGGAGCCCGCCACGCGCCGCGACATCGGCTTGCCATAATCCTGGGTGGGACGAAGACGAATGGTGATGCGCGGCATGCCCGCCATGGGCTCGATCCGGCGCATCAATTGCGGCGGGCGCAAAGTGCGGTCGAAATTTCGGAAGCGGGGCGCGAAATCGGTGATTTTGACCGCCGCTCCATCCTTGCCGGTGAGGAGCGTTTCCACCGTTGCTGTATTGCGCTCATAGCGCGATTGGCTGTGGGAAAAGCCCTCCAGCACGACATCGAAAAACCCTTTTTCCTCATCGCCCGCGATCAGCCGGCAGAAAATGGGATCGCTATCGAACCGGGGAAAGCACCACCAGACAACGCGGCCATTGCGATCCACCAAGGCCGCCGTACGGCCATTGCCGACCACCGCAAGATCGAGCGGCTGGGATGTCATTCGGTAATTCCCCCCTCGGCCAAATGCGCCAGCCATTGGCGCACCGCATGGGGCGAGGGAAAACGATAATCCACGCCCCGGAAGTGCCGGCCCACGGAGAAGCTCTTCCCGCCCAGCTCCGGAAGTATATGGAAGACATCCATATCGGTGGTATCGTCGCCGCCAAACAGAGGAACACGGCCTTGGAAAGGCTTTTCCTCCAACAAAGTGCGCACACCCACACCCTTGTCGATCCCTAAAGGCTTGGCCTCGATCACAGCTTTGCCATGCAGCAACATTACGCCCGCAGCCTCGAACAGCGCGCGTCGGTCTTTCAACGCTGCTTCCAGGGCGGGCCTTGCTTCCGGTGCAAGCCGGTAATGAAGAGCCAGCGTATAAACTTTGTCTTCCAGCAAAGTACCGGGGTGAGTTTGGACCAGTTGCAGCAGCAACTCCCGCACAGGCGCTGCCATTGGACCGGCGAGGGTGCGGAGCGTCCCGTCGGTCCCGCGCACCTCCGCACCGTGGCTGCCGATTGCAGGAATTCTGAGCGGCGCAAACAGGCAATCGATCGCCTTCAGCGAGCGCCCGCTTACAAAGGCCAGCGCACCTTCCAATAAATCGTGAAGCCTTTGAAGGTTGGTCTTCAAATCGTCCGGCACCGCCACCGCTTCGGGCGTGCGCGCCGTGTCAAGCAGGGTGCCGTCGATGTCGAGGAAAAGAGCCGCATTCTTACGCACAGGCGGCATCGTCCTGTTCAACATGCGTTTGTCTCAAAAAAGCTGCTTCAAAATCGCCAAAACACACGCGCGCACCCGTGGGAACGCCTCAGAAAAAATGAAGTTCCCTGGCCGGGCAAATCTTCTCGTCAGGGCGTCCTGCGCGGCCCCTTGGGATGCCAAACAAAGGCGCCACCCTCCAGGCCGGCATCGTTGGAGACCAGGGTGACGTTTCCAGGCAATTTGAATGTGATGCGCTGCGAATTGCCGCCGCCCAAGTAAAGACGGTCGTAATTCATCACGGTGGCGAGGATGGGAATGAGCTCCTTCACCCGTTTGTTCCACGCCTTGTTGCCGATCTTTTTGCGCTCGGCATCGCCGATATAGCCGTCGAAATCGGATTTGTGATGAATGGGCATATGGGCCAGCTCCATATGCGGCAAAAGCTCACCATCTCGAAACCAGGCCGTGCCGAACCCCGTGCCTAAAGTGCAAACCAACTCCAAACCCTTGCCGGATATCACCGCGAGGCCCTGGACATCGGCATCGTTGTTGAGGCGCGTGGGTTTGCCCAATTTCTCGTGTATCGCTTGAGCAAGACGGAATCCTGCCCAGGCCTTGGTTCCCAGATTCGGCGCAGTGAAGACTTTGCCGTCGCGTACATAACCGGGGAATCCAATCGAGACATGGTCATAGCCTTTGAGCGGCGAGACCAACTCCGCCAGCATCGCAACCAATTTGACCGGCTTGCAATGATGCGGCGTCTTGACCTTGAGCCGCTCACTGAGGAAACGGCCTCTGGTGTCTATCACCGCCGCCTTGAGTCCCGTGCCGCCGACGTCGATGGCCAGTATCTTGGTAGCGGACGATTCGCTTGCGTTTCTTTTTCTTGGGGCCATTTTGATGGCTTTCTTCCTCGATCATCAGGTTGAGCGCGGTGTTGACCAGTGCGACATGCGAAAAGGCTTGGGGGAAATTGCCCAGCTGACGGCGGGCTTCGGGGTCGTATTCTTCTGCGAACAATCCCACATCATTAGCAAGCCGCCTGAGCCGATTGTAAAGACGAAAGGCGTCCTTGCGGCGCCCCATCAGAGTATAATTGTCGGCCAGCCAGAAGCTGCAGGCAAGAAATGCGCCTTCCCCCGGCGGCAACCCGTCGACGCCGGTCTCAGTTTCATAGCGTGACACCAATCCTTTATGGAGCAGCCGCTTTTCTATTTCCTGCACGGTGCGGCGGATGCGTACGTCGTGCGCCGGCAGGAATCCCACCAAAGGCAGGAGCAGAAGGCTGGCGTCTAACTTGGTCGAGCCATAGGCCTGCACGAAGCATCCGCGTTCGGGATCGATGCCATTGGCGCAGATGTCGCGATGGATGATGTCCGCCCATTTGCGCAAATGCGCCGAACGGCGGCGTTGTCCCTGCAGCGAGCGTGAGGCACGGTCGAACGCCACCCATGTCATCACCTTGGAATGGACGAAATGCTGGGGCTGCCCTCGGATTTCCCAGATCCCCTCGTCGGGGTCGCGCCAGATTTTCTTCAGGTGCCTGAGGAAGATGTTGCGAATTTCGGTCCGGCGCGGCGGCACGGGCAAGCCGCCTTTGCGGGCCTGGCTCATCACGTCGGCGAGCTCGCCGTAGATATCGAGCTGGAACTGGCGAGCAGCCGCGTTGCCGATCCTTACTGGCCGTGAATTTTCATAGCCAGGCAGATGCGGAAGCTCGAATTCGTCCAGTCTTTTCTCGCCCATCACGTTGTACATGGTCTGGAGCTGTTCGGGGGCGCCCGCAATTACTCTCAACATCCAGTGCTGCCAGACATTGGCTTCTTCTGTATAGCCAGCATTGAGAAAAGCCAGCAGCGTAAACGTGGCATCCCTAAGCCAACAATATCGATAGTCCCAATTGCGGCCACCGCCGATTCGTTCCGGAAGCGAGGTCGTGACGGCGGCGACAATGCCTCCCGTTGGCCTATAGCTCAGAGCCTTCAGGGTGAGGAGTGAACGCATCGCCTGCTTGCGCCATTTGCCCTTGAGCCTGCAAAGTCCGGCCCAATCGCCCCACTCCTTTTCCGTCTCTTCCAGGGCAATATCGGCGTCGATCACCGGCGGCACCCGAAGTTGCGAGGGGCTGTAGCTCATCACGAATGGCAGCCGCTCGCCGCGCCTCACCGTAAACTGCGCCACCGAGCGCATATCCTCGCCATGCAACGGCGCAGGCGTGCGTAGGCAAAGCAGATGCGGACCGGCGACGGCAGTGATCGTCTTGGAATCGGCTCGGCTGACCCAGGGAATGGTGACGCCGTAATCGAAGCGGATGACGAGTTCGGTCTCCATCGCGACTTGGCCCGTTACGCCCTCCACGATTCGCACTAGCGACCTGTCGCCAGAGCCCAGTGACATGAAGTCGATCAGCCTCACCGAACCGGTCCTGGTCGTGAACAGTGTTTCCAGGATCAAACTGTCGCCGCGATAGCGCCTGGTTACATGCGGGGGCGCGTCCTTTTTCCTCTTGCGAACTGGCGCGATCAGCCAGCGCCCATGTTCGGGAGTCCCTAAAAGCGCTGCGAAACATGCATCCGAGTCGAAACGCGGCATGCACAGCCAGTCGATCGAGCCGTCGCGGCCCACCAACGCGGCGGTGTGGCAATCCCCGATAACGGCATAGTCCTCGATGCGCATGCTTAAGCGCCCGCCGCCGCGCGATCCACCAGCCAGACCACCTCGCCTTGCGGGCGAAGCCGCGCCGCCGGAAAGGCGGGATCGCCGGCGCGCACGCGCGTCAGCACATCCCGCTTGGCCGCGCCGGAGACCAAGAACAGGATCAACCGGCTCGATTCAAGCGCGGGATATGTGAGCGTGATGCGGGGTTCGTCCCGGCCCTCCGGCACTGCCGCGACCCAATGTGTATGATCCTGCAGGACCGGCTGGCCCGGAATCAGGGAAGCGGTGTGCCCGTCCTCGCCTAGGCCCAGCAACTGCAGATTGAACAAAGGCTGGCCCGCGACAAGGACACTGCCGCCATACTGCTGACGCAGCATCTCCTCATAAGCGTGAGCCGTTTGTTGAGGGGTCCCGTCTGTAGGGATGGCGAAAACTCCCCGCGGCGCTATGTTTTTCAACAGGGTCTCGCGGATCATGCGATAATTGCTGTGGGGATGATCGGGCGGGACGAAACGCTCATCGCCGAGATAGACCTCGACCTTGTCCCAAGGCAGTTGATGCAGACGGGCCAGATGATGATAGCAGCCTCGGGGTGTGTTGCCCCCTGATAGCGCCAGCCGGAAAGGGCCTTCGGATTCGCGCATATGGTCGGCGATTAGTTCCGCCGCCTGGACGGATAAGGTCTCCAGGTCTTTGACGACCTCGATGCGCCCAGCAATGCTCATTTCACCGCCCGCCAGGAGCGGCCATCCCGTGCCAAAAGGTCATTGGCGGCGGAGGGACCCTCGCTGCCGGCGTCGTAATTTGGAAAATGACGGGGCATGCTGATCGCCCAGCCGCGCAGCACAGGTTCGACCACGCCCCAAGCCGCTTCCACCTGGTCGGCGCGCTGGAACAGAGTGGGATCACCGATCAAGCAATCATAAATCAAGGTCTCGTATCCCACCGCTGGAGCCTGCTTGAACCAATCCTTGTATTTGAAATCCATTGCCACACTTTCCAGCATCATGGCCGGACCGGGCCGCTTGGCGTTGAACCTGAGGCGAATGCTTTCGTCCGGTTGGATGCGCAGGATCAGCCAATCCGCGTCCAATTCATCCATCGGGGTGGCGCGGAATAGCGCATAAGGCGCACGCTTGAAGCGGATGGCGATCTCGGTCGCTCGCAGCGAGAGTCTTTTTCCCGTTCGCAGGAAAAAGGGCACGCCTGCCCAGCGCCAATTGTCGATCATCAGCCGCAAGGCCACATAGGTTTCGACATTGGAATCGGAGGCAACGTTTGCCTCCTCGCGATAGGCCACTGCTTTCTGGCCGCCCACCACACCGGAGTCATACTGGCCGCGCACGGCGTCGGCCAAGGTGAGGGGATGCACCGCACGGAACATCTCCGCCTTTTTGGCCCGGATGTCCTCGGCATCGAAGGAGACGGGCGGCTCCATCGCCGTCATAGCCACCAACTGGAAGAGGTGATTGGGCACCATGTCGCGAAGCGCGCCCGTCTTCTCGTAGAAATTGCCGCGGCCCTCCATACCGATGCTTTCCGCCACCGTGATCTGGACATGGTCGATGCGATCGCGATTCCAGATCGGCTCGAACAGGCCGTTGGCGAAACGCAAAGCCATGATGTTCTGAACCGTTTCCTTCCCCAGGAAATGGTCGATCCGATAGATCTGGTCTTCCTTGAGATAGTTGAGCAGGCAGGCGTTGAGCGCCCTGGCGGATTCGAGATCGTGGCCGAAAGGCTTCTCCACGATCAGGCGGCGGAAACGTTTCTGGTCTTGCTTGACCAGGCCCGCCTCACCCAGCTTGCCCGCGATTGTCCCGAAGAAACGGTCAGCCACCGCCATATAGAAGAGCACGTTGCCGCCGAGACTCTTTTTTTTATCAACTTCTGCCAGGCATTGGGTCAATTGCTTGTACGTATCGTCCTGTTCGAAATCGCCTCTGAGAAAGATCATGTCTTCGGCGATGAGTTTCCACAGACGGTCCTCGACGCTGCTGCTTGAGCCTTCACTTCCTTTCTTGAGCGACTGTTCCAGGAAATCGCGCAAGCCATCGCGCCATTGGTCAGAAGTCTTGGTATTGTGGTCTACGCCGATGAGCGCCAGGCGCTCGGGCAGCCGCCCCGCGCGGCCCAGATTGTAGAGTGCTGGCACAATCAGCCTTTTGGTGAGATCACCATTGGCGCCGAAGATCACGATCGCGCAATTGGGCGGCAGCGATTTGTGGCTGGCGCTCATTTATTGTTGTCTTTGGCTTTGTGCGCCGGAGTGATGCTTTCGATATGGCCGCCGAATTCGTTGCGCATGGCCGAAAGTAGCTTTTCACCGAAGCTATGCTCGATCCGCGAGCGGAAACGGGCATAGAGCGCCGAAGTGATGACGGGCGCGGCAACCGCTTCATCGATTGCCGCCTCGATGGTCCAGCGGCCCTCGCCGCTGTCGGCGACATCACCTTCAAATTCCTTGAGCTCCGGCGACTTGGCCA
>DATFSP010000169.1:0-10772 GCA_035262545.1 Rhizomicrobium sp. | reverse complement strand
TGAACTCCCTCCGCGCGTATCGGCACGAGTGCCCGTGGCCTGCAGGTTGACCACCGGCAGAAGATTCGCGAAAGCCTCGGCGTCGGTAGCCTCGGCTTCGATCACGCGCGCGGCGGCGGCGGCGATGTCGAGATTTTCCTTCTGCGCCGTTTCCATCAGGGCCGGCAATTCGTCGGCCTTGAAGTTCACCCACCAATCGGCGTCAGGCCAGACCGGCGACTGGTTGTCCACCACCGGCGCGGTAAATGCATTGGGCACGTCTCCGGCGCGATTGAGCGGGGTGGGGTTGGGGGTCTGGCAACCAGCTGCCACTAGGGCAAGCATGCTAACGGAAAGACCGCGGAATATCGCTTTCATCGAATGCTCATCAAACTAGTGTGAAGCCTGCCGGCCCCCCCGTTGGCGCACCCTAATACCGGCGCGCGGCAATGGACGCAAATATGGCCAGAAGTCCTTTTTGTACAAGGGTGCGGACTGTAAACCTTTGTCGCGGCGGTGGTTAAAACGGGCAGGGTTGCGGTCTTGGCACAGCTGGAACCAAGAGTGGACGGCCGGACTGATGGCCTTACGTGGGGGGCACCAAAGCCGGTCCGACCGTCCCATTGCCTGTATCCCTTGGTGGAGCGCCGAACGGACACAGAGCCGACCGGAAAGCTAGACCCTCGCGTCGTGAGGGTGGAAGGTCGGCGGCGGTTAAAATTGTAATGGAATGTCGTCAACCGGTCCTCCGCAGAGGCGCGGCGAAACAAAAGGGTGGGAACATGATTGCCCAATTTTGGTGCAGCTAAAACAGCAGCGAATTCAGTGTGTTCTACAAGAGGTTTTTCATGTCGTGGGTCTATATCGCGCCAATTCTTCTCCTTTGCTTCTCGAATGTCTTTATGACGTTCGCTTGGTATGGCCAGTTGAAATTTCCAGCCGCACCCTTGCTATGGGTGATCCCCATCAGCTGGAGCATTGCGTTCCTGGAATATTGCTTTGCCGTGCCCGCCAACCGCATTGGCCATCAGGTTTATTCCGCGGCCCAACTCAAGACTATGCAGGAAGTGATCACACTGATCGTGTTCGCGATCTTTTCGGTGACCTATCTAGGCGAACCGCTCAAATGGAATCACGGCGTGGCATTTGCGCTGATCGTGGCGGCCTCGTATTTCGCCTTTCACAAATGGGCCTGAAAGGCCGATTCCCGGCAAGCGCGACGCAACGCACTTGGGCCTTAGCTCACCCAGCCGGCCAAGGATTGTCGTGGAAATTGTCCACGGGCCGAAGCGGCACCTCCAGCGCCGAATTGGCGCCAATGTAGATTTCTAGCGTCATTTGATTGGAAGCCTTGTCCCACACCATCTGGGGCGCGATACCGCCCGGCTTCCGGAAGGTAGTGCCGTCGAAATCGAAGGGGCGCGGTTCGACGCCGTCCCACGCGATGGCAAGATCGGCGGCCAGGCGAGCGCGCATCTCTCGCAACTGTTCGGGCTTTGTGCTGTCGGCATTCGTGATATCGGGTGCGCTCACTCGGACCATGCCGTCAGGCCCCACTTCCACCCGTGCCGTTACCAAGACGCCGTGTCCGTCGTAACCGCCTTCCCAACGCCCCTGTGGCGGCGTCTGCTTGGCGCAGGCCGCGAGCAACAGGATGGCCAAGATCACCGCGAATTTGCGCATTTGCCTCGACTCAAGCAGGGGGAAGAAAGCCTAGACCAGCAGAGGTTAAATGTGGACATAACCGTCATGAAGCTGGCAGGTCTTGCTCCTGAATGGTCGGATTGATAGGGGAAACGGCAACTCCGTGAAGGACGTTCCATGCCGCTGCCCAAGGATTTCCTCAGCCAGTCGCTCAATCGCATTCAGCCTTCACCCACAATTGCGGTGACGCAGAAGGCGCGTGATCTCAAGGCGGCGGGACGCGACGTGATCGGGTTGGGCGCGGGCGAACCGGATTTCGACACGCCCGACAATATCAAGGATGCCGCCATCGCCGCGATCAGGCGCGGCGAGACCAAATACACGCCGGTGGAAGGCATTCCCGAACTGCGCGTCGCCATCGCCAGAAAATTCAAGCGCGAGAATGGCCTCGACTATAAACCGTCCCAAACTTTCGTGGCGCCGGGCGGCAAGGCGATCATCTATAACGCGCTTTTGGCCACATTGAATCCCGGCGACGAGGTGATCGTGCCGGCCCCTTACTGGGTATCCTATCCCGACATCGTTCTTCTGGGCGGCGGAAAGCCCGTAGTGATCGAGACACGGCTGGAGGACGGATTCCGATTAACGCCTGAGGCGCTGGAAAAAGCCATAACGCCCAAGACCAAATGGTTGATCTTCAACCAACCCTCCAACCCCACCGGCGCCTGCTATAGCGAATCGCAATTGAAGGCGCTTACCGAAGTGCTGCTCAAGCATCCGCAGGTGTGGGTGCTCACCGACGACATGTATGAGCATCTCGTCTATGGGGGCTTCAAATTCCGCACCGTGGTAGAGATCGAGCCCAGGCTCTACGAGCGCACCCTCACCATGAACGGGGTCTCCAAGGCATATGCCATGACCGGTTGGCGCATCGGCTATTGCGCGGGGCCGGAAGATTTGATCAAGGCCATGGCCAAGCTCCAATCTCAATCGGCTACCAGCGCGGCCTCGATCTCGCAATGGGCGTCCGTGGAATCCTTGAATGGGACGCAGGATTTCATTCCCGAATTCCAAAAATTGTTCGAGGGGCGGCGCGATCTGGTCGTGTCAATGCTCAATCAGGCCAAGGGCCTGGAATGTCCCAAGCCCGAAGGTGCCTTTTACGTCTATCCTTCGATTCGCAAGCTGATCGGCATGAAGACGCCGAACGGGAAAGCGATCCAGACGGACGCCGATTTCGCCAGCGAGCTTTTGGAAGCGGAAGGCGTGGCGGTGGTGCACGGGGCCGCTTTCGGCCTGTCGCCCTTCTTCCGCATTTCCTACGCGACTTCTAATGCGGTGCTGGAAGAGGCTTGCAGGCGCATCCAGAGGTTTTGCGCCAGCCTTTCCTGATCGGTTCGGGCCAGCCGAGGGTTGATCGTGACCTTCCCCTGCGGAGCACTTGGGGGAGAGGTGGCGCGGAGCATCGGTCAGTTGCGAAGGCCGGAGGGGCCTATTAATTGTATGAATATTATCATACAATTTTTTCATGCTGGGCTGGCTGACCCTTCAGGATAGCGGCGTTCCCATCTATGTGCAGGTGCGCGACCAGATCGCCGCTGCGATCGGGCGTGGTGAACTCATGCCGGGCGCGCAACTTCCCACCATGCGGGAAGTTGCGGTGGCGCTGGCGATCGATCTCAACACGGTGCAACGAGCCTATGCCGAACTCGAGGCAGAGGGACTGCTGATCAAGGTACAGGGCCGCGGCAGTTTCGTGGCGGAAAAACCCAAGCCCCGAAGCCGCAGTGCCGAGATTCGTGTCCTGGCCGCAAAGGTCGCGGCCCAGGCGCAGGCGGCGGGCGTGAGTCTGGAGGAATTGGCGGATGCGCTGCGCGAACTGGCGAGGCGCGGGTCATGACTCATTCCAACCAATTCGGCCTTATCTTCATTCTCATCCTGGCCTTCATGATCTGGTTTCGCATGCTGGCCGGACGCGGCAGAATCGGCGACAGGCGCACTGCCGCCCGATCCGCCACCATCGCGAATTCACCACGCCCTAACGCTTCTACTGCGTCACCCAATTCACCACAGGAGATCCATATGAATCCCATTAGCGCGTTGATCTTTGTCATCTTCGTTGGAGGCGCGATCCTCTCTTATCTCGCGCAACTGCCCCTTGTTTTCACCATCATTCTGGCCTTGATTGGCATTTTCCTGGGTTACTCGGTCAAGATGGCCCAGCAATGGGAAAAGGCTGTCATCCTTAGGCTGGGCAAGCTTCATTCGGTCAAGGGGCCGGGCCTTTTCATTCTGGTGCCGATCATCGACCAGGTGGCGATGTGGATCGATCAGCGCATTCGCACTTCCGAATTCAGCGCCGAGCAGGCCCTCACCCGCGACACCGTGCCGGTGAATGTGGACGCCATCGTCTTCTGGATGGTGCATGATGCGCAGCGCGCCGCGCTCGAGATCATGGATTACAATAGTGCGATCCAACGCGTGGCCCAGACCTCATTGCGCGAGACTATCGGCTCCTCGGTGCTCTCAGATCTCCTGTCCGAGCGCAAGGAAGCAGATGCCAGGCTCAAAGACGTAATCGGGGCCAAGACCGCGGAATGGGGCGTCACCGTCAATTCGGTGGAGATCCGCGACGTCGCCATTCCCGCCAATCTCCAGGATGCCATGAGTCGCCAGGCCCAGGCCGAGCGGGAGAAACAGGCGCGCGTCACTTTGGGCGCGGCCGAAGAGGAAGTGGCGCAGAAATTCGTGAACGCCGCAAACCTCTATGCTCAGAGCCCGGAAGCGCTGCAGCTGCGCGCTATGAACATCATTTATGAGACCACCAAGGAACGTGGCGCCACCATCCTGATACCCTCATACATGGTGGATGCGATGAACCCGGGCGTGGCTTTCGCGCTGGCGGGAAAAATGACGACCATAGCCGCGCCGGGCGGGCCATCGGTGCCGGTAGTTGGGAAAACACCTGGATGAAGCGTGATCTCCGATGGTATAGAACGCCATCGGAGGAGAACGCATGCCAAAAGTCCTTTCCACCGCTCTTGTCTTCGCCCTGGCGTTATGGACAGCGCCGCTCTGGGCGCAGCCGGAAACATTGTCCGTGGAGGGCCACGTCGCTCACCCCCTGAAACTCACATTGGAGCAGGTGAGGGCCTTGCCGCGGGCGACGGTCAGCCTGACGTTTCAGAGCGATCATGGCCCGCAGACCGGCACCTATACAGGTGCGCTGTTGCTCGACATTGTGAAGCAGGCGGCGCCCGTGGATCAGGGCAGCGACAAGGGCGCACCTTGGAGGCATACCATCATCGCCACCGGCAATGACGGGTACGGCGTGGCGCTGGCGATCGGCGAGATCGATCCCCGTTTCGCCGGCAAGCAAGTGCTCGTGGCCTACGAACGCGACGGCAAGCCGATGGACAATCAGACTTTCCGACTGGTCGTTCCAGGCGACGCTCATGGCGGACGCTCTGTGAATGGTCTGGTATCGCTCACGATAAATTAGGCGGACTGCGGCGGACTCTCCGCGAGACGCAAGCATATTGTGAAATAATAAAGCCCTTGACCCGGGAGGTCGCGCAGCGCGAGCATCAAAGACAGTAGGGCGCGAACGGTGGCCCTTACGGCCCACGCCCCAATTGCCGGACGCCCTGTCTGGTCCAAGGAGGCGCTCATGCCCAATTCCAGAAGCAAAGTTGGTCCCCGCGCAATCGCCCTGGTCGGGCCATATGGGAGCGGCAAGACTTTGCTTCTGGAAAGCATAGCGGCCTTAACCAACGCCGTAACGCGAAAAGGGTCGGTCAGCGGAGGCACCAGCCTCGGCGATTCCTCCGCCGAAGCCCGGGCCCGGCAGATGAGCGTGGAATTGAACGTGCTTTCGACCCAATATTTGGGTGAGGATTTCACCTTTCTGGATTGCCCCGGCTCGATCGAATTTCTGGCCGACACTCTGCATGTCCTGCCCGCAATAGATGCCGCGGTAGTGGTCTGCGAGCCGGAGCCCGCCAAGATTCAGATGCTGCAGCCCTATCTCAAGGCATTGTCCGACGCGAAAATCCCCCACTATCTTTTCGTCAACAAGATCGAGCATGCCATGGGCTCGATCCGTCAATTGCTGATGCAACTTCAGGACGCGAGCGAGACGCCCCTGCTGCTCCGCCAGATTCCTATTTGGGAAAATGGCACCGCCGCGGGTTTTGTCGATCTCGCTCTGGAGCGGGCCTTTGTTTATCGCCCACATGCACCGTCCCAGGTGGTGGATATCGCCGACTTCGCCCGCGAGAAGGAAGCGCGCTTCCAGATGCTCGAGCGGCTGGCCGATTACGACGAGCACCTGATGGAAGAATTGTTGGGCGATGTAGAACCGGCGCGTGATGAAGTGATGGATGATCTTCGCCGCGAATTGTCGGAAGGGTTGATCGTGCCGGTTCTGATTGGCTCGGCCGAAGGCGACCATGGCATCAGGAGACTTCTGAAGGCGCTCCGCCATGAGGTGCCAGACGTGACCGAGGCGGCGAAACGCGCCGGCATAAAATCGGACACCACTGCGATCCAGATCATCAAGACATTCCACGGCGGACATGGACGGTTGAGTGTGGGGCGGGTTCTCGCTGGCAGCCTCAAGGACGGCCAGGTGCTGCATGGCCCCAATGGCGACACGCGGGTGGGCGGCATTCTCTCGCTCGCCGGCGATAAACAGACCAAGAGGAGCGAGGCCCAGGCAGGTGACACGGTGGCGCTGGCGAGGCTCGACAATGTGCAGACTGGGGACCGTCTCTCGTCCGACAAGGGAGGGGCCAAGCGCGTGACTCTAAAGTTGAGCGCGCCGGTTTATCGACTGGCGGTCACCGCTCAAGATCGCAAGGACGAAGTCAAGGTCACCGCCGCCATAGCCAAGCTGATCGAGGAAGATCCGTCGCTGGCTTTCGAACAGAATGCCAGCACCCAGGAAATGGTCCTGGCGGGACAGGGCGAAATTCACCTGAAAGTGGCCATAGAGAAACTCCTGAGCAAATATGGGCTCAAGCTGTCCACCAAGTTGCCGCGGGTTCCCTATCGCGAGACCATTCGCAAATCCACCACGGTGCGTGGGCGTCACAAGCGCCAATCAGGCGGCCATGGTCAATATGGCGACGTAGTGCTGGAGATTCAGCCCCTGCCGCGCGGCACGGGCTTTGTGTTCCATGATCGCATCAAAGGCGGCGTGGTGCCGAAGCAGTGGATCGGTTCGGTCGAGAAGGGTGTGCAGGAATTTATGAAGTCAGGACCTCTGGGCTTTCCGGTTGTGGACATTGCCGTGTCGCTGACCGATGGGTCCTATCATTCCGTGGATTCCTCCGACGCCGCCTTCCAGACCGCAGGGCGCGTGGCCATGAGCGAAGGGATGCCGGTCTGCTCGCCAGTGCTATTGGAACCAGTAATGAAAGTCGCCATCCATGTGCCCAACGACGCCACCGCCAAGGTGAATGGCATAATCGGCACAAGACGAGGCGCCCCTCTGGGTTTTGACGGGCGTGAGGGTTGGCGGGGTTGGGACACGGTGAGAGCTGAGATCCCGCAGTCCGAAGTGACCGATTTGATCGTCGATTTGCGTTCGCTCACCCAGGGCGTGGGTACATTCGAGATGGAGTTCGACCACTTCGCCGAGTTGGCCGGCAAGCTCGCAGATCAAGTCGTGGCGACGCAGCATGCGGCGTGAACCGAATTCTGCTGCCTGGACATAACACGGCTCCCGATGCCCCAGAGCGATCCGCTGCACGGACGCGACGAGCAACCCTCCGTCAAGGTTGTTTCCGCTTGACGCCCATGCGCGAGAACGCGCGACCAAAAAAACAAGCTGCCGGAGCGTTCAGACACTCCGGCAGCCAAATCCGCGCTCGGGGGGAAGAGCGCGTTTGCCGCGCCCGGGGGGAGAAAGCGCGACACTAAAGGAAATGGCTATTCCGGTCTGAGGTTTCAAGAGGCGCGCAAAAAGCGCGAAAAATTCAATATTGCCAATCCTTGGAACCCTTCACCAGGAAATCGCGGAACGCAGCCACGCGCTTGGATTGTCTAAGCGCATCCGCATAGACCAGATGCACGTCGAAATCGGGCGCCGGCACTTCAGGCAGCACGGGGATCAGATTGTCATGCTCTGCTGCCACGAAATCCGGCACCACGCCGATGCCCAATCCTGCTTCCACCGCCTGCAGGATGCCGGTAATGTTATTGATGCGGATCACGCTGCCGGTGCACCCGGGCCGAAAATTCTTTTGGAAAAGTTCAAGCAGCCAGTTGATGTCTCGAATTTCCGGGGCCGCAGTTTCGCCATAAACGATGATCGTGTGATTGCAGACATCTTCCAGCCTCGTGGGCGTGGGATGACGGGCAAGATAATCCTTCGACGCATAGATGTGATAATGCACGGTGAAAAGCTTGCGCTGGATCAAGTCGGCCTGGACCGGCGCGCGCATTCGAATGGCGAGATCGGCGGCGCGCTGTGATAGATCCAACTCGCGGTCGTCCATCACGAGATGGACTTGGACTTCGGGATATTCACGCAGAAATTCCTTGAGCCGGGGCAAGAGCCAATAGGCACCGATGCCGTGGCTTGCCGTGATCTTTAGCGAGCCTCGGGGCGAATCGTGGATATTCTTGAGGGCTTCTTCGGCCTGCGCCAGGCGCGCCAGCACTTCGCTCACGGCGGTGTAAAGCAGTTCGCCTTCGTCGGTGAGAGTAAGGCCGCGGGCATGACGCTGAAACAAGGGCGTGGAGATTTCCTCCTCCAGCGCGCTGATCTGCCGGCTGACCGCCGATTGGCTCAATGTAAGCATCTGGCCCGCATGGGTGAAACTGCCGGCCGACGCGACAGCATGAAAGATGCGAAGCTTGTCCCAATCCATCACAACCCCTCGAAGCCGCCTGACCTTGAAATCGGCGATGCGGCAAAATGAATTCGTTACGCGGAGAGCGGCAATTCTCCCCCATGAGACGCTGCCAAGAATCGCTCCGCTTCCAGCGCCGCCATGCAACCCATCCCCGCCGCCGTCACCGCCTGGCGGAACACCTTATCCTTGACGTCGCCGGCAGCGAAGACGCCGGCAACGCTCGTATGGGTGGAATCGGCGGCCGTCTTGATATAGCCACTGGCGTCCATGTCCAGCTTGCCCCGAAATAGCCCGGTGGCGGGCGAATGGCCGATGGCCACAAACAACCCGTCCGCCGCCAGTTCGTGCCTGGAACCGGTCACAGTGTTCCTGAGGCGCACGCCCGTGACGCTTTTGGGCTCCGTGCTGCCCAATACCTCCGTCACCTCGGTATCGTAGAGGAGCTCAACTTTCTTGTTCGCAGCCAACCGCAACTGATTGGTCTTGTCCGCGCGGAGCGTGTCGCGGCGATGGATCAGCGTCACCTTATCGGCAAATTTCGTGAGGAACAAAGCTTCCTCAGCAGCGGTGTTGCCACCTCCCACCACGGCCACTTTCTTGCCGCGGAAGAAAAACCCGTCGCAGGTGGCGCATGCTGATACTCCGAAGCCTTGAAACCGGCCTTCGCTCTCAAGCCCCAGCCAATTGGCGCTGGCACCAGTGGCGATGATCAGCGTATCGGCGGAATAGGTCTCGCCGGAATCGCCCGCCAGCTTGAACGGACGGCGCGACAGATCCACGGACTGAATGATGTCAGAGACGAATTTCGTCCCCAGATGCTCGGCCTGTTTTTGCATTTGGTCCATCAGCCAGGGGCCTTGGATGACGTCGGCGAAGCCGGGATAATTCTCCACCTCGGTGGTTATGGTGAGTTGGCCACCCGGCTGGATGCCGGAAATTACGGTGGGCTCCAGCATGGCGCGCGCCGCATAAATGGCCGCAGTGCAGCCCGCCGGGCCGCTACCCAGTATGATCACCTTGGAATGATGGTTCATGATGCTTTCAATAGTGGTTGGGAAAGCCCACTGATATCAGGGTCAGGCACGAAAAGATCAAGCGCCGCAAAGCCCGGAAGCGGTGGATCGCCGCCAACTGGGTGTACCGGCCGAGTGGCTGAATTATGCGATCGGGAGTCATTTCGAGAAATATAATTGCGTCCTTTGTCACGAGCGCGTAAAACAAGAGCGGGGGAAAACGCGTTGGAAAACCGCAAACTCGACGCCATCGACCTGCGTATTCTCAAGGAGCTGCAAGCCGATGGCCGTATCACCAATGTGGAATTATCGCGCCGCGCCAAAATCACGGCGCCGCCATGCCTTAGGCGTATGCGCGCGTTGGAGAAGGCTGGCTTGGTCCAGGGCTATCACGCCGTTCTGAACGGCAAGGCACTGGGCTACCCTGTCACCGGCTTCATCTTTGTGGGGCTGGCCAGCCAGAAGGATGCCGATCTCAAGCATTTTGAGGAACGTGTGCGGAGTTGGCCCGAAGTGCGGGAGTGCCACATGATGTCGGGCGAAGTCGACTTCCTTCTCAAATGCGTAGCCCGGGACCTTTCCCACTTTCAGGATTTCGTGACCGAGACGGTGACAGCTGAACGCAATGTGGCGAGCGTAAAAAGCTCGCTGGTGATTCATCCGACCAAGCTAGAGCCGGGCATACCCATCGACGCGCCTCAATGACGTGCGGCGCGCCATGTGCCAGGATGACGCGCTTTTCCCTCACTGGGCACAGCCTATATTCTTCCTCGTTCAGAATTATCAGGTTCTCCAGGCATGCGCCTTCTGCCCGGTATTGTCGCTGCTCTGACTTGTCTCTTGTTCGGTCACGCCGCGGCCCAGGAAATCCCCCGCATCAAGGCGCGAATCCTGTCCTTTGACGGCAAGACCCTCACGGTGACGTCGGGCACGGCAGGGCAGAACCTGACCATCGGTCTGATGCCGAATAGCCACTTGATGTATGAAGCCAAAGCCGATCTCGCTTCCATAATGCCCGGAGACTATCTGGGCGCGACGCTCGACAAAAGCGGCAGCCGGTGGCAGGCAGTGGAAGCACATCTTTTGCCTGACATACTGCGCGGTGCTGGCGAGGGTCTCTATCCGCTGCCGTCCAATCAAGATGAAAGGGTTGTGACCGGCGAAGTGGCGAAAAACGACAGTGCCGCACATCAAATGACGGTCGCGTTCCGGGGCAGCATCGGAAGCGATGGTCCCACTTGCACGGGGCGCGCGCCGCGCGAAGGTGGCTGCA
>DATFSP010000168.1:0-2979 GCA_035262545.1 Rhizomicrobium sp. | reverse complement strand
CGGAGCTCTAAGAGATCGGGTGATCGGAATGTGGAGCGCAGCCGCGCTCGGCTGTGGGTTTCTCAGCGTGCAAGAAGAGTCTCCGCGTCGATTTGATCCCGCAGGTTTACCTCAGCGGCTAAAGCCTACAATTTTGGCACTTTGAACGCAGGCATAAATGCCTGCTCCACCCTGGCAAGCACACAGCACTCGGGAATCGCAACACGATTTATCGTCTA
The DNA here is from genome assembly GCA_035262545.1 of Rhizomicrobium sp. GTDB lineage: Bacteria > Pseudomonadota > Alphaproteobacteria > Micropepsales > Micropepsaceae > Rhizomicrobium. The sequence goes on along the minus strand of DATFSP010000168.1, from coordinate 2,761 downwards.
TTTCCCCACCTAACGCCTTACTATGTTTTCGACACCTTGGTTCCAAGGTGCGCTTATGACCGTGCATACAGGCCGCCATTTTCTGCAAATTCCCGGGCCTACCAACGTGCCGGACCGAGTGCTGCGGGCGATGGACCGTCCGGTGATCGACCATCGCGGGCCGGAGTTTGCCAAGCTGGGCGCGGAGGTTCTGGAAGGCCTGCGTCCCATCTTTCAGACCCGTGGTCCGGTGGTGATTTATCCGGCGACGGGGTCGGGCGCATGGGAGGCCGCGATCGTCAACACGCTATCGCCGGGCGATCGCGTACTGATGTCTGAGACCGGACACTTTTCCAATCTGTGGCGAGAGGTAGCCCAGCGCATGGGACTGAGCGTTGACTACCTGCCGGGCAACTGGCGGCGCGGAGCTTCGCCCGAAGAAGTCGCGCGGCGATTGGGCGAAGACACGGCTCACGGCATCAAGGCGGTGATGGTAGTGCACAACGAGACCTCAACCGGGGTGACCAGTCGCATCGCCGAGATTCGCAAGGCGATCGATGGTGCGAAACATCCCGCGTTGTTCATGGTGGACACCATCTCGTCGCTGGGATCGATGGATTATCGCCACGACGAATGGGGAGTGGACGTGACCGTAGGCGGTTCACAAAAGGGCTTAATGCTTCCACCCGGGCTCAGTTTCAACGCCATCTCCGAAAAGGCGCTCGCCGCCAACACGACGGCCAAGCTGCCTCGCTATTACTGGGATTGGCAGGAGATGCTCAAGCCCAACCGGCAAGGCTTCTTTCCCTATACGCCGGCGACTAACCTCCTGTGGGGCCTGCGCGAAGCGTTGCTGATGCTGAACGAAGAAGGATTGGCCAACGTTTTTCGCCGGCATCAACGGCACGCCGAGGCCACGCGCGCCGCGGTGGAGGCGTGGGGGTTGGAGATTGTATGCGAAGATGCCCAGGAATACTCGAATTCGTTGACTGGCGTGTTCATGCCCGAGGGACAGAACGCCGATCGCCTGCGCCAAGTCATTTTGGAGAATTTCGATATGTCCCTGGGCGCAGGCCTGTCCAAGCTGGCGGGAAAGGTGTTCCGCATCGGCCACCTGGGTCACTTCAACGATCTGATGCTTGCCGGGACACTGAGCGGCGTGGAGATGGGGTTGCTCATGGCCGGGGTGCCTCACAAAGCGGGAGGCGTGGCGGCGGCGCTCGCGAGCCTGGTCGAAAGTCGGCAATCTGAAATCCCGAACGCAAAGCGTGAGGGATCCATATTACTTCGATGACCTGCAGGGGACAAAATATTTGAGCCCGGACGTTCGCCCCACGATTGCACAAGACGATATAGATCCCTCACTCCGTTCGGGATTTCAAAAAAGGCTCTTCTCGACGCCCAACCTGGTCCTCTTCCTCATCTGCCTGATGTACGCGCTCACCTACATCGACCGCATCAACGTCAACACGGCAGGGCCGGTGCTCCAGAAAGAGCTGCATCTGGATCCCTCACAGCTGGGCTGGGTATTCTCGGCTTTCGGCTGGGCCTATGTTTGCCTCCAGGTCTCGGGCGGGTGGGTGAGCGATCGCTTCGGCGCGCGCCGGGCGCTTACCGTGTGCGGAATCATCTGGTCGGTGGCGACGATCATGATGGGAGTAGTGGGAAGCTTCGCCGCGCTGATTGTCTGCCGCGTGGTGCTGGGCCTGGGCGAAGGCGCGACTTTTCCCACGGCCACGCGGGCGCTCTCCGATTGGGCAACACCGCAGCGCCGGGGCTACGTCCAGGGCATCACCCATGCCTTTGCGCGGTTCGGCAACGCCCTGACGCCGCCGATGGTAGCTTGGCTCATTCACGCCACCTCATGGCAACGATCGTTCGTGATTCTGGGAACCGCCAGCCTGCTGTGGGCGCTGGTGTGGTGGCTGTACTTTCGCGACGACCCGGCAAGCCATCCCGGCACAACCCCACTAGAGCGGCAAACGCTCACCAGTTACTCCGCCAGGATGTTAAAGAAGCGCGAGCCGGTGCCCTGGGCCGCGCTCACCCTGCGCATGCTGCCGGTGACGATCGTCTATTTCTGCTATGGCTGGACATTGTGGCTCTTTCTGACCTGGCTTCCCTTCTTGTTCCTGAACACCTACAAAATCGATTTGAAGCATGCGGCGATTTCGGCGAGCGGAGTCTATGTTCTGGGAGCCATCGGCAACACCCTCGGCGGCGTGGCCAGCGATTCCATCCTGCGCCGCACCGGCGATCGCAATCAAGCCCGCCGCAACATTATCGTGATCTGCTTCCTGGCCGCTTTCGCGCTGATGGTCCCGGTATGGCAAGCGTCCCGGCTCGGGTCAATATTTCCTTTCATCCAACATCACCAGTTGAACTTCGTTGCGGCCTGCCTGGCGGCGGCCTTCTTCTTTGCCGAATTCACCATCGGACCCTTTTGGGCGATCCCCATGGATATTGCGCCGCGTTATTGCGGCTCGGCCAGTGGGCTGATGAACGTGGGATCAGCGCTGGCTGCAGCCATCTCTCCGCTGGTGGCTGGATACGTGATTGGCTGGACCAGGAATTACACCCTTCCCTTCCTTGGCAGCATGGCGCTGCTGTTGTTGGGCGCGATCCTGGCCTATTGGATGAAGCCTAACGAGGGGCTACCTGGGGCGAGTATCTAACACAAAACTTACCACTGATAACACCGATGACATTGATTGCACTGATTTTTCCGAAAGAGAAAGGAAAAGAGCCTGAGATTTCCAAGTGCCGCCCGCTCTTCCAATCA
>DATFSP010000167.1:0-13418 GCA_035262545.1 Rhizomicrobium sp. | reverse complement strand
CAGGCAGGTGATAGCGCGCGCGTGCAGCAATTGTGTTTTGGCGCTCGCGATGACGGGGGAGGAAAAAGGGGTTGTATTTATTGGCCTTTCTTGACAGAGGAGGCGAAACGCACCGCTTCCTCCGCCGCGGCCATCAGGGCGCGGGCTTTGTTGACGGTTTCCTGGTATTCCGCTTCGGGATCGCTGTCAGCCACCACGCCGCCGCCGGCCTGGACGTACATCATACCGTCCTTGACCAATGCAGTGCGCAGCACGATGCAGGTATCCATAGAACCGTCGGCGCCGAAATAACCCACCGCGCCGCCATAGGGTCCGCGCTTTTCCTTTTCGAATTCATCGATGATCTGCATGGCGCGAATCTTGGGCGCGCCCGAGAGCGTGCCCGCGGGAAGACCTGCGGCCAGCGCGTCCACAACATCAAGGCCGGGACGTATTTCGCCTTCCACATTCGAAACCAAATGCATCACATGGCTATAGCGCTCGATGAAGAAGCTGCTTGTGACTTTGACCGCGCCGATTTTGGCAACGCGGCCGACGTCGTTGCGGCCCAAATCCAACAGCATCAAATGTTCGGCCCGCTCCTTTGGATCGACTATTAATTCCTCGGCCAGAGCCAAGTCTTTTTCCGGCGTGGCGCCGCGCGGACGGGTTCCGGCGATGGGCCTGATGGTTACCTTGCCGTCGCGCAACCGCACCAGGATTTCCGGACTCGAGCCGACGATCGAAAAACCGGGAAAGGCCAGATAATAAAGGAAAGGTGAAGGGTTGAGGCGACGCAGCGCCCGATAAAGCGAAAAAGGTGGAAGCTCGAACGGCCGGCGGAAACGCTGGCTTGGCACGACCTGAAAAATATCGCCGGCCTTGATGTAGTCTTTGGCGCGGGTGACAACCGAGAAATACTCGGATTTGGTCATGTTGGAATCGATTTTTGACCCGGGCGTCATGTCTGCTGGCGCCTCGGCACTGGGCGGCAATGCCCGATCGAGAGCGGCCACCGCGTCCTCGATCCGTTCGCCCGCCCTTGTGTAGGCCGTTCTCGCGTCGAGATCTCGGTCGGGCCAGACCGGCGTCACCACCACGATCTCATCCTTCACCGTGTCGAAGATGGCAATAATGGTCGGGCGCAGCAGAATGGCGTCCGGAAGGCCCAGATGGTCCGGCGGCGCGTTGGGCAGGTGTTCGATCTGGCGCACCAGGTCATAGCCCAGATAGCCGAACAGGCCGGTGGCCATGGGTGGCAAGCCGGCAGGCAGTTCCATGCGCGTGGCGCCGATTAGGGCGCGCAAGGATTCCAACGGGGCGGCTTTTTCCGCGATGAAAGTGCCCCCGCCTGCAAGCGCGCGGTGATTGATCTCGGCCACGTCGCCGCGGCAGCGCCAAATCAGGTCGGGCTTGAGTCCGATTATCGAATAACGTCCGCGCGTTTCTCCGCCTTGGACGCTTTCCAGCAGAAATGCGTTCTCCTGCCCCTCACCCAGTTTTAGAAAAGCCGAAACGGGCGTCTCGAGATCGGCCACGAGGCGGCGGGACAGAACTTGCGGCCCGCCCGCCCGATAGATTTTGGCGAAGCTTTCGAACTCGGGCGCCAAATTCATTATTGGCCGCCGATGGCCTGTTGCAGAAGTTGCTGATTGACAGTCACGCCCTGGCGCCGAATTTCTGCATTGGCCAGCGAAAGGATGAGGTCATTCGCGGCCTGCTGTGAAAGCTGTTCCTTGCCACCCGCGAAGATCTGCGCAGAGGCGGTGGTCCGCGGGTGAGAGATGCCGGTCACCTTGGCGATGACGTAATTGCCGCTGCTGTCCTGAGGTGCCGCAACCACGCCGCCGGGAGGCGCATTGAACAGCCGCGCAATCAGAGCACTAGAGAAGGTTGTGTCATTGGTGGCTCGTACCAGCTCCGGGCTCTGCTGGACCGCAACTTTCAACTCCTTGGCGATGCCGCCGAGGTTGCCATCCTTCTGCGCCTGTGCCGCCAGAGCTTGAGCCTTGACCGCGATCTGTCTGGCTTTTTCCTCCACAGTCCAGGCGGCAAGCGCGTCAGCCCTGACCTGATCGAGCGGCTTGAGCTTGGCAGGGGTCACGCCGACCACCTTGATGGCATACGAGGCTCCGCTCTTGGCGGGGAAGGGGTCATTATCCTCGCCAACTTCCTGACTAAAGGCCGCAGAGAGGAATTCGGGATCAGGCGGCAAGTCAGCCACTTTTTGGCCATCAAGGGCGAGCCCGTTTCTGTCCACCGCGGCGATACGCCCCGAATGCATGCCGACTTTTTTTGCCGCCGTGGCGATGTCAGCTCCGCCGGAGCGGGCGTCCTCGAAGGCATTGACCACATCGGTGATCTTGGCGCCGGCAAGCTGCAGCGCCAGCTGCTTCCTGATCTGGTCCTTCACTTCATCGAGCGAATGGGACACTGCCGGCGTGATCTTGGTCACGCGGAGCAGCACATAGCCGTTGATGGCGCCCTTGACCGGATCACTCACCTGATTCAGCGGCAGTGCGAAGGCGGCATCGGCACGCTGCTGGTCGGAGAGATCGGCCTTGCTTAACGTACCAAGCGACAGGTCCTGGGGCGATATCTTGCGCTCGGCCGCCAGGACCTCGAACGTCACAGCACCAGAGACGATTTTGTCATGCGCCGCCTTTGCGTCGGCTTCGCTTGGAAATTCGATCTGCTGTATGTCCCGCTTTTCTGGCACCATGTAATCGGTGAGATGGCTCTTATATTCATCGGCGATCATTTGGTCGGTGACATTTACTTGGCTCACGACATCCTGCGGGGTGATCGCGGCATATTCCAATTCGCGATATTCCGGCGTGGAAAAGCGTTCGGGATGGGCTTTCACGAAATCCGCCAGGATGGAATCGGCCGGGGGCGCGACAGGCCCCAGCGAATCAGGCGAGACGACTACATAATCGGCGGCGCGCTGTTCGGTCGCGTAGAGGAATATGGCCTGCGCATATCCATCGGGGAGGCGGAAGCCCGCTCCCATCGCGTTGGTTAATTGATCGCGAGTCTCGTCGCTGCGTATCAGCTCTAGGAAGTCCCGCTCGTTGTAACCGGCCTGGGCGATGATCTGCAGAAACTGAGTGTGGTCGAAATTGCCACTCGCGCCCCTGAACGAGGGCATGGCGCGGACATCCTGAGAGAGTTGCGCGTCGGGAGTGGTGAGTTTGAGTTCGGCCGTCTTATTGTCCAGCGCCGCGCGGCTGATCATTTGTTGCAGCAACGAGGGGCCGATACCCATGCGCTGCGCCATCTCCGCTGTAATCTGGACTCCCGATTGCTGACTTTGGTTGCGCAGGACGTTCCGGTAGTCGCGCGTGAAATCCTGGGCCGAGATTTCCGCGGGACCCACCGTTGCCACAGCCGTGCTGGAGGTCTGACCCGTAAAGACGTCGGCGATACCCCAGATGATAAAGCTGAGTGCCAGGGCTCCCATTAGAAGCTGGGCCGGCCAGGACCGGGAAAGCCGGCTCATCCACTGAATCATGTCAAACGTCCAAGGGTTTGCGAAAAAGGCGGCGGATGATAGGGAGGGGGGCCTTCCAGGGCAAGCTGCGCCAAAGCGCGCAGCCAAAAACTCTTCATGGGGAACAGATTTGCGCCAGTTGGTGGCCGGAAACTGGAAAATGAACGGGTTAGGTGCTGATTTGGGGGAACTAGAAGCCCTTTGCCGGGCTTTGGGCTCGTCCACTCCCTGCGATGTCCTGGTCTGCCCGCCTGCCAGCCTGATCGCCAGGGCTGCCGCCTCCGTAAAAGGCGCGTTCGCCATAGGTGCCCAGGATTGTCATGCCAAAGCATCGGGCGCCTTCACCGGTGACATTTCGGCGGAAATGCTCAAGGACGCAGGAGCCTGCAGTGTAATTGTTGGCCATTCCGAGCGCCGCCAATATCACGGCGAGACCGATGCAGAGGTCGCGGCCAAGGCCCGGGCGGCATGGCGGGCGGGTCTCTCGACCATCATTTGCATCGGCGAAACTGAAGATCAGCGCGATGCGGGGAAGGCGCCGCAGATATGCCATGACCAGATCGCGGTAAGCGTTCCCGAGGAGGCCACAGCTCAAAACACCGCGATAGCTTACGAACCGGTATGGGCGATCGGCAGCGGACGCACGCCCAGCGACGAAGAGATTGCGGCCATGCACGCCCATATCCGGCACTGCCTGGTCGAGTATTTGGGAGTGGCAGGGAAGACGATGCGGATTCTTTATGGGGGTTCGGTCAAGCCTGCTAACGCCAAGAGCATCCTGGCGCTGGAGAATGTGAATGGCGCGTTGGTCGGTGGCGCCAGCCTCAAAGCCCAGGAATTCTTAGCTATCATTTCGGCCGCACAAACCTCAAGCAGCGAAGCTGTGCGGTAAGCCGCGACCGCAAACCGGGCCGCGACGCGCGCTGCCTTATATTCATTTCCGCCGCACCGAAACGGTTCCGACTTTGGAATCGATGGTGAAAGTGATCCAGAGGCAGCCGCCCGACATCGTTGTGGCCGAAGCGCAGGGCGCGTCAGACGAACTGTGCCTCGCCATTCAGCAATTGCGCCAGGGCGCGGCCCGGCTACAACCCTTTCACCGTCTTCATTGTGATTGCCTGGGAGAAAAGCGAAAGCCTGATCACCAAAGTGGTCAATTCCGGCGCAGACGACCTTCTGCTTCGGCCTTCCTCCATCTCGTTCCTCGGCGCGCGCATCGAAACTCATATCGTTCGATCCCCCCAACTCGCTGAGAATGAAGGCCAAGGACAAGATGGGCACTGACGTGATCGCCAAACGGTTGGACGAAGATCTCAAGGTGGCGCGCGACCGGCTCGAGGGCGAGAAATTGCGCCGCGATTCCTTCCAGATCTGCGTCCTGTGGCGGTTGATTCAGGATCAGCGATCGCACGAGCGCCGCAATTCGAAGTGGATTTGAGGAAGCTCAACAATCTCGCGCGCTCAATCGAGCGGCGGCTTGAACGAGATCGACACCACGGTGGCGATTATCCGCGCCCGTACCCAGGCTACCGGCCTGGCGAGTTAACGCGGGTTCCGAATCCCCGGTCGTGGGCGGGTTTCAGGGCCTGGCTTCCCATTTGGCGCGCTTTGCTCTAAAGACCCCCCGACTTTACTCCGACCGGACCGCCCATGCAGACCATTTTAGTATTTGCCGAACTGGTGATCGCTGTTGCGCTGATCATCTTCGTGCTGCTGCAGCGCTCTGAAGGGGGCGCCCTTGGCATTGGTGGTGGGGGTGGCGGTTTCGGAGGGCTTTTCAGCCCCCGTGGCGCCGCCGATACGCTCACCCGCACCACAGCCATTCTGGCTGCCCTGTTTTTCCTCACCTGCGTGGCGCTCAACCTGCTCGCGCTACATGGCCGCAACGAGAAATCGATCCTTGACGCGCCTGCGACCAGCCAAGGCCCGTCCACGACGCCTGCCGCCAAACCCAAGCCGGCTGCACCGATCCCGACAGGCCCGCAGGTCCCCAAGCCCCAGTAGCGAGCCGCGCGCTTTGGCGCATGCAGGTCCCGTGAACCCGTGAAAAGGGGAACGCCGAGAGCCATGGCGAGCGGCTGCGGATGCAGACTTCTCCCAGCTTGTTAGCGGCTGAAATTTTTTCGATTTTTGCGCTTGAGCTAGGCGGGCAGTTTCGACATGTTGGCCTCCCATGGCCCGGTTAATCTTCATCACCGGCGGCGTGGTCTCTTCCCTAGGAAAAGGTCTGGCGTCTGCCGCTCTCGGCGCGTTGCTTCAGGCGCGCGGTTACAAAGTTCGGTTGCGCAAGCTTGACCCCTATCTGAATGTCGATCCGGGCACGATGAGCCCGTTCCAGCATGGCGAGGTCTATGTCACCGACGACGGGGCGGAGACCGACCTGGACTTGGGCCATTATGAGCGCTTCACCGGGGTGTCCGCGCTCAAATCCGACAATGTCACTTCCGGCCGGATCTACAGCCAGGTGATCGAAAAAGAGCGCAAGGGCGGCTATCTCGGCCGCACTGTGCAGGTGATCCCGCATGTCACCGACATGATCAAGGAATTCGTGATGGCCGACAGCGACGGCCTGGACTTCCTCCTCGTCGAAATTGGCGGCACTGTCGGCGATATCGAGGGCCTGCCATTCTTCGAGGCCATCCGCCAATTGCATAATGATTTGGGGCGCGGCCAGACCGCCTTCATCCATCTGACTTTGGTGCCCTATATCGAGGCGGCTGGAGAACTCAAAACCAAGCCTACGCAGCACAGCGTCAAAGAATTGCGCGCTATCGGCATACAGCCCGACATTCTTCTCTGTCGCGCCTCGCACCCCATCCCCGACGAAGAGAGACGCAAGATAGGCTTGTTCTGTAATCTTCCCGCCGAGCGCGTGATACCGGCGCTGGACGTCGACACGATCTATCGCGTTCCCATCGCCTATCACCAGGTTGGACTCGATATACAATTGCTGCGTGTTTTCGGTCTGGAAAATGCGCCGCCGCCCGATCTATCGCGCTGGCAGGCGGTGGTGGAGCGGGTGAAGAATCCGGAAGGCGAAGTGCGCATCGCCGTCGTGGGCAAATATATGCAGGTAAAGGACAGCTACAAATCTCTGTCCGAGGCGTTGGCGCATGGCGGCCTTGCCAACAATGTGCGGGTCCATCTCGACTGGATCGATTCCGAGGTGTTCGAGCGCGACGATGCCGCTGCCTTTTTGGAGAATGTGAGCGGCATCCTTGTGCCCGGCGGCTTCGGCGAGCGCGGCACCGAAGGCAAGATCGAAGCGGTGAAATTCGCCCGCCAAAGAAAAGTGCCGTTCTTCGGTATTTGTTACGGCCTGCATATGGCGGTGATCGAGGCGGCGCGCGATCTGGCCGGAATGGAAGGTGCGGGCACGACCGAGATCGGTCATCCCAAACATGCCGTGATCGGACTTATGACGGAATGGACGCGCGGCAATGAAAAGGAGACGCGTGAAGCCAATGGCGACATGGGCGGCACCATGCGGTTGGGTGCCTACCCCGCGGTGTTGACGCCCGGCTCACGCGTGGCTGAAGTCTATGGCACCACTGAAATAAGCGAGCGGCATCGCCACCGCTACGAAGTGAATGTGAATTACGCCAAAGATCTGGCGAAGCACGGCATGGAAATTTCGGGCTGGTCGCCTGATGGACGGCTCCCCGAGATCATGGAGATCCCGGACCATCCCTGGTTCATAGGGGTGCAATTCCATCCCGAATTGAAGTCGCGGCCGCTCGAGCCGCATCCGCTATTCACCAGCTTCATCGCCGCGGCGGTCCACAAGAGCAGGCTCGTTTAGAGCTAATTTTGGTCTGGAATTAGTATCTCGCCTTTGGCTGCCTATACATGACCGTTTTGTTCACGGGATCGAGTCTGCTGACAAAAAGGCTGCGATGGCGGCGCATCATAATCGAAAAGCGCAGGGCTAATGCGGCGCGATGCGCGTCCAGGGAGCCCTGGATCAATGCGGCATCGGGATGTAGCCGGGCGGGTGCTCTACCGCGCGTCCCGAAGGCGTTAGGCTGGGTTGTTGCGCCTGTTGCTGAATCTGCTGCTGGGTCTGATTCAAATTGTTATGTGCAGCATTGGTCTCGTTCTGAATCGCCTGATTGGCCTGTTGCTGCAATTGCTGGGTGGTGGGTGGCATCGTCTGCGCCCAGCCGGGCACGCTCACAAAAAGCGGCACGAAAACCACCGCTGCGCAAATCCGTTTCATGTCTCGATTATAACAGATAAGGCGGGAAACTTGTTCCTTAAAGATTCCCCATTTGCCGGCATTAGCCCGGCAGCGCCAAGGCACCCTCGCGCTCTTTTTCCTGCTTGAGAGCCATGGACCGGACGCGAAGGAGTTCCCGCCGCGCCACCAGGCCCACCAATTTTCTGCTACCCGGTGCGAGAACCGGGATGCGGCTGGCACCGGTCTCCGACATGCGGTCGGCGACCGCTCCTGCCAATTCGTCCGCGAAGGCGGTCACCATTTCCGCTTTTAAATCCCCGAGCGTTTCGTCCGCACGCCAACCTTCGCGCGTCCAGCGCAGGATATCGGCCCGTGACACCACCGCGGTGACCCGGCCTTTTTCATCCAGCACAGGATAGCTCTTATGCCGGTCACCGCTGGTGAAATAATCCACCGCGTCTTTCACCGGCGTGGAAGCGGCAAGCGTTTCGACTGGCGTGGCCATAATGTCGCTCACCCGTATGACGTCGAACGGGTCCACCACATACTCGCGGGTGAGATGAAGTCCGCGTCGGGCGATCCGCTCGGTCAGGATCGAGCGAGGCATGGCCAACACGGTGAAGCCGAAGCCCGCGACGGATGCTACGAAGAGCTGGGGGAGAAGATGCGGATTGCCGGTAAGTTCGATGGCGAAAATTGTGGCGGTCAAGGGCGCGCGCATGGTGCCGCCCAGGATCGCAGCCATGCCCAAGAGAACCCAAAATCCAGAGTCCCCAAACGGCATCAGATGGCTTTCGAGCGCTCCCAAGGCTCCACCCAGGATCAAGAGCGGGGCCAGCACGCCGCCAGATGTGCCCGACGAGAGCGCCACGATCCAGATCAGCCCTTTATCCCAAAGTAACGTGGCGGCAGCGCCCAATGTCACGGTGCCCGCCAGCAATGCGCGGATATTGTCATAGCCCACACCCAGCACGGCAGGATCGACCAGTCCGCCCAGTCCCACCACCACACCGCCCAAGGCGGGCCACCACATCCAATGAATCGGCAGGCGGCGGAAAAGATCCTCCACCGCGTAAAGCACCAGCGTAAGGAGGGACGATTGCGCGCCCGCCACCAATCCGGTCAGTGCGCAAAGACCCAATCCCCACCAAGGCATCGCCACCTGAGTGAGATAAGGAAAAAGCGCGCCGCTGCCGATCAGGAAGGGTCTCCACGCGAAGGAGACCGCAGACGCCACGCTGACCGGAATGAAGCTTCTGGGCTTCCATTCGAATAGAAGCAACTCCACGGCCAGAAGCACCGCCGCAATCGGCGTGCCGAAGACGGCAGTCATCCCGGCCGCGGCGCCCGCCACGAGAAGGCTTTTACGCTCTGCCGCGCTCAAGTGAAACAATTGCGCGAACAGCGAGCCCAATGCGCCACCAGTCATGATGATGGGGCCTTCTGCGCCGAACGGCCCGCCGGTGCCGATGGAAATGGCCGATGACAGAGGCTTCAACAGCGCCACTTTGGGTTCGATACGGCTTCTCCCGATCAGGATCGCTTCGATCGCCTCGGGAATGCCGTGACCGCGAATTTTTTCCGAGCCAAAGCGCGCCATCAGGCCGATGATGAGGCTGCCGATCACCGGGATCGCGACGCTGAGCAGGGGCAGATGCTGGGGCAACGGCACCAGCTTGGTGTCAAAACGGCCGAAATACGCGAGGTTGGTGATGATCGCGATCAACCGCAGCAGCGCCCATGCGGCGAACGCGCCAAACGTGCCGGTGACCGCCGCCATCGCCGCCAATTGCAGAATGCGAGGTGTGGCGGTGAAGTCGCGCAATTGGTTGCTGATTTTCTGTTCGGATTCCATGATGAAAATCGTTGATAGGATGAAGGCAGCCGTTTATATCGCACCGCGACATAAATCAACCGGCACCATGGCCCAAAAAAACAAAGCCACGCTCAGCACACGCGAGTATCGCGCCCTTGCGGAGATCCGCCGGGGCATGCGCCAATTTCTGGAATTCAGCGCCCGCGAAGCAAAAGGCGCCGGTCTGACGCCGGCTCAACATCAGGCACTGCTTGCGATCAAGGGCATGCCGGGCCCGGTGACGGTCGGTGCCCTTGCCGATTGGCTGGGGATCAAGCCGCACAGCGCGGTGGGGCTGGTCGACCGGCTCACGCTGCAAAAGCTGATCGCACGGGTCAGCGATCCGGACGACCGCCGCCGCGTCGGCCTGCAATTGACCCCACGCGCCGATGAAAAACTCGCAGCTTTGTCACAGATTCATCGCGCCGAATTGCATCGTTTCTCGCGCGCTCTGGCGCCGCTTTTGGAGATACTCCATTGACGCATCCTGGCTTTGATCTTGGCCGCGCGGTTCTCTAAACTGGCGCCATGAATACAAATTCTGTCACGCACCCCAACGCGGTCGTTAAGCTCAATTCGGTCGAAATCGGCAACGAACGGAAGCTCGCCGTGATCGCCGGACCCTGTCAGTTGGAAAGCCGCGCCCATGCCTTCGACATGGTGGGGGCGCTCAAGGAAATTTGCGGGCGGCTGGATGTGGGTCTGGTCTACAAGACCAGCTTCGACAAGGCCAATCGAACCAGCGCCACCTCGGCACGCGGAATCGGACTTGAGAATGCACTCCCCATCTTCGCCGATATTCGCACCCGTTTCGGGGTCCCCGTCCTGACCGACGTGCATGAGCGCGACCAGTGCGCGGCGGTGGCGCAAGCAGTGGACGTGCTCCAAATTCCGGCCTTTCTCTGCCGCCAGACCGATCTTCTGGTCGCAGCCGCTCATACCGGCAAAGCCGTGAATGTGAAGAAGGGGCAGTTCCTCGCGCCTCAGGACATGAAAAACGTGATCGCCAAGATCACGGGGGCAGGTAACGGCAATGTGCTCGCCACCGAACGCGGCGTGAGTTTCGGTTACAACACGCTGGTTAGCGACATGCGGGCTTTGCCCCTCATGGCGTCATTCGGTGCGCCGGTGGTGTTTGACGCCACCCACTCGGTCCAGGCGCCGGGCGGGCAGGGTGATCGCTCCGGAGGCGATCGCGCGATGGTCCCATATTTGGCGCGGGCCGCGGTAGCCGCGGGCGTAGCTGCTGTTTTCATGGAAGTGCATCAGGACCCGGATCGGGCGCCATCTGATGGCCCCAACATGGTCAAGCTCAAGGATTTCCCGGCGTTGCTAGAGCAGCTGGTAGAGATCGATCGGGTAGTTAAGAAGAAAGCCTCTTCCTAATCACGTCGACCCATGCTTCGACGCTTCGGCATGGGGATTTTTTTACGTTGCGGCTACCGCCATCCAACTCACCACCACACCCCAGATCGACAGGATCAGAAGCCCCAGCGTGGCGACCACGGCGATGAGAAAGCCCGGCCCGCGCTTGCTGGCTTCACGGTTATAGCCGATGGTGTAGAGGAATCTTCCGATGCACCAGATGGCGCCCAGCGCGGGCGGCACCCAGCCCTGGAAGTAGATGGTCGCCACCCACAATAGAGGGAGGAAGATCACCACCTGCTCGATGCTGTTGGCTTGAGCACGCAGCGCCCGCTCCACATCCGGATGGCCCGTCATGGCAGGCGGCCAGATGTTATGGCGGCGGCGAGCCGGGCCCACCATCACCATGGCGTGGATCAGGACTAGCGCCGTCAGAATGGTGACGGCAGCGCTTAAAAGCGTGGCAGGTGCGGAAGTCATTTATCCCCCAATGAATAGCCCGCGCCACAGTGGCGCGGTGCAACCCTAGCCGATTCTTTAGCGCGCGGGGGGAAGGTATCGCGCGTCGGCGCGCCTTCAGGAACTTCCAATCTCCGTCGCATTGCCTGGATTAAGCGGGGTGGCGGAAGCTGCCCAATTCCCTTAAACACCCCGGCAAATCTGCGAAGAGGCCTTCATGACCGCCATTCTCGACATCACTGGCCGCGAAATCCTGGATTCACGCGGCAACCCCACCGTGGAAGTGGATATTCGGTTGGAGGATGGCAGCTTCGGGCGGGCAGCAGTTCCGTCCGGTGCGTCTACGGGCGCCCATGAAGCGGTCGAGTTGCGCGATGGCGGCAAACGCTTTGGCGGAAAGGGCGTCGAAAGAGCGGTCGCTGCCATCAACGGGGAAATATTCGACGCGCTTTGCGGCATGGATGCGGAAGAACAGCGGCGGATTGACAATGCAATGATCGCGCTGGATGGCACACCCAATAAGGCACGGCTGGGTGCCAACGCGATTCTGGGCGTCTCGTTGGCGGCGGCCAAGGCGGCGGCCGTTGCCTCCGGCCTGCCGCTCTATCGCTACGTCGGCGGGCCCAAGGCCGAATTGCTGCCGGTGCCGATGATGAACATCATCAATGGTGGCGTTCATGCGGACAATCCCATCGACTTCCAGGAATTCATGATCATGCCGGTGGGCGCGCCGAGTTTTCGCGAGGCCCTGCGCATGGGCGCGGAGGTGTTTCACACGTTGAAAAAGCAACTGGGTGATGCCGGCCACAATACCAACGTTGGCGATGAAGGCGGTTTTGCGCCCAATCTGAAGAGCCCTGATGAGGCCCTGGGCTTCATCGCCAAAGCGGTGGAAAAGGCGGGTTACAAACTGGGTTCGGATATCTTCTTTGCGCTCGATCCTGCTTCCACCGAATTCTTCAAGGACGGGAAGTATGTTTTGGAAGGCGAGGGGAAGACCCTTGCTCCGGACCAGATGGTGAAGGTCTATGCCGATCTGGCGAGCCGCTATCCCATCATATCAATCGAAGACGGCATGGCCGAGGACGACTGGGCGGGCTGGAAGGCTCTTACCGAGGCGACCGGCAAAAAAGTCCAACTCGTAGGTGACGATCTGTTCGTCACGAACGTGAAGCGTCTGAGGCAGGGCATAGATACCGGCACCGCCAACGCCATTCTGATCAAGGTCAATCAGATCGGCAGCCTCAGCGAGACACTCGATGCCATCCAGATGGCGCATAATGCCAGCTATCGCGCGGTGATGAGCCATCGCTCGGGCGAGACAGAAGATTCCACCATCTCCGACCTGGCGGTGGCGACGAATTGCGGTCAGATCAAGACCGGATCACTCGCCCGTTCCGACCGGCTGGCCAAGTACAACCAACTTCTCCGCATCGAGGAGCAACTCGGCGACACAGCCATTTATGCGGGGCGTTCTGTTCTCAGAACCTGATCAGCACTGGTCCCATTTGATCTAGGGTTGTGGCTTTAGCCACTTAACATTGCGGGCGGTCTTGAAGGGGTCCAGCACCTTCACCGGCATTCTATAGCGCCGGAGTAATGCAGACAGTTCGACCATATCCTTAGCCGATGGGGGCCGCTTTAAGGTTATGAACAAGTCTCTGAGTTTTCCCCCGACGTTGGCAACGCATGGGATGGACTGCAGCCAATCAAAAAAAGCCTTTTCGTCACCGGGCGCGAAATAGGTCGGCCCTCTGACTACCAGTATGCGGCTGTGTTTTCCCATTTCTCGATTAGCCTCACGACGTCGTTCCCAAACTGCCCTACCAACGCCATCGTTGGCGAGACTTGGTCGTGACCAGCCTCCCCCGCGCATGCGGAGCATGCTGGCGGGGGAGGTGGCCGTAGCAGCGCTTGCGATGCGAAGGCCGGAAGGGGCTAGCTCCTTAGATTCGCGCCAGTGGCCTTGGCGACACCCGCGACCAGCTTCTGTGCCAAGGCATCGATCTCCGTCTCCGTGAGTGTCCGGTCCTTGGGCTGAATGCGCACCGCGATGGCGATGGACTTTTTGCCCTCGCCGACATTCT
>DATFSP010000166.1:0-30471 GCA_035262545.1 Rhizomicrobium sp. | reverse complement strand
TGACCGGACCAGGGTTAAATCCATTTGCGAATATCTCGAATTTTCCCGATGCCTTGCCGTCGGCGCCAATGGGCTGGAATACGACTGCACCCGGCCGTTCCTCGGGAGAGCGATTCCAGGAGCCATGGAAGGCGATGAATGCGCCACCCCGATACTGAGCGGGGAATTGCTTGCCCTCGTAGAATGTCACGCCGACGGGGGCCCAATGGGCGGGAAAAATCGCGATTGGTGGGTTTACGCCGCTGGCGCAGCGGCCCACTGTTTTGCCGTCACCGCCATACTCGGGTGCTAGCAAAAGCTTGCCGGAGCGATAATCGATGTAGCAATAGGGCCAGCCGAAATTCGAGCCCGGATCCGCGCGATACATCACCTCGGCCGGTCCGTCGTTATTGTCCTCGGTCGTGAAATGCTCGGGAAATAGCTCGTCGATCGAGTCGCGGTTGTTCATCACCGTATAGGCTGCATCATGGGCCCAGGCGACATCGGGCTCTTGCCTGAGTCCGGTAACGATCTTGGTGCCGTCATCCTGAGTCTGGTTAAGTTTGTTGGCGTCGAATTTCCAGATTCCGCTGTGTTTCTCCAGAATCGGGCAGGGATCCTGGCCCGGCGAACCCTTCATCCGGTCGCGCGCTTGGCAGGCATTGGAAGGGCTCCCGACATTCACATACAGGAATCCCTTGCCGTCAAAAGCCAGCCCCTTGTCATTGTGCTCACGGGCGGGATCGAAGCCTGAAACCACCACCTCCGGCTGACCTGTCGGCACCAATTGGCCCGGCACCATTTTGAAGCGGATCACACGGGTAGGCTGTGCGACATAAAGATAGCCATTGTAGAAGCCGATGCCCGTGCTGCTACCACTGGCGAAATATTGTTTGACGTCGAAATGGCCGTCGCCCTTTGAGTCGTGCAGCGCCACCACGCCGCCCTGACTTCCGCCTTCGCTGCGGAGCGCGACATAGAGATCGCCGTTGGGTGCGGCTACCGCGTGGCGCGCAGCTCCCAGGTTGTTCGCCACCACTTCAGCACAAAAGCCCTTGGGCAGTGTGATGCCCCCATTATCGGCATCGCATTGCGGAGCCGCGATAGCGGGTGCGGCCGAGAGAACAAACAGCAGAGCCGATCCGGACAACAGAGATTTCGTCATGGAATTTCTCCTCCAAAGCAGGACGAGCGCCATGCCATTTTTCCGGATGTGACGGCGGATGAACAGGGGCCTGCGCCCTTTTTGTACCGTGACTGCCAGCACACCACGAAGTCCAGCCGAAACACGCGCGCCAATGCCAAATCATTGCAAATAAATGACAATTGGAACGGCCATTCGTTAGACCTTTGTCCAATTGCTGGTACTGCGCCGATCTCGGACTGTCCCTTCGATCAGCGCCATTGCGTTCACTGAACCCTTCGGGTGCAGGCCGCTGGCACGCAACTCTGGACGGATTGATGAACCAAACAGCGATCACCCCGCGCGCGCCACGACCCGCCGGAGTGGAAAGTCATTGGACGTGGGATCCTGATTTTTTTCGCTTCGCCCGGGAATACGCGTTGGACGCCTGGCAACGATCAATTCTGTTCGTCGATGTCTTGCGGGAACGTGGCAATATCTATCGCCAGCATAAGGCAGCCCTGGCTCCAAACGTTCTCAACTTCAAGGCTGAGTTGGTGCTGGACGGGCGAAAGCTGCCACGGCCCACAAATTACCTCCTTGTCCGCATCGTGCCGCCTGATGGCACAAAAATAGACCCCAAAAAGCCGCCCTATATCGTCGTTGATCCGCGCGCCGGCCACGGACCCGGCATCGGGGGAATGAAGCATGACAGCCAGATTGGCATGGCGCTCGCTGCGGGCCACCCCTGTTACTATATCGGCTTTCTTCCCGAACCCGTTCCTGGACAGACGATTGAGGATGTTTGCCGTGGCGAAGCCGTCTTTGTGAAAGAAGTCGCGGCCCGCCACCCGCAAGCGGAAGGTAAACCAGTCATCATCGCCAACTGCCAGGCGGGATGGCAAACAATGATCATGGCCGCCATCGAGCCCAATATCAGCGGGCCGATCATGTTGGCAGGTTCGCCGCTTTCTTACTGGGCGGGCGTACGCGGCAAGAATCCCATGCGTTATTTCGGGGGTGTGCTGGGCGGCACGTGGCTCGCCGCGTTGGCGGGCGATCTGGGCGACGGCATCTTTGACGGCGCCAATCTCGTCGCAAATTTCGAGTTCCTCAACCCCGCCAATACGCATTGGAAGAAGCCCTATAACGTATATTCGAAGATCGATACCGAAGTTGCGCGGTTCCTCGATTTCGAGACCTGGTGGGGCAGCCCGGTCCTGCTGAACGCAGGAGAGATGCAGTGGATTGCCGACAATCTCTTCGTCGGAAACAAGCTGGCCACCGGCAGACTCTTCATGTCGGATAGTCTTCGGATCGATCTGCGTAACGTCAAGGGGCCGATAATTGTGTTCTGCTCCTGGGGCGACAATATTACCCCGCCTCAACAGGCACTGGACTGGATCACCGATCTCTACGATCACGAGCGGGAAATCGCCGAGAACGGGCAGACCATTATCTATTGTCTGCACCAGTCGATCGGCCATCTCGGCATATTCGTCTCGGGCAAAATCGCGACCAAAGAGCATCGGGAATTCATCTCCTGCATGGAAATGCTCGATCTCATGCCGCCCGGTCTCTATGAGGCAGTGATCACCGGTATCGATGAAAATACCGAAAATGCGGATCTGGCCGAAGGCGGCTATTTGGTCCATCTGGAGCCGCGCACACTTGCAGACATACGTGCCCTGGGCGCCAACAGTGTGGCGGACGATTTGCGTTTCGCCACTGCAGCACGCGTGTCTGAAGTCAACGAAGGCCTTTATAGGGCGATCGCCCAGCCCATCGTCCGCGCCTCGATCACGAAGCCGGCAGCACAGGCGATGCGGTGGACGCATCCGAACCGACTGCGCTTTGCCGCATTCTCCGACAAGAATCCAATGATGCGGCCGATTGCCGGATTGGCGGCGGCGGCGAGAGACAATCGGGCGAAAGTGTCGCCTGACAATCCCTTTCTCGCGCTTGAAACCGCATTTTCCTCATGGGTCGGGGCGGCGCTGGAAAATTACGGCAATCTCCGCGATGCGTGGATCGAGATGGCGTTTCTCAACGCCTATGGATCGCCACTTCTGCAGGCGATGGTCGGCCTGGGTCAGGAACAGAGCTTAACGGGCAGTCCCGTTCAAAAGGATCTGCTCCGCGAAACGGCCGCGGCAAAAAAGCGTTCGGAGCTGGAAGGCAAGTTTGAAGCAGGAAAGCCCGTCGAAGCGCTCTTGCGCGCGCTCGTCTATGTGCAGCGCTCTGAAGGAAGCATCGACCAGCGAACTTTCGCGAAGATGAAGATCGTGCGGGAAGCCCAACCGCCCGAGGCGCGGCTGCCGCTACCCGAACTGAAACAGTTGCTCGCGGACCAGTCGGCACTCATTCGGCTCGACGAGGAACGCGCGGTTCGCGCAATCCCCAAGCTTCTCCCCGGCAGCGCGGATCAGCGGCACGCCTACCTGGATGCTCTTCACCGCGTGATCGAAGCAAGGACGTTACCGGACGCGAGCAGGCGCCGCCTGGAACGAGTCGACGAACTGTTCGGCTTGCCGCCGAAGAAACCCACAGGGGTATCCGCCCATGCCTGATATTCCGCAAGACAACCACGCGAAATTTCACCATCTTATCGAGAGGGCGCAGAGCCAGCCTGCGGTGATCACGGCAGTCGCGCATCCGTGCGACGAGGTTTCGCTGGAGAGTGCGGTGGAGGCAGCCCGTCTCAAACTCATTATTCCGGTATTGGTTGGCCCCGAGACGCGGATGCGCGAAGTGGCCAAGCGCGCGAACTTCGATATCGGTGGATTGAAAATCGTCGACGCGGCCCACAGTCACGACGCAGCCGCGAAGGCAGTAGGACTTGTGCGCGCCGGCCAGGCCGAAGTGCTGATGAAGGGAAGCCTGCACACCGACGAATTGATGGGCGCGGTAGTTTCACGTGAGGCCGGGCTGCGTACTGCAAGGCGGATCAGCCACTGCTTCATCATGGACGTGCCAAACCATGCTACGCCGTTGGTCATCACCGATGCAGCCGTCAACATCGCGCCCACCCTGGAAGACAAAATAGACATCGTCCAGAATGCCATTGATCTGGTGCGTGCCATGGGCGCATCGGATGTCCGCGTCGCGATCCTCAGCGCCATGGAGACCGTCAACGCCAAGGTGCCTTCGACCGTCGAGGCAGCGGCGCTGTGTAAAATGGCCGACCGCGGACAGATCACCGGCGCGGTGCTCGACGGGCCGCTTGCGCTCGACAATGCGATCGATCTCGCCGCCGCCACGGTCAAAAAGATCAAATCTCCAGTCGCGGGCCGCGCCAATGTGCTGGTCGTGCCGGATCTCGAAGCGGGAAACATGCTGGCCAAGAGCCTGACATTCCTAGCCGGTGCCGATGCCGCGGGCATCGTTCTTGGGGCGCGGGTACCGATCGTCCTGACAAGCCGCGCTGACTCACTCATCACGCGGCTCGCGTCCTGTGCAGTGGCTGTCATGGTCGCCGCCGCGCATCGCGCCACCACCGCCATTGCCTAAAGGGAGTCCGCTTTTGGATCACCGCATCAGACCCATTCTTGCCGGGCACAGGATGCTGGTGGTCGGAATCGCCAATGAAAATTCGATCGCCTATGGCTGCGCCAAAGCATTCCGTGAAACCGGCGCCGAACTCGCCGTCACCTGGCTGAACGATAAGGCCCGCCCTTTCGTCGAGCCGTTGGCCAAGGAATTGGAGGCCACCATTACCGCCCCGCTTGACGTCGCGGTGCCGGGACAACTCGAGGCCCTTTTTGATCAGATCCGTGCGCGCTGGGGAAAGCTCGACAGCCTGGTCCACTCGATCGCCTTTGCCCCGCGCGACGACCTGCAGGGCGGACTCTTGGATTGCTCGGCCAAGGGATTTGCCACCGCGATGGATATCTCCTGTCATTCCTTCATCCGCATGGCCAAGCTCGCCGCCCCCTTGATGCCGGATGGCGGAACCATGTTTGCCATGAGCTATTTCGGGGCAAACCGCGTGGTACCAAACTACAATGTCATGGGTCCCGTGAAAGCCGCGTTGGAGGCAGCTTGCCGCTATCTGGCCTATGAACTCGGCACCAAAAACATTCGTGTGCATGCGATCTCGCCCGGCCCGTTGAAGACGCGGGCGGCCTCGGGCCTCAAGGACTTCGACCTCATGCTGAACGAGGCGGCCAAGAAATCGCCGCTGGGCGAACTTGTGGACCCTATGGATGTTGGCTTCGCCTGCGCCTATCTGGCCTCGGATTTTGCGCGGCGGATCACGGGCGGAACTATTTTCGTGGACGGAGGCGCCAACGTGGTCGACTGACCGCGCGCCTGAAACCGTCCGCGCGAAAGGCGCTTACCTATGAATCAAGCTATTGCCGTCATCAATGCCGGTTCGTCCAGCATCAAATTCGCACTGTATGAAAAAGACATTTCCCTACTGTTCCGCGGTCAAGTGGAGCAAATCGGCGTTGCACCCAAGCTGCACGTGTCTGATCCTGGCGGCGGGAAAATGGTCGAGCGAAGCTGGCCCGCCAACGGCTTTGATCATCGGGCCGCGACCCGGGAAATTCTCGAAACCGCAATTGCCTTGAAACAAGGCACGCCGGTGACCGGCGTCGGCCATCGCGTCGTGCATGGCGGAACCCGTTACGCCAAACCGGTCAGGGTCGATGATGAGGTGATGGCGGAGCTTGCGGAATTGATCCCGCTCGCTCCCTTGCACCAACCCCACAATCTCGCGGCCATTGCCGCGATCCGCGAAGCAGTGCCGCAGATGCCGCAGGTCGCTTGCTTTGACACCGCTTTCCATCGCAACCAACCCGACATCGCCCAGCAATTCGCGCTGCCGCGCAAATACAGTGAGGCGGGCGTGCGCCGCTACGGCTTTCACGGCCTCTCCTATGAATATGTCGTATCACGCCTTGGCGAGGTCGCGCCCGAGATCGCTCGTTCCAAGATCGTGATCGCGCATCTCGGCAACGGGGCAAGTATGTGCGCCGTTCATGAGGGAAAGAGCGTCGCCAATACGATGGGCTTTACGGCCGTTGACGGCCTGATGATGGGGACGCGTTGCGGCACCATCGATCCTGGCGTGCTGGTTCATCTGATGGACGCGTACGGGATGGATACGCGAGCCATCGAGAATCTGATCTATCGTCAATCGGGACTGTTGGGTGTGTCGGGCATATCTTCGGATATGCGCACGCTGAGGGCTTCGCCCGACCCAAGGGCCGCGGAAGCGATCGCGCTATTCGTCTATCGAATCATCCGCGAACTGGGTTCTCTCATGGCAGCGTTGGGCGGCCTTGACGGGCTTGTCTTCACTGGCGGCATTGGTGAACACGATGCCCAGATCAGGTCCGGGGTCGCGCGGAGCGTTGCATGGCTGGGTCTGGAACTCGACGAGGCCCGAAACGCAAAGGGCGCAGGCAGGATCAGTTCCGACACCTCGCACATATCTGCCTGGGTCGTTCCAACCGACGAGGAGGGGATGATCGCACAACACACCATGGCGATGGTGGAGCTTCGACAAAGCCCCGACCGCGGACGCAAGATGGTCTAGACGAAGGCCGCGCTATTTCCAGCTTAGCCGACGCGCATTTTTGGCTCGAACATTGCGACACGCGGAAAGCAAAAGAGCCAATGGAAATTGATCCACTGGCTCTCTGGAATGCCGTGCCAAATCCGGTGCGCCGAAGCAAATGTCGTGAATTACGCGGTCATTGCTTTGTCTACCGACCTATGCCGATCGCTTCGCATAGACCAGCGCCACGCTGACAGCAGCATATCTTCGATCATCGGAAAGTCAGGGCTGAAACAAAAATCGGCGTTGGCGCGCGAGGGGTCGGCAAGAAGAACAGCCGTGTCACCGGCACGACGCGGACCCATGACGACCGGGATATTGCGTCCCGTCACTTTTTTTGCCGCATCAATGACGCTGGCGACGGAATGACCTTGCCCCGTTCCAATATTGTAGGCGTTGCGCCGCAGAGTTCCGTTTTCAAGTCCCTGTAGCGCCAAGACATGCGCTTTAGCCAAATCGCTGACGTGAATATAGTCGCGAACGCACGTTCCGTCCGCCGTCTCATAATCGTTGCCAAAGACTGTGATATGCGAGCGGCGGCCCGATGCTGCATCGAGCACCAAGGGGATTAGATGAGTCTCAGGGTCGTGATCCTCGCCAGATTCACCTTCGGGATCGGCTCCGGCGGCGTTGAAATATCTAAGGGCAACAGTTTGCAGGCCATAAGCGCTCTGATAGTCGGACAGAATCTGCTCTATCATCAGTTTCGACGCGCCGTAGGGGTTAACAGGTTTCTGCGGTGTCTCCTCCGTGATCGGAAGTTTGTCGGGCACCCCGTAAGTCGCGCACGTGCTCGAGAACACGATGCGATCGACGCAGCAGTCGCGCATGGCCTCCAGCAGGGTTAAGGTACCAACCACATTGTTCCGATAATATTTGGCCGGATTGATAACTGATTCCCCCACATAGGCGAACGCAGCCAAATGGACCACCGCAGTGGCTCCACTCGCCCTGATCACTGCAGAAAGCCGCGCGGTGTCCAGAATATCGCCCTGCTCCAATGGTCCCCATTTTACGGCCCAAGGATGGCCGTAAATCAAGTTGTCATACGCGAGCGGCATGTAACCGGCCCGGGCAAGCGCCTTGCACGTATGCGAACCAATATAGCCCGCACCTCCGGTGACAAGAACGGTGCTCATGCACTGCGTGCCAATTCTGAATTGCGGATCATCTGCTCAAAATAAACGATCGTATTGAGTAGTCCCTTCTCCAGCGGGACTCTGGGCGCCCAATCAAGGACAGACCGCGCCAGGGATATGTCGGGCTTGCGTTGCAAGGGATCGTCCTCCGGCAGGGGACAGAAGATGATTTTTGAGCGCGAACCGCTGAGCTCTATAACCTTCTCCGCGAGTCCGAAAATCGTGATTTCGTCGGGATTGCCGAGATTGATTGGCCCGGTCACCTCATTCGCAGAGTTCATGAGCCTCACGAGTCCGTCGACAAGATCGTCGACGTAGCAGAAAGACCGTGTCTGCATTCCGTCGCCGTAGATTGTTATGGGTTCGTTTTTTAACGCCTGCGTAATGAAATTCGAAACCACGCGACCGTCATTGGGATGCATCCGCGGGCCATAGGTATTGAAAATGCGCGCAACCTTTACCTGCAGCTTGTGCTGGCGGTGATAGTCGAAGAAGAGGGTTTCCGCGCAGCGTTTGCCTTCGTCATAGCATGCGCGTATCCCGATGGGGTTGACGTTCCCCCAATAGGCTTCGGTCTGAGGATGGACGATGGGATTTCCATAGACCTCGCTCGTGGAGGCCTGGAGAATTCTCGCTTTCAACCGCTTGGCCAGGCCCAGCACATTAATTGAGCCATGCACGGAGGTCTTGGTGGTTTGGACGGGATCGCGTTGATAGTGAATGGGCGATGCCGGACACGCGAGATTGTAAATTTGATCCACTTCCACATAAAGCGGGAAAGTCACATCGTGGCGCATCAATTCGAAGCTGTTCTGATCCAACAGATGCGCGACGTTGCGGCGGGAACTGGTAAAAAAATTGTCCACGCATAAAACTTCCTCACCGCGCGCCAGCAGGGCGCCACACAGAAACGAGCCGATAAAACCGGCACCACCGGTCACCAATATTCGCCTCCGCGGGTGCGCGGAACCGCTCATGCGGTCGCTTCGCAGGCTATCGTCTATGATGCGATCTGGCATAGGCGTCACTCCTGAGCACGTGGTTATGTGTGTAGGGATGAGACCGGACCCGGCAAAAATTCTACCGGCCCCGTTGTTCCACTTGCCGCCGCTCGGCAATGGCAATCGCCGGTGCTGCCTCACGCCCGGATTGCTGGTTGGGCGTTGCGGCCTCCTGACGAAAATGTTCCTGAAAAAGGTGATCAGTTTCTTTCACGTATCCCGGCAACAACCCGGTCGGCGCTCCTTCGGCCGTTACCCGCCCTCCTTCGAGAAAAATCAGATGGTCGGCGGAGAGCATCGTGCTAGCCCGATGCGTGACGATCAATATGGTCCGCCCCTTGAATCGGGCGCGAAGGTTTCTCTGCACGGTTCTTTCGATTGCATCGTCCAGCGCACTGGTTGCCTCATCCAGGACCAGGATGTCGGGATCGCGCAGGATCGCGCGGGCCAAACCGAGACGTTGGCGCTGACCGCCAGACAAATTGCCACCTTGCGGCCCGATCCAATGTTGCATCCCATCCGGAAATGCATTGACGACGTCCAGAAAGTCAGCCAATTCCACCGCCTCGCGCACAGCCGCCGGATCGGCTTCCGCGCGCGCGATCCGGATATTGGCATCGATCGTGCTGTCTATCAGTTCAATGTCTTGTCCGGCGGCCGCCAGCCGCTTCAGCCATTGGCCGCGATCCAGTTCGTCGAGTGGCATACCGTCCGCTAGGATTTTTCCGCCGCTCGGTTCATCCAAGCGCAACAACAAGTTGACTATGGTGGTCTTGCCGGCGCCGCTTGCGCCAACCAGGACGGTCGTCCGGCCGGCGGGTATCCGGAAGCTCGCTTTTTCCAAAACATTGGGCGCCGATGCCGCATAGCTGAACTCCACATCGCGAAATTCGATGCAGTCGCCAAGCCCGCGGAAGGGACGCGAGCCGCGGGTGGGACAGCGTTTATCCCGCCGGTCAAGCAGATCGGCCACCGATTGCAACGCCGCTTCCTTCTCGGCCAGGGCAATAACAGCGCTCTGCAGCTCGCGAAACGGCCACTGGATCCGGTAAAGCAGGATGACACACGTGAGTATGGCGGCGGTGGGGATGGCAAGTTTGGTTGCCAGTATCAACGTCGCACCTATCAGCAACAGATAGCCGGAATCCGACACTGGACCGAAAAGTGCAAAGAGGGTTGCGGTCTGAGTGGCCACCCGTTGCGCGTCTGCGGATAGCTTCTCGAACGATTTCTGGTGATGCCCTTCCTGCCCAAAAGCCCTGATTGCGCGCATGCCTTGGAGCGTCTGGAGCATGCATACTGCCAGTTTCCGGTTTATTTCCATCGTTTCGCGCCCAAGACGGCGCAGGTACCCGGAAACGCGGTTTAGCGCCAAGTAAAGCAAGGTGCTTCCCGCCAACATGATCAGTGTGAGAGGCCAGGAAATCAGCAAAAGAAATCCGATCATCACCACCATCGAAACGGCGTTAATCACGACGCGGCTGACCGATTGATAGGCGTCTGATACTGTCCACGAGTCCGTGGCAAGCATTTTCAGCATCTCGCCCTCCTCCTGCTGACGGATATAGTCATAATCCACGTCCAGATATTGGCGATGGATGCGGTCCCGAACATCCCGGGCCAGGCCGTTCTGAACATGAGAGGAAATCGTGGAATAGGCTGCTGTGAAGGCGGCCTTGGCGGCTATCGCAGCGAAGATGAGAGACGCGAGCAAAGTAGTACTGTGCAGATGCGCGCTGAGGCGCAGAAATACCGAGCCCAGGAAGCCGCCCGCCGAAGCCGCGTCAGCCTGCCGGCCCAGTAGGGAGTACAGAAAGAGAATAATCAGGCCGACCCCGAAGCTTTCAGCGAGAGAACTAAGCACGCCGAGTATCGTGATCAGGGGGAATGACCAGATATGCGCTCCGGCTAGCTGCGCGATCTTTGGTAACCAGAACCGGGCCGAAGGTACCTTCGCCGGCGAGTCACGTCCGCTGGCACGTTTCAAGAGCCAACCTCTACACTGCCTGCCGAGCCGATATGGAATGTCGGAAGCATTTGTGACTCCCCGCCGGTGCGTGACGCGCTGAGCAATACCTTTGCGCTTCGCAAAAGCAGGCTTGGCAGGATCTTGGCCAGGCCATACCAGCGATTGGTGCGCGCGATGTGGAAGAAGACCGCGAACGCCTCGCCGAATCGGAATCGCCGAAGCGCTTTGTACATCTGCCAATCGGCAAGATCCGCCTCGCCAAGGCGTATCACTTCCGTGTACTCAGGATATTTCCGCCGCATTTCCGCGGTCACGATATGATAGGACCGCAACATCTGAAGCGAGTCCTCCGACATTGCCTCGTGATGACGCCGGTAACCGGTCAAATGTTCCTGGACAACGGCAAATTCATGCCGTTCCGAAATTCGAAAATACAGGAGCGCATCCTCGCAGCCCTGAGCGCGCGCGGCACGAAGACCGGATTCGAAGCCGCCGGCTTCCAGGATAGCGGACTTTCGCATCAACGGTGAACTGCCGTTTCCGATCACGTTGCCCCGACACATGCGGCGCAATACCGGCCCAGCGTCCAATGGACGATGAGCCAAATCGAGGACGTTGCCATGCTCATCGATCACCGCACACCAAGTGTATACGAGGCCGACTCGCTCGCCACCCTGGTGCATGGCGTGAACTTGCTTTTCGATTTTCGTGGGCGCCCATAGATCGTCCGCGTCGAGCGTCGCGATCAGTTCGGATTTCGACTCGGCAATCCCACGGTTTCGCGCGGCCGCGACACCGGCATTGGCCTGTGTGATGAGGTGCACACGGCTATCGACTGCGGCCTGCTTCGAAGCGATTGCGCGGGTCGTGTCGCTGGAGCCGTCATCCACCACCAGTATTTCGAGATTGCGGTGTGTCTGGTAGCGGGCGCTGCGTAAAGTCTCGTCGATTGTGCGGGCCGCATTGTAAGCCGGGATTACCACCGTCACGAGCGTTTGATGTTCATTGAGGACATCGGGTGTGATGCCTATCGCTCGTCCAAACTCACTCAATCCCCACGAGCCCTCTATTCGAAGTCTGGGCATTATCAGAAGTCTGGGCATTCCCTCGCGATGCCGGCGGATATCGGCCTTCACGTCCTCGCCGGAAAACGCTATCTCGTAGCCAATTGAACTCAGGATTCGAAGATAGCGTTCGTCCATCGCATTATGGGGAGCGGCAATGGACAGTACGGGGGTGCAGAGTCTGGATTCCAAGTCGGCGCGGGATCTCATCGCTTCGCCGAGAAGGGCCCTGCTGGAGAGATTTGTAGCCGGTGTATGGGTTGCCAAATGGCTGCCGAATATTACGCCCTTTTCGCGCAAGTCGTAGATCGTGCGCCAATCCATCAGGCGCGCTGCTTCTACCTCGGAAGCATCCCCACACGCGGACGCGCCAACCCGGTCGGTAACGATGAACACCTCGGCATTGAAACCCTCGGCTTCGAGAATTGGCCAGGCCGTATCGGCGAAGTCCCGATATCCGTCATCAAACGTAATGAGTACGGCGCGTCCCGGGAGCGGCGTTCCCGACTCCCTAGCTTTCAAGACATCACGGGACGTCACGCCATGATAACCATGTGCCCGAAGCAGCCGCAGTTGGCTGCGGAAACTTTCGGGACGCACGCGCCAACGACTTAGTGATGCAGCCCCATCGTTCGCTATGCGATGATACGCGAGGACGGGAACTTCCCAAGACTGCGCGGCGATCGCTGCCGGGGGCGACGCGATCGCGGGAGCCGGACTCACCAATGCATAGGAGAAGGCGGGCTCACCATTGCTGGCAATGCGCAGCGCAGCTTCCCCGCGCGCTCGTCGCAGTGCCGTGCGCAACCCGAAAGGCCGCCGAAAATGTGTCCGAAGCAGCTTCGTCGCGGTTGCGCCGGCCGCGCAAATCGACAGGAAGGAGACCAAGGCAATATAGTCGAACCGCCTAGTAAGCCCGCTCAGTTTCATGAACTCGCTCTGGCCAAGAAAGGCAACCGCAAGCTCGGCAATATCGCGCCTGGAGCAGCGGCCGAAGACTGCCGTCTCCATACGGCCGCGGGATTGCTCCTCGGATAGGAATTCGAGCATCAACACGTCGACGCCCGGCGTCGGAGTGAATCCGGAAATGGCCTTTAGATCGACGGCGAGCTTTGCCACTTGATGAAGTTGCGCGGATTTGGCGCTTGGCATTTTGTCGAGGAATTCCCGCTCGATGGCATAACCAATTCCCCGCGCGACACCTGCCTGACGTTGGCCTCTTCCGAGCATTTCCAAATAGCGCCCATATTGATGCTTGAGGCTGGGAAGAGCCGTCGCCATATCGGCCATTGATCCGCCAGCGCCGGTTGCCAGAGCCTGGGCGAGGGATTTACCGAGTGCGGCCGTGTAACCGTCGCAATTGGTGGGATGTGCCGTCAGCAGCGGCACCCCGTCCCGGCCGGCCCCGACCTCCGCAGCAGCGCACCATGCCGTATAGAAATAATGCAGCCTGGACTCATCGTCCCCGTGAGCTCCGCTTGCCGTTGCGGACGTTGGCCGGTTTACTCTCTCATCGCTTGAGAATCCCCGTTCGATGACTTTATGGGCGTCGGCCAATACCTGGCCGTATTGCCGGGACAGGCTGCCCTTGCTCACTTTGTACACGGCCAGGATTTCTGGAATAGCGGCAATACGCGCACCCGCGCGGGCCAGCCGTTGCCAGAGGTCCCAATCTTCGCAGGTCGCAAGCGAGGGATCGAATCCTTCCAGCTCTTCGACCAGACTGCGCCGTACTATTACCGAGTGTATGGCCGTCGGGCAGGCGCGCGCGGCACATTCGAAACCATGTTTCTGGAAATCCTCCGAGAAAATCTCGGTCGCTTCTCCCAAAGGGCTTATCCGCCGGTATCCGCAATAGACGAGATCGAGATCTGGACGGGCTGCGCCGAGCATGGCTTTGTTGAAATCCGGCGCGAGCCAATCGTCTGCGTCGAGGAAGCAAACCCACTCCGTATCGATTTTGCGAAGACCAAAATTCCGTGCCCTGCTGACACCGGAATGAGGGATTCCGCACATGAATACACGAGGGTCGGTTGCGGCCGCGGCACCCGCTACGTCCCTCGTCGAATCGGTTGAACCGTCGTCAACCACAATTGCTTGCCACTCCGGACGGGTCTGGGACTTGAGGCTGGCAATCGTCCTCGGCAGCGTCGCTTCTGCATTATATGCAGGGATGATGAACCCGAGGGGTGCCGGTGAACTCAAGCTGTGGCAGTTCCGCGGCTTCGAGGCGTCCGCAAATAAAACCAAATCCCGGACAGGATACCGGCTATCTCTTCCCGCAAGAAAAGACTGGAAGCATCTCCCCCGAACACGAACAACTTTACAATCCGTCCGAGGTAATAGCCCGGAAAGTAAATAAAGAGGCGCCGCAGATTTCCCTTTCGGCCGGACTGTTCATATTGCACGAGCAGGGCCGCTGAATGACCGCGCATATAAGCGCGGATTTGGTTTCGCAGCTCCGCCCATTCGCGCCTGTGGTAGTGGAAGAGGATGACTGACGGTTCATAGCGGCATGTACCGCCGGCGCAGAGTATTCGGTGCCAGAACTCGGAATCGCCAGAACAGCCCGCCGCGCCGGCATCCAGCCTTTCATCGAAGAAACCCACTCGGTCGAAAACGGTCCGTCTAAAAGCCATGCTGGCTCCGGCTCCAATCAGCCAGACCGGACAGCCGAGCCATTCATTCGATTGAAGGAAGGTTGAGCCGAAATCGGTGCGCTGAAATCCCCGTCCAAAACCCCAAAAACGTTCGAAATGCCATTGGGCCGGTGTCGCGAGTTCGGCCGGCAAAACCAAACCGGTTACCGCCCATATCTCCGGCGCATCGAAACCCTCGACAAGCCGTTCAAGCCACCTTGGATGCAGCACAACGTCATCATCAGTGTATGCCACGATTTCACTCGTGCTCGCGCGGGCGCCCGCATTTCTGGCGGCGTCGAGCCCCGGCCGGGGTTCGTGAACGTAGATGACATCCGCTTCCTGGCAGACTTTCTCGGTGTCCTTGGCGAGCGAGGCGTTGTCGACGACCACAATTTGATCAGGAGCATAGGTCTGCTTGGCAAGCGATGCCAGGCAACGCGCCAACTCTCTCGGCCGATCGCGCGTGCAGATGACGAGGGACACGGAAGACGGCTTGGTGAATCTTGTGGCACTACCGGCAGGCCGACATTCGGGTGACGACGGCGATATAGGCAGCGTGAGGGACGCGCAATCCTCGAAGGAATTGGCGATATTCAACCCAATGGGAGATTCGCCATTCCAAAAAACAACGGCCCGCGGCGTCCTTAGCAACCCCTCGTCCGCGTTTTTGCCGTCGACAAAATGAAGTATGCCTTCCGAGGACAGCCCGTCCGCCCAAGCTGCCGGAGTGACATAACGATCAAGATTTTTTTGCGCGGTTCCCATTACCCCCGCCAATGAACCGAGTTCGCGTTCAGCTCTGCCAAGTTTTCTTGATTGAATATTGCGAATGCCCCTGTGCTACCGCCGCAAGGTGCGTAGACGCACGCCTACACTTCTTGCCCACGCAGCTTGCGATCCGCAACTCGGCAACGCGCTCTAAAAGCACGGCCATGAAACTCGATCAATGGACGTTGATCCATGTCACAGATTTGTCCTTTTTTGTTACACGTTTCGGCCCCACCCTGGGAACAAATCCAGCGAATTGTTCAATGGTTTCTGCTCGTATCGCGCCCGGTTCCCGGCAAGCCGCGAGTCTGGCGTGGGATCGCCATTGCCACGGTAATCGCTGTTGACATAGAGGCATCGGGGATTTGGTGACGGCGGGTGACCATCACGATATTTGCTGCGTGGGCACAGGCAGCAGTGAGACGTTGCCGGGCGGCTTTAACGTCCAGGTTTTGGCGAGGGCCCGGGCCCGACGAAGCTTCTGATCTGCTCCACGGCATAATCAACTTTCATATCGAAGAATATCTTGCCAAGCGCTGCGTTCGACCGACGGCCGTCGCCAGTGATCCCATTGTTGAGAAGATGCGCGTTGGGCGCGGGTTTCTGGCCGGGTGGCACCGGTGGATCGCCCAGCGAATGCGCGATCAAATTCTTTCGCACCCAGCTGCCGTCGCCGAGGTAAAGCATCTCGGACGTATCTGGGACTGCGCCATGATCGCCGTCCGGATAACCATGAGCGATGAGGTATTTTTCGAAATCGGCATTGGCGGCATAAACCCGATCGCAATAGTACACGTGGATTCCTTGGGCAGCGTATTTGCGATCCAGCTTTGTCGCCACGGCCTGATAGACATTTGCAGGGCCGGGTTCTTGACCATCGCCATGATCGCTCATCAGGATAACGTTGCGAAACCCGGTAACGATTGCCTGCTCGCTCAATCTCTCAAGCGTTGCCGCCAGAATTTCGTTGGTCAATCCGATAGTGCCGGGAAGATCCGCGCTGGCATTGTTCGGCGTGTAGGGAAGCACCGGCATGGCGATGGCGTTTCCAAGTTTTAGTGCGATAGCTTTGACGGTGGCCCGCCCCATTAAATTGTGACCACCGTTGACGTCCTCGGGGCCACGCTGCTCCGTGCCGCCCGTGTAAAAGAGTGCGGTGGTTTTACCCGCCGCAAGCGCCGCCTTCACTTCCGGCCAAGTCATCATTTCGAATTCGACCAGCGGGGCAGTAGGCGTGTCCGGCTTTGCCTGCCCCGGCGCCGAACCCATCACAAGTCCCAGCACCGTTAGCCCCAACAGGATAATTTTCATCGAGGGCATGACCTCCGAGCGAGCGCCGCGACGGTATTCTCACCTCATCCACTCTGGCAAGAGATTCGTCTTGCGAGCAGCGAACGGACGCTCGTCTGGCTATGCTGAACGTGTCAGCCAAAGGACGGTTTCTGATCGACCCGATCAGAAGGGTTGACAGAAAAGCTCGCCACTCCAGCCCAGTATTCCAGAACACCCACGGATTGGGCTGAGTTCGAGGTGTGCGCCACCTAGATCCGCCCCAGCTTGACCCGTTGCTCGCGTAGCGTTTCTTCGATCTCGGCTTTGCGCGCGTCGGAGAGATCGACAAAAGGCGGGCGCTGGAAGCTGGCGGGCTTTCCCATCTCAGTTGTCATCGCGTACTGCATGATGCCGTACTGGTCGAGGCCGTCCTTGGGCCCGTAAAGTTGGGCAATCTTTGCCTGCAATGCCGCGTAAGGCCCGTGAAAGTCCTTGCCCGATCGCGCCACGGCGAAGAGGTCGGCCAGGTCACGGCAATAAGGCCCCGCCTCTTGAATGATGCCGCCCATGCCGTGATTGAGCGCAATCTCCAGATTTTCGTAGGTGCCGGTGATGACGCTCATATCCGGGAATTTGGTGACGAAATTGGTGTACCCCTTGGCGTCGGTGGTGGAGTCCTTGAGGCCCGCGACATTGCCATAGCGGCGAAGCTGTTCGACCAGCTCCACCGGGATCGGCACCGCGCTCCAGCGCGGCACATGGTAGAGATAGAAGCTCAAATTCTTGGGCAGCCCATCCAGCACCATGGTGTAGTAGCGCAGCATGCCTTCGGTCGAGATGCCCTTGACGTAATAGGGCGGCG
The DNA here is from genome assembly GCA_035262545.1 of Rhizomicrobium sp. Lineage (GTDB taxonomy): Bacteria > Pseudomonadota > Alphaproteobacteria > Micropepsales > Micropepsaceae > Rhizomicrobium. Next base: position 13,086 of record DATFSP010000166.1, on the reverse strand, counting down.
ACACGATCACACCATCGGCACCATGGTCGGCGGCATGTTTGCAAAGCTCGATCGTGTCCGGGACGTTGGCAGTGCTGGCGGTGCAGAGCACATTCAGATTGCCCTTGGCCCTGCCCACGACTTCCATTAGCGCCTTGTGCTCGGCCATGGTGAAGGCGGTGAATTCCCCGGTAGAACCCAAAAAGGTCAAGCCATCGGCGCCGTGACTTTTGTACCACTCGACCTGCTCGCGCATCGCGCCCAGGTCCAGTTTCAAATTCTTGTCGCAGGGCGTGGTGGCGGCAGCCCAAAATTTCATTTTGGAGGGCGCTGCCTTCGCCGCGCCGATTGTGCCGGCCGCCGCGCCCACAATTGCGGCCGCACTCATGATTTTTATTGTTTCTCTGCGAGTAGTTTCCATCTGTTCCTCCAAATCCGCTGAACACTACTGCTTCCTGGGCCGTAGTGCCTCGTCTATGCGGCTGATGGCATCAACACAATAGAATAGCACTCTGATCGACAGAGCGGACCGCCAGATGGCGCGCCAACCAGACCACCCCCGGGAGGATCAGTTTTCGCTATTGTGAAGCGCTTTCTGATGGGCCTCCGCAAGCTCCGCCAGCGACTTGAATCTAAAGTCGATTTTTGGAATTTGGCCCGGGTCCATCGTGGCTCCGAATCCCTCCTGGGCATGGCGGCGATGGATCCAGCAATTTGCAATGCCGTGCCGACGCGCCGGCACATGATCGTGAAACAAACTTTCCGCAGTGTGAAGTATATCGCCCTTTGCGAGGCCCAGATTACCTATGTGCTCCAGCATGTACACGAAATTGCGGTCGTCAGGCTTGTAAGAGCCAATATCTTCGGCGGTGTAGATCGCGTCGAAGTCGACGCAGAGTACCCTGTTGCTGAAGCTGAAACTCCGGTTATCAACGTTGGACAATATGATGAGCTTGTAGAATTTCTTCAGATACCGCAGCGCGCCCGGTGAATCCGCGAAAGCAGGCCAGTGACGGATCGACTGGCCATATTCTTCGCATTCGTCAACGTTAACCGCGACGCCCCATTCCTCGGCCAATCGCTTGTAGACAACTGACAAAATATTGCAGTAGCGCATCGTTGGCGTTTGATGCTGCTGGGCGGATTCATGCCGGGCATGAGCTTCCAGAATCAGATCCCGCGTAAGTTTGCGGTTACTTTTCTCGACCAACCCGCCCAGCGCGTGCATCATGCCGGCTTCCCAGTCGATCAGCGTCCCATAGCAATCGAAGGTCAGCGCCTTAAAATCAGTTAAGCGCATCACAAGCCCCTTTCAATTAGATCATCGAGCGTCTTGCGAAGACGATCAATCAAGGGGTTCAGCATAATTGATTCCGATTTTCTTTCGATGCCGCACACTACACCAACGCCAGTCCGCGCTCTCGCCATTTTGCACTTTTTACTGCACGTGCGCCCCGGTTTCGCCGCGCACTCTCCTTGAGCCCAAGCGGCATGGCTTCGTATTGCCTTTACTTTCATGATAATAGCTCATGTGCTGAACATCGGGGCGTCAGCAGACTGCATTGCCAACCAAACCACCACGCGCCGCGGGTTGATTGCATGAACGGTAAAGAGAACTCTCGTTGGAAATTGAGTCGTAGAAGCTGGCTTGGGGCCGCGTTGGGGTTCGGCCTAGCCCCCGGACTAAGCCAGGGTGCGATCGCGCGTTCCTCGGACACCCCTGTAAGACTTTCATTCAACGAAAATCCGCTCGGACCGTCGCCACGCGCAAAAGAAGCAATACTGACTCAGCTCAATTCGCTGGAACGCTATACCGCGGAAAAGGGAGAAGAGTTTCGAACGCAAGTGGCACAGTTAGAAAATGTGGAACCAGACCAGATATTTATCGGCGAACTGTTGGAGGAGTTTGGTCTTCAGCTTGCTCTCTCCGGACCACCCGGAGGCGAGTTCATCTATTCCGAGCCCGGGTACACGGCATTGGTAGGTGCTGTTTCGCCCGGTAGAGGCAAAGTCGTCGGTGTTCCCCTGAATGATCGCCAGGAAAATGATCTTCCGGCCCTCGCTGCCGCCGTCAATTCCAGGACCCGCGCGGTCTACCTGGTCAATCCCCACAATCCAAGCGGTACGGTCAGCGAACAGAGAGATTTTGATGCATTCGTTCGAGATGTATCGACTCGGACTCTCGTCCTTGTCGACGAGGCATATTTGGACTTCCTTGACGACTACCCTGAGCGCACGGCAGCTCGCCTAATACGGCAAGGCGCCAACGTCGTCGTGTTCCGCACATTCGGCAAATTGTACGCGCTTGCAGGCCTCTCGATGGGCTATGCCATCGCGCCAAAGGCATTGGCTGCGAGTCTCAGGGCAAATGGTCTCGGATTGACGTTTGAAGCGAACAGCCTTGCGGTTGCTGCTGCGGCTGCAAGCCTGACGGACAGCCACTATGTTCCGGCAGTACGTAAACTTGTAACGCAAGAGCGAGAAAAGTGGCAGGAACTTTTTGAAAGACTTAAGTTGCGCTACGCAACCTCTAAAGGGAATTTTGTATTTTTCGAGACTGGCCGTCCCCATGCTGAATTCGCCACAGCGATGTTGCGAAAAGGGATCGACGTCGGGCGGATTTTTCCTCCCGCCGATCTGTGGACCCGTATCTCGATCGGCAGGCCGGCAGAAAATGCCATTGCGCGCTCAGTTGTCGAGGGTTACTTGAGGTAACCCACCGATTTTCAAACCGAATGTTTTTGCGAAAACGACGGTTCCTTGCCGGCATTACATCGCCTTACCTGTTTGAAGTGCCCGCCCATTGGCATCCTTTAGCATGCGGCTCTCACCGGCAGGTTTGACTTCGCTGTTCAGCGAATTGATTGCGTTCGCTGTTCCGGCGTCAGGCCTCGAATCCTCTGCACCGCCTTAATCAAGAGATTTATCTGCACGTTCTGCGGCCTGGATGTACGCATCAGGCGTCGTCTGCGCGTTTGCGGCGCGGCGTGCCAAATGTTCCATCGACGCGCCTTATCGCACGGGATCAGAGAAATTTTTTCGGACCATGAAAATCAAGCAAATTCAGCTTCTTCGGCTCGGATGACACATAGCTGGCGTCGAGAAGCGCGCCATTAGCCTTGTCGCAAAACCCAGATTTTGTCGTAACCCGGATAAAGTGCCATGGTAATGTATTCAAACTGAAGGAGGTAGGTCATGCCCCTGTCACGGCGCGAGGCCTTGGTCACATCCGGCGCGACGCTCGCCGGGTTCGCACTTGCTGCGATGGCGCGCGAAGACGCGCAAGCACAGAGTATGTCGCCGCAGGCGCCCTGGCCGGACCACCTCGTCGATGCGCCGCTCCGGCCTGGGTTCCCGGTATTGCTGCCACTAAATGCCGACGGTTCAGCACCGGAACATCTCCAAAGCGAAGCTGGACCGATCGTGGGCCGGCTGATGTGGCGCACGCCCGACGCGCAACCGCCGCCGGGAGAGGCCGACTACCACAAGATGGCGATCAAGGTCGACACGCGCGGGCTTGCCAAACGCTCCGGCACGCTGCATTTCTCCGATCTAGAGCAGTTGCCGCGCGTCTCCCAAACCTATCTCTTGCAATGCGCCGCACCCGAACCGCACGGTGTCGTCAAATGGACCGGTGTGAGGTTTGCCGATTTCGCCGATATGCTGGGACTGATTAAGGCCCCGCTTTATTGTCGGCTGGTGGCGACCGATCGGCATTATGTTGACGAAGCGATCGACACGCTGCGTCATCCCCAGGTCATGCTTGCGTGGATGATGAACGACCAGCCGCTGCCCATGGCGCATGGCGCGCCAGTCAGGCTTGTCGTTCCTTTCCGGTACGGTAACCGCAGCATCAAAGCGATCACCGAAATCAGCTTTGCAACGCCGGGGCTGCCTATGCCGCCATTGCCGAGCTGACACACGTGCCGCCTACCTTACGATCGAATCGAGGGGGAGACATTGTCATGCTGAAGAACAGCTTGGTTGCCTGCGCAGCCCTGCCCATCCTTCTTCTACTCGGTTCTAGCGGAAACAGCGCGACGCTTGCCGATGCGGAACGGCACGCCGCCGGATATATCTCTGCTTATGATGCCAAAACCGGAACTATGGCCTGGCGGTTCTATACCATGCCTGGCGACCCGTCGATGCTCAGCGCCGCGCCGGCGGATTTGAAATTCCGCGATGGGCTGTCCGCTTACAACGGCGGCAATTATCTGAAGGCGTTGGAAATTTGGTTACCGCTTGCCCAACATGAAGACGCGCCGTCGCAAGCCGGCGTGGGGTTTATCTACCATCGCGGGTTGGGTGTGCAGGTGGATGACCAGAAAGCGTATTTTTGGTTGCGAAAAGCCGCGGAGCACGGACAGCCGGAAGGCCAAATGATGCTGGGCACCTTGTATTTCTACGGCCAGGGCGTTGGGCAGAGTTACGTTCAGGCCTATGCCTGGTGCGACCTGGCACTGGATGGCGGCAGTGCGGATGCGGAAGATTGCCGTGGCGCAGCGCTTCAGTCGCTTCGTTCCGACAGCGACCTCAAGCAGGCGTTCCAGCTAAGCACCAATCTGCACCACCAATTTGGCCCCAAGCTTTGAAGAGCGTTATTTCCACCAATAACCAACGCTCCTATCGGGCTAGACGGCAGGCCTAATCGGAAATCCGCCAGCGAATACAATCTAACGTGTCTCATTTTCTGCAATTTCCGGCCCCCCGGATGCTGGCGCGAGGGCTGTTTGAACTTGTCTCTACCCGGCCCAATGGTCTTTAATAGGCCCACAGATAGGTGGAGTCGGGGATCTGAATCGCTCGCGAAATGTTCCACTCGCGTGAGCAAACTCCGCTTCATTGGTTCTCTTTACGGGAGGCCCTATGTCGGACACCGATTCAAATAAACCTGAAACAACCCGATCGGAACAATCCTCGGCGCGCGCCACGCGACGCTCCTTCATAAAAGGCGTCATCGCATCCGGAGTAGCGGTTTCGGCGGTCGGCTATGTCGTCTATGAGCGCTCGGCTCGCAGGTCGGCGGCGGGCGCGGTCGAACGGCTGATCACCTTGAATGTTAATGGCCGCGATCGGCGGGTTGATGTCGCGCCGCACGAAACCCTGGCGCAGACCGTCCGCTATAAGCTTGGTCTGACAGGCACCAAACTCTCCTGCGACCGCGCCGAATGCGGCGCCTGCACCGTGATGCTGGACGGGGTCACCGCCTATTCCTGTTCGACGTTGACCCACAGCGTACGCAACCGGAAGATCGTTACGATCGAAGGCATTGCCAGTCCCAATGGTGGCCTTCACAAAGTACAGCAGGCCATGATCGACGAGCTGGGGCCCCAGTGCGGCTTTTGCACCCCGGGCCAGGTCGTGGCGGCGGTGGCACTGCTCAACAATAATCCCAAACCGACGTTGGACGAAGTGCGGCGCGGAATGTCCGGCAATCTTTGCAAGTGCGGCGCCTACGATCACTATCTCAAAGCGGTCATGCGCGCGTCGCAGGAGGCTTAAGCAATGGCAACGTCACGCACCCAACAGAACAAACTAATCGGCAAGGATTTTTTAGTCCCCGACGTCGAGGCGAAAGTTACCGGCCGCGCGAAATATGTTGAGGACTTCCGCATGGACGGCATGGTGTTCTGCAAGACCTTAACCAGCCCAATTCCGCACGCCAAGATCCGAAGCATCGACACGTCCGATGCAATGAAGATGCCGGGCGTGCTTGGCATTCTCACCGCCGACGACGTGCCCCAATTTCCGCCGCCTGCCCCAGGCATTCTCGCCAAGGACGAGACCTTTTATGTAGGCGAGCCGATACTGGCGATTGCGGCCGACACTGAAGAGAATGCGGTCGCGGCGATCGAAGCCGTCAAGGTCGATTTCCAGCAATTGCCACATGTGGTGGATCCGCTGGAAAGCTTATTCCCGGGTGGCCCCAACGCGCGCCAAGGCGGCAATGTCGCGGCCGGCCAGATCAAGCTGCAGACAGTCAAGTGGGAAGGCGTCGATTTTGCGGCTGCCGGCGAATCCAAGCTGCCGTTGGGCCGTCCAGCCGAGGAATGGACCTACGGCGACGTTGACGCCGGTTTCAAGAAAGCCAAGGTGATCGTCGAGGAAAATTTCGTTTCTGCCACTTATTCCCATAACTGCATGGAAACCCGCAGCACCTTCGCCTATTGGCAGGGCGGTAAATGCTTCCTCTATGGCTCTAACCAAAGCCATACTGCGGCCATCGCCAACGTCTCTCGCTATATTGGCATCAAACCGAACCAGCTCGTATTCATCGCTGAATTTTGCGGTGGCGGCTTTGGCAGCAAGATTCCTGGCTATCCTAACATGGCGATAGCCGCCCTGATGTCGAAGAAGATAAACCGGCCGGTGATGCACCGTATTTCCCGCTACGAGGAATACGGCATCGGCAGCGCTCGTCCCGGCTTTCAGGGATACATCAAAATGGGGTTCGCGCCCAACGGCAGGATAACAGCGGCAGACCTTTACATAGTGCAGGAAAGTGGGCCGATGCCGACGGCCGGCGATTTCCGCGCTGCCGGCGCCTGCATGTCGCTGGTCTACCAGCCTGAGGCCATGCGCTTCCGCACTGTTCCTGTGCTGACCAACACCGTTCCGGTGGGTGCCCAACGCGGCCCGGGCGAAAATCAGTTCGTCTCCGTGGTCGAGCCGATGATCGACAAGGCGGCCCGTCAGCTGAACATTGACCGTTTCGACATTCGTATCCTCAACGCTCCGGACTCGAGCAGCAAATTCGGCCCGGACCAGGGTCCGGTAACCAGCGCTTTCATGAAGGAAGCGCTAGCCAAGCTGCGCACCTTGGTGAATTGGGACGAGCTCAAGAAGAAATCCGGCCAAAAGAACGGCACCAAAGTGACCGGTATCGGCATCGGCCAGGGTTATCACTCTGCCGGCACAAACGGCTTTGATGGGTTGGTGCGTATTACCCCGGATGGCAAGCTTCACGTCCATACCGGCGTGGGCAATCTGGGCACCCACTCCTGGGCGTCGACCGCTCGTGTTGCTCCCGACTTGCTCAATGTAAGCTGGGATAATGTGGTCATTGAACGCGGAGACACGCGCCGGGGCCTGCCCTTCAATTCGCCCCAGGCTGGCAGCCTGACGGCTTCCACTGAATCGCGCACGATGTATGCCGCGGCAATGGATATGAAGGACAAACTCACAGACATTGCAGCCAAAATGCTGGGCGGAAAGCCCGAGGACTATGAGCTGGGTGACGAAAAAGTCGTCCGTAAGGGCGGCGGAAAGTCCATCACCTACCAGCAGGCCGCACAGAAGGCCATCGAGTTGGGCGGAAAATATTCCGGCAAGGAACTGCCCGATGAGCTTAATCCGATCACCAAGAATGCCGTTGCCATGATTGCGGGTTCGGGCCTGATCGCCGCGGCTAAGGATAAGCTGCCACGGGTGGGTACCACCCCCGGCCTTACCTGCAACGTCGCAGAGTTGGAAATAGACACCGAGACCGGCGTGGTGGAAATCAAGCAATGCATGAGTGTGGTCGATGTCGGCACGGTGCTTTTCCCGCTTGGCCTGGGTCACCAGATCGCCAGCGGCCAGGTCCAGGGCATCGGCATGGCGCGGCTAGAACGACACCTCTATGACCCCAAGCTTGGCATTCCTGCCGCGGTGGGTTTCCACGAAGGCAAGGTGCCGACGTATCTTGATATTCCGCCTAATATGACTTGGCAGGCGGTCGAGAAACCCGACCCGCAGCATCCGCTCGGCATTAAGGGCGTGGGAGAGCCGGCCATGGGCTCGGGTGCCTCCTGCATCACTTCCGCGATCGCCGATGCGCTGGGTGGTCATCTCTTCAACCGTACGCCAGTTTCCACGGATATGATTGTCAATTACCTGTCGGGGCGCCCGCCAGCGCACAAGCCGCTTCAGGTCAACACGGTCTGAGGGAGCAAATGCTATGATCGTCAAAGACATTATGGCCCCATTCGACCTGTACCAACCGGTGCAGCTCAAGGACGCTTTTTCGCTTCTCGAAAGTTTCGGAACCGATGCTTGGAAGATGGCCGGCGGCTACGACAGCATGGACTGGTTCAAGGACCGAATCATGCGGCCCAAGGCCGTGATCGACCTAACCGGCATCGCCGAGATGAAGGGCATTAAGGAAACTGCGGATGGCGTCGAAATTGGGGCGCTCACCACCCTGACTGAAATTGAGAACAGTCCCATCATCAAATCCAAATATCGATTGCTGGCAGATGCGGTGTCCCATGTCGCAAGCCCGCAGATCCGCAATAATGGGACCCTGGGCGGCAATGTTTCGCAAAATGCGCGTTGTCTCTATTACCGTTATGGGCTGCCTTGCTACCGCGCGGGCGGCACGACCTGCTTCGCTGACACGCCCGAAGGCGTTACTCGCGAACATGCGCTGTTCGGCGCAGATCGCTGCGTGGCGGTGTCCTCTTCTGACGGCGCGCCAGCACTGACCGCCCTGGACGCCAAATTCGTGATCCGGAGTTCTAGCGGCGAGCGCGTAGTCGGATCCGATGATTTCTTCGTAGGTCCGAGCGTTGACATCACGCGCTTGACCTCGACCAAGCCCGAAGAGATCCTCACAACGATTCGGTTGCCAAACAGTTGGGCTGGCAAGAACTTCTACTTCGAAAAAGTCACAGACCGGAACACCTGGGACTTCCCACTGGTGAATGTTGCGGCAGCCATTTCGGTGGAAGGTGGCGCGATCAAGGATAGCCGCATAGTAGTCGGCGGCGTCAGCGCCACTCCGCATCGCCTTACGCAGGTTGAAGGCATCATCCAGGGCAAGACACTGGACGAGCACGTTGCCACCTTGGCTGGTCAGTCGTCCACCCGTGACGCCCGGCCGCTAAACTATAACGGTTTCAAGATCCCGCTGATGGCCAGTCTGGTCACGCGCGCCGTCCGCAACGCTACCGCTTGAAGGGGATCATCGTGGAACTTTTCCGCTATGCAACGTCAGTTTATGGCAACCGGGTCCTTCTTGGCGCGTCGTTCGATCTTCTGCAATGGTTCGTGGCGGCGGGCGTAGCTGCCATCTTGGCCCATGCAATTTTCAAGTTCATCGTCCCGTCCTCCGACGGCAGCAGGTCCTAAAGGCGGTCTACAAGGAATTTCAGCATGAGTTCGCACGCAGCCACCAGCACCACCGTTGCAAGCTCGACCCAGGCAGTTGGCCAGATCCGGCGACACGAGTTGGTGGACCGCATTTATCACTGGTTGATGGCCATCTGCATCCTCACACTCTTGGCGACGTCGCTCCTACCCATTGTCGGCTGGAAATTCGCCTGGCTCACCATTCACTGGATCACGGGCCTGGTCTTAACCGCAGGGGTGATTTTCCACATCATTCGCGCCCTGTTCTTCCAGGATCCTATGTCCATGGTGATGGACGCCCGGGATGTCGCAAATCTCACTGCGGGTGGCCGGCCGGGAAAATACAATCTGGCGCAGAAGCTCTATCACTTGGCCATCGCGATCCTAATCTTGTGCGGCATCGCCACAGGCCTCCTTATGTTGCGCAAAATTGATACGCCTTTCTGGGAGCGCAATGCCTACTGGTTCGGCGACCAGACTTGGGGCGCCATCTACGCCATCCATGATTTGGTCGCCATGGCGCTCGTAACGATGATCATGATCCATATCTATTTCGCGCTCCGTCCCGACGAATGGCATCTGACGCGCTCCATGTTCCGCGGTTGGATCAGCCGCAAGGAATATCAGGATCATTTCGATCCCAAGCGCTGGAAAGCCAAGGAAGAACCATAAGACCCCTATTCTCCGGGCGTTTGGCTGCTCCCTAACGCGGCTCGCAAGGCCTTTTGCCAACTCTTAAGGAGGCCCGTGAACGGGTGCCGCCCATGGACCTGATTGAAGCGATTGACATGGTCGAAAAGACCTATGAGTTCATGCTGGCCTATGCTGCGCAGGGCCGAGTCAATGACGAAGACACTTCGAGAACCGGCATCCGCGCCGATCTCACCCGTTTGGTCGAGGCGCTTAGCGTGATCGGGGCCGCCAAACTTGAGAGTGAAGCTGCGCGGAAATTCCTCGACGTGGTGTGCCAGGACGCAGCCAAGGCCTCCGCCGCCATCGGCCTGGTTCTGTCCAAGCCCGGTATCTCTTCCCAGGCGGTGGATAATCTTAACGCGTCGATTCATATTCGGGCGTTGCTCACCGATATTTTCATTTTGGACGAGACGCTTAAGATAACCGGGGCATAAAGGCGTAGGCAGGCCGCGATGTCCGCACTGAAAATCGGATTTATTGGCGTCGGCGCCTTCGGGTCGCGGGCCGCCATGCGCCTGCTTTGGTCCGGATTCCACGATCTAAATATCTATGACACGCATGAGCAAACGCCCCGCATTTTTACCGGCACCCATGGCGGACTGCTGCTGGGTTCGCCCGCTATGGTTGCTCAACTCTCCGACATCGTGATCACTGCGTTGCCGTCGGCAGCGGAAATGCGTGAGGTTTTCTTCGGTTGGGAGGGGCTCGCCATCGAACCGAAGAAAAACGGGCTGGTGATGGATATCGGCGTCACCGATCCCTCGGAAACCGTGGCCATGGCCAGGAAGCTTGGGGAGTGCGGCATTCAGTTTGTGGATGCACCCGCCTTCGGCACGCCAGATGACGCGCGCGAAGGCCGCCTCACGATGGTAGTGGGCGGAGACGACAGCGCGGTGGAACGCTGCCGGCCGATACTGGAAAAGCTTAGTCAGTGCGTGATACGCGCCGGCGGCCCTGGCTCGGCCCAGGCCGCAGCCGCGATTGCTGATTATCTGCGCGCCGCCCGACTTTTGGCCGCCAGCGAGGCGATTCGGCTGGGCAGTCATTTCGGTTTCGAGCCCGCAAATTTGCTTGAAGTATGCGACGCTCTTGGAGGGGCAGGAGTAGACAAGACTTTGCGGAACGAGGTCGCCACCCGTCGCTTCAAGACTGGCCACCAGCTTGGGCTAATGCGGGCCAACGTCGAATTGGCTGACCGGCTGGCAAGTACGGCAGGCCTGCCATCGCCGATGCTGACCGCGGTAAAAGACGCATTAGCTGGCGCGGAACAACTATTGGGCTACAGCATGGATCACACTGCGCTGATCAAATGGCTCGAGACACTAACTCCTCCCGAACCGGCCAGGCCCACAACCAGTGAAACCACAGCCCCGGCCTGATGGCCGGACCCATCATGCCTGCGTCACGTTTAGCACTGTTTGGCGGCCATGCTCTTGGCCAGCGCGTCAGTGGCGGCGGTAACCTTGGCGATCAATTCGTCGCCGCTGGAATCGCGGATGCAGCTCAACGTGTAGTCAAACTGTCCTTTTTTGGAGGCCGATGCTTTCTTCGTCTGAATGTTGCAGCCGGTCGAGCAGGTGTCAGCCAGGGCCGGAATTGCGATCAGAGTGATGGTGCCGATCAAGAGGCTCGCGGCGATAGCGATTTTCATAGCACTAGTCCTCGCTGGTTGGAATTGGTTCTTCGTGTCAGCTGCCCGACCTGAGTCGAGCCTCTTCCGGTTGGATATTTACTGCATCGCCCGACAGTTGTAAGGGCAAAAATTGCACGTTTTGCCAGCGAGGTCGTTTGACAGATGCTGGCCGATACGCCTGAAGCGCAACTAGAGTGGGCAGAAGTTGCCGCAACATATTTGGAATTAGCGGAACTACAACGTCCGGAAAGCAACTTCCGAAGCGTGGGTAAGGCCCGACTTCCTGTCGGCAGGTTTCTAGCCGCCGGAGTGCGTCGCCTGACGCGCGAGTTAATCCCGTTCGCTGGAGACCACTAACGAAGTCGAACGGCTGGCTCGGTCACCGACGGCTCGATAATCATTGCTGGCCAAGCTCGTCTTTGAAGGCGCGCGTGTTGCAACAGGCCGTCGACACGACGCCTTCGGAAAGCCTGGAGCGGCCCCGAACGCGGGATGAGCTTGGGAGCAGGCCGGTTCTAAATGGTCCTCGGCCCCTGTTTGTTCGCGAAATGTGCCGCGTAGAACGGGGCAGCAGTGACCGTGACATGCCAGGTTTGAGGCTTAGGGAAGCCTGCCGCCGAAAGGACTTGCCCCGGGCAGCCTCCTCCACTATCACCCCGCGGGGACAGGTGGTCGAGCGGTTGAAGGCACCGCACTCGAAATGCGGCATACCTGCAAGGGTATCGTGGGTTCGAATCCCACCCTGTCCGCCAGTCCTCTAATTCGGCATCGTTCGTAGTCGGTAGCCATTGGTCGATTTTCGCCTGTTTTACCTGAGAAACATAGCCTTCCGTCGTCATCGCGAGCCGCTTCCGTTCGCATCAATCCGTGATATAGTTGTGGACTATATTGTGGACGACGGGAGCCTAACAATGTCGCGCAAATTTGACCGCCTAACAGCGCTGAAAGTCGATAAGACAAAGAAACCCGGCATGTATTGCGACGGAGGCGGTCTCTACTTGCGCATCACGAAGGACGGCACCAAAAACTGGGTGCTGCGCTACATGTTGTCAGGCAAGCCGCGATGGATGGGCTTAGGTCCTGTCTCGCTGTTTGGCCTACAGGAAGCACGCGCTAGGGCTTTGGACGCTCGAAGGCAGCGTCATGATGGAATTGATCCCATTGACGCGCGGAAGGCAGCGAGGCAGCAGGCGCGGCTGGATGCGGCTAGGGCAATCACATTTCAGGAATGCGCCGAGAAGTACATTGAGGCTCACAAGACTGCATGGAAGAACGCCAAGCACGCGACTCAGTGGCCTTCTACCCTCAAAACCTACGCCTATCCGGTGATCGGCTCATTGTCCGTGCAGGCGATTGACACTGCGCTGGTGACAAAGATCATTGAGCCTATCTGGTCAGATAAGCCAGAAACCGCAAGTCGCCTGCGCGGACGCATAGAGGCAGTCTTGGATTGGGCGAAGGCGCGCGGCTTCCGGGCAGGGGAGAACCCCGCGAGGTGGCGGGGCCATCTGGACAACCTGCTACCTGCCCGCAGCAAGGTGCGAAGGGTCGAGCATCACGCCGCTCTCGCTTATCAAGAAATCGGCGGTTTTATCGCGCTGCTTCACAAGCAAGAGGGAACCGCTGCGCGGGCGCTGGAGTACGCCATTCTGACAGCGGCCCGGACGGGG
>DATFSP010000165.1:0-7507 GCA_035262545.1 Rhizomicrobium sp. | reverse complement strand
GCGAATCGAATCATGTCAACGAGCCGGCTCTGTTCGCGATGCTGGAACGGGGCACGCCCCTGCTACTGACCGGCCACGGCGCGCCCGCGACCTGGCCCGTTGGACTTCCCGACCTGGCATCGCGCTTCCGGGCACTGCTCGCTTTCCAATTGGGGAGCGCCGATGAGGCCCTGCTGATGGCACTGGCGGTGAAGCTTTTCGCGGACCGCCAGGTCCAGGTTCCCGAAGTCGTGGTCACCGAACTGGTGCAGCAGCTGGAGCGGTCACCCGTCGCTATCCGGGATTTCATCGCCAAGGCGGACCGGGAGGCCATGAGCCGCCAGAAGCCAATAAATCTTCAATTAATTAGGGGACTTATGGCAGAACCCAGTGTTTCGTCATGACATGTGCACCCTTTTCTCCTAAGTTCGGGACATGCACAATCCGTCCCCCACGATCAAGGCGGCCAACGATGCGCCTGCCGAAACGGCGTTGGACAATCCTCTAGCCACGGATGACGTGGTCGCTCTGGCGCATCAGGGCAGCAACGTCGCTCTCGATCCCGCTTCGCCACAGCGCTTCGTCAACCGGGAATTGTCCTGGCTGGGCTTCAACCGTAGGGTGATCGAAGAGGCGCAAAATCGCCGTCATCCCTTGTTCGAGCGGTTGCGATTTCTGTCGATCTCTGCGTCCAATCTCGACGAATTCTACATGGTGCGTGTGGCGGGCCTGATGGGTATGGTCCATGCGGGGGTCTCCACGCCATCCGCCGATGGGCTTTCACCGGCCGATCAGCTCGCCAAAGTTGACAAGACGGCTCGGGAACTGATTGCCGACCAGCAACGCGTCTGGGCGGAACTCGACCTCGAGCTGCGGAAGGAAGGCGTGTCTGTCGTGACGGGCGAGGAGCTCCAGGCGAGGGACCGCACCTTCCTGGACAATCAGTTCAACGAGCAGATTTTTCCGGTGCTCACACCGCTCGCCATCGATCCGGCCCATCCCTTTCCCTTCATTCCCAATCTGGGCTTCACGGTCGCACTCTCTCTGACCAACCGGCGCGACAACAAGGATCTGTCCGCCCTGATCCCGGTGCCGCCGCAGCTGCGCCGCTTCGTTCGCCTGCCCGATACCGACAAGAAGTTGGTGCGCTTCGTTCCCCTCGAACATGTGATCGCGCTTTATTTCGATAAGCTTTTTCCCGGTCACACCGTGACAGGCTGGGGCATGTTCCGCATCCTGCGCGACAGCGATGTGGAAGTTGAGGAAGAGGCCGAAGATTTGGTCCTTATGTTCGAATCGCTGCTGAAGCGCCGGCGCCGCGGCAGCGTCATCCATATGAAATGCTCCAAATCCATGCCGGCCAATCTGCGCCAATTCATCGCCGCGCACCTCGATCTTGACGAATCCGAAATCGTGATCGTGGAAAACCTGATGGGGCTGTCGGATCTGTCCAAGTTGATCATCCCCGAACGCGCCGATCTGCAATTCAAGCCCTATAACGCCCGCTTCCCCGAACGCATCCGCGATCACGGCGGGGATGCCTTCGCCGCTATCCGCGAGAAAGATCTTATCGTCCATCATCCGTTCGAGAGTTTCGACACGGTGGTGCAGTTCCTGCGCCAGGCGGCCGCTGATCCGGATGTGGTCGCGATCAAGCAGACGCTTTACCGCACCAGCCAGGACAGCCCCATTATTCAGGCTTTGATCGAAGCAGCGGAAAGCGGCAAGTCCGTCACCGCCCTTATCGAGCTCAAGGCCCGGTTCGACGAGGCCGCCAACATCAAATGGGCCCGCGACCTGGAGCGTGCCGGCGTTCAGGTGGTCTATGGCTTCATCGCGCTCAAGACCCACGCTAAGATCAGCCTGGTGGTGCGGCGCGAAGGTGGACAGCTTCACACTTACGTTCATTTCGGCACCGGCAATTACCATCCCCAAACCGCCAAGGTTTACACGGACTTGTCACTTTTCTCGGCCGATCCCGCGCTGGGCCGCGACGCAGCCCAAGTGTTCAATTACATCACCGGCTATGCCGAGCCCAATGCACTGGAGAAGCTCGCGGTGTCGCCCTTCTCGCTGCGCGGCAAACTGGTGGAGGCGATCCAGCAGGAAATCATGCATGCCCGCGCGGGGCGTCCCGCCGCAATTTGGGTAAAGCTCAATTCCTTGGTCGATCCGGCCATGATCGACGGACTTTATCGCGCGTCCCAAGCAGGCGTGCAGATCGAATTGGTGGTGCGCGGCATCTGCTGCTTGCGTCCAGGAGTTCCGGGACTGTCCGAGAATATACGGGTGCGCTCGATTGTGGGGCGCTTCCTGGAACATGGCCGCATCGTGTGCTTCGGCGCGGGCCACGGCCTTCCGTCGTCCAAGGCCCAAGTCTATATTTCTTCGGCCGATTGGATGCCGCGCAATTTGGATCGGCGAGTCGAGGCGCTGGTTCCTATCGAAAATCCCACAGTCCATCAGCAGGTCCTAGACCAAATCATGGTGGCGCTGCTCAAAGATCAGGCGCAAAGCTGGTATATGAAGGCGGACGGAACCTATTGCCGTGATTCTCATTCCGAGGACGTCGATGCTTTTTCCGCGCACACTTATTTCATGACCAATCCTTCGCTGTCCGGGCGCGGACGTGCGCTGAAGATGCAGGGCTCTCAGCCGGGCAAACGCCGGGCCTGATCTGCCATGTCCGCTGCCAGCGAAATCCGCGCTGTCCTAAGCCCGCGCCAGGCCCGTCTGCGCGGGCCTGTCGCAATTGTCGACATTGGCTCCAATTCGGTGCGCCTGGTAATCTACGAGAACCAGAACCGCAACGCCGCCACCTGGCAGAATGAAAAGGTCATCTGCGGTATCGGCCGCGACATGGTGACCACGGGGCGCCTTCACGCGGAAGGCTGTGCTGCGGCGCTGGAAGCGCTGGCCCGGTTCCGCATGATCGCCGACGGCCTTCATGTCGAAAGCCGCGAGGCGGTGGCGACGGCGGCGGCGCGCGATGCCGTCAACGGCGCCGAATTCGTAGCACGCGCCGAGCGGGCCTGGGGTTCGCCCATTCGCGTTCTCGCGGGCGAGGATGAAGCGCGCATCGCCGCCGAAGGCGTAGTGGCAGGCATTCCGGAAGCCTTAGGACTGGCGGCGGACCTTGGCGGCGGTAGCCTGGACATGGTGACGGTCAAGGCTGGCCGGACAGGCGATGCTTGGACGTTGCCGTTTGGACCTTTGCGGCTGATGGATCAAGCAAAGGGCGATCCCGACAAAGCGCGCGACATCGTAGACAAGGGACTGAGGAATGTTACCAGCCTGAACTCGCCGGCGCTTTACGCCGTGGGCGGCATCTGGCGCAGCTTCGCCCGCGTGGACATGGAGGATCGCCATTATCCTCTCCATGTGCTGCAGCAATACACTATCCCACGCGGCCGGGCGCTTCGTCTTTGCAAGGTGCTGGCGGGCCTTTCCAAAGAATCAGTGCGCAAGATCAAAGTCGTCTCCAAGCGGCGCGCGGAGTCATTGCCCTATGGTGCGGTGGTGCTGGAGCGCCTGCTTCTGGCCGGTGACATCAAGGATGTGGTGATTTCCGCTTATGGCCTACGCGAAGGCCTGTTCTATGAGCGGCTTTCCCAGGAGGAACGGGCCAAAGATCCTTTGCTGGAATTCGCCCGCGGCGCCAATGAGCGGCTGTCGCGCGTGCCGGCCCATGCGCGCGAGATGTTCGAATGGACCCAGCCACTGTTCGAAGGTGAAAGCCTGGAGCTCCGGCGCATTCGCGAAGCCTCCGCCTACTTCTCGGATATCGGCTGGCGGCGTCATCCTGACAATCGCGCCCAAGGCGCATCGTCGCAGGTGCTCACGGCACCTTTCGCCGGTGCGGATCATCGCGCCCGTGCCCTGATCGCCATTTCCATCTTCCATCGCTATTCGGGCGATGAGGATTTTCCGCCAGATATGGCGTTGACCGAACTCCTCGACAAGGATGACGCGCGGCGTGCTTTGCGCCTGGGTCAGGCTTGGCGCTTCGCCTTCTCGCTCTCGGCCTCGGCGGCGGGAGAATTCGCTCATTACCGCCTGCGACTCACCCCCGCCAAGGTCGTGCTGGAAGTCCCGCGCAAGCGCGAGGCCATTGCCTCCGAACCGGTGCAAAAGCGCCTGGGTGCTCTGGCCGAGAGTTTCGACCGCCGCGGCGAGATACTGGTTGGGTGAGGTGCGGCGAGGGCGTGAGCCCGCGTGAGCATATCCGGTCGCGATGCGAAACCGGCGGAAGCCGCCGGCTTGGGCGAGCGGCCGCAAGTCCAAAAGTTAAGGAAATTAGGCATTTAGGGAACCGGGACTTGCGCCCAGGACTTAGCCGCGCTTTAACAGTGAAAGCCAGCCGGGATATTTGGGGACCGGCTGTATAATTGCTTGGGAATTCAAGCGCTTCTGGGGGCGAGGAGAGTTACGTCATGGGTACGTTCAGCATCTGGCACATCCTGATCCTGGGTCTTATCGCCCTGGTGCTGTTCGGTGGCCGCGGCAAGGTTTCAGATTTGATGGGCGATTTCGGGCGCGGCATCAACAGCTTCAAGAAGGGTCTCAGCGACCCCGACAAGGACGAACCCAAGGTCATCAACGCCGAGTCACGCGAGACGGCGAACGTCAACAAGGACACAGCCGCCCGCTGAGGTGGAGTTGCCCCGCTAGATGTTCGACCTTTTCAGCTGGAGCCACATTCTCATTCTGCTCACTGTGGCGCTGGTCGTGGTGGGGCCGAAGGATTTGCCGCGTCTGATGAACATGGCCGGCAAATGGGTGGGCAAAGCCCGCAACATGGCCAACGAGTTCAAGAAAAGCTTCGACGACATGGCGCGCCAGAGCGAGCTGGACGAATTGCGCGCCGAGATTGAAAAGCTAAAGGTTGATGATCCGGTTGCCGATGCGACCCGCGACCTCAATCACGAGATTCAGCGCACGCTCAATCCAGTGGATACCGGTGCGCAAGGCCCGGCGGAAGCGCCGGAAGCTCCGCCGCCGCGGAGCGGGGAATACAAGGTTTCGGAAGACGCCTCGGCGCCCGCTGACCCCGGGACGGCTGCCAATCCTGAGACGGCCGCGCCGTGACCGCGCCGACCAAGGAAGACGAAGCCGCCCTGGACGCCACCCGCGCGCCACTGCTGGAGCATTTGATCGAGCTTCGCAAGCGGTTGATCTGGGCGATGCTTTCGTTCGCCGTCTGCTTCGTGATCTGCTTCGCCTTCTCGATGCCGATCTTCAATTTCCTCACAGAGCCGCTGCATCACGCGCTGAAGGGCCAGCCCAACGATCATCTGATTTATACCGCGCTTACCGAAGTCTTCTTCACCCAAGTGAAGATCGGCATGTTCGGAGGTGTTTGCCTGGGCTTCCCTGCTATCGCCGCGCAGCTTTGGATCTTCGTCGCGCCAGGCCTCTACAAGCATGAGCGGCGCGCGTTTCTGCCGTTCCTGCTTTGGACGCCGGTGATGTTCATCCTGGGCGCGGCGTTCGTCTATTACGTGATGCTGCCTTTCGCCATCCGGTTCTTTGGAAGTTATCAGGTGGTTCCTTCGCCCAATACGATCGGCATTCAGCTCTTGGCGAAAGTGGGCGATTACCTCGATTTCGTGATGACTCTGATGTTTGCTTTCGGCCTCACCTTCCAGCTTCCCGTACTGCTGTCGCTGCTGGGCAAGGTGGGCATCGTCACCTCAAAGGCGCTCAAGGATATGCGCCGCTACGCCTATGTGGGGCTGTTCGGCGTGGCGGCGATTTTTACTCCGCCCGACGCCATCTCGATGTTGAGCCTGGCATTCCCGCTGGTGGCGCTTTACGAAATCTCGATATTCTGTGTGGCAATGATCGAACGCGGCAAGGAACGCGAGGAAGCCGCGCGCCGGCATACGGCGGTGGTGCCTTAAGCCGCGGCTCTTCCGCGGAAATAGATTCGGCTTCCCGGCAAGGTCATCGTCACGGTGGTGCCCATTTCGGGCGCGCTGCTGAGGACGAGGTTTCCGCCATGCAGTTCCAGCATGGCTTTTGCCAGCGGCAGGCCGAGGCCGGTGCCATTATGATGGCCGCTGAAACGATTGCCATTCTGTCCGAACGGCATCAAAGCGCGAGCAATCTCGTCCTCGTTCATGCCGATGCCATTGTCGCGCACCACGATGTCATAGCTGCCATCGGTGCGCTTTCGCCCCGAGAGCGTAACTTCGCCGCCGGGCGGCGTGAATTTGATGGCATTTCCCGCCAGATTGATCACGACCTGGCGGATCATCCGCTCCGCGCCCGTGAAGAGAATATCGCGGTCCACGATTTCATTGCAGACAGCGACATCGAATTTTTCGCCCAAGCTTTTGAGCATGGCGAGCGAAGATGAGATCGCCGGTGCAAGCTCAAACTGTTTGACATTGTCGAGTGTCATCTTGCCGGCCTCAATCTTGGCGAGATCGAGCACGTCATTGATGATGCCCAGAAGATGCTGTCCGCTGTCGTGGATGTGGGCGATGTAGGCAAGGTAGCGCGGATTCTCGATCGCGCCCAAGGACTGTTCCTTCATCAACTCCGAAAAGCCCAATATCGCGTTGAGCGGCGTGCGGAGCTCATGACTCATA
The DNA here is from genome assembly GCA_035262545.1 of Rhizomicrobium sp. Classification (GTDB taxonomy): domain Bacteria; phylum Pseudomonadota; class Alphaproteobacteria; order Micropepsales; family Micropepsaceae; genus Rhizomicrobium. The sequence continues at coordinate 932 of DATFSP010000165.1, read as the reverse complement.
TTGGCCAGGAAGGTGGATTTGGCGCGGTTGGCCTGTTCGGCTTCCTCCACCGTTATCGCGAGATGGCAGGACATTTCCGCAAGCTGGCGGCGGCTTTTCTTCAACTGGGCGATCGCATAACGGGAATAGAGGATCAGGGGCACCGCCACCGTCAGCGTTTCTATTACGATATGGAAGAACGCCGGTCTGGTAAGCTTGGCGCCGTCGATATAGAGCACGAGATGCACCAGCGCGGCCATTACCACCGCCAATGCAGACAGTATCGCCGTGCTGCCGATCGCGCCCTGCCGGCTGAGCTTGCGCTCCAGCCGCACCCAAAAGATTCGCAATCCGGAAATTCTCAAAAGCCATTTCGCGCCCGACCGGTCCGCGCGCGCCCCCTTTTCGCAACACCATTATGCCTCGGCTGGCGTTTCAGGCGGATTGCAACGATAGTTCCAAACCGCCGCGCGGTATTGGGGAAGCGTTAACGGCACCTTTGACCGGAAAAGCTGCCCGTGGCATGAGCGGGCGCCGAACCGTCTAGGGGCCCCAACCGCCATGCACGATATCCGGGTCATCCGGGACAATCCCGATGTCTTCGCCCAAGGCCTGAAAAAGCGCGGCCTTGATGGAGAGGCGGTCACGCGTGGCCTCTTGGAGCGCGACAAGATTTTGCGCGAATTACTGACGCGGCTCCAGACACAGCAGGCGAGGCGCAACGAGGCCTCCAAGCTGATCGGCCAGGCCAAGCAGAAAAAGGACGAGGCCCAGGCCAGGGCGCTGATGGAAGAAGTGGCGGGGCTGAAGGATGCCATCCAGCAGGACGAGGGAGAGCAACGCGAACTGGAAGGGGCGTTGCGTGACGCGCTGGCCGTGATCCCTAATATCCCCGCCGCCGATGTGCCGGACGGCACGGACGAAAGTGGCAATGTGCCGATTGCGGCGCGCGC
>DATFSP010000164.1:0-15077 GCA_035262545.1 Rhizomicrobium sp. | reverse complement strand
CATTCGGTGGACTTCAACATAGACACCAAGCAGCCCCATGAATGGAATGTGGGCTGCGAGCAATGCCATGGCGCGGGTTCAAGCCATGCCGCGCATCCCACGCTGGTCAACATCCTCAATCCCGCGCGTGAGGATTATGTGCATGCCAGCGACACGTGCATCGCATGCCACTCCCAGGGCCGGCCGCTCGCCAATCCGACCAAGGGCCAATATTACGACTGGCCGGTGGGCTATCACGCGGGGCTGAATCTTTCCGATTTCTGGAAACTGGAGGATCACAAGCTGGGAGAGACCAGCTTCACCCATTTCCCCGATGGCACGGCGCACAAGAACCGCATGCAGGGCAATGATTTCGTGCAAAGCCTGATGTACACGCGCGGCGTGACGTGCTTCTCGTGCCACGATCCGCATGGCAGCGACAATGACGCCATGCTGCGCAAGCCCATCAATGAGGTTTGCGGCATGTGCCATGGACCCAACACGCAGAACGGACCGCACGCGGCCAGCATCGAGGCGCACACCCATCACAAGCCTGGAAGCACCGGCAGCCAATGCGTGGCGTGCCACATGCCGCTGATCCAGCCGGAATTGGCGGGCGGGCCGAACGTGGCGGCGCACACCTTTCATTTCATCCCGCCGTCCGCGACCGAGGCGATGAACATCCCCAATGCCTGCAACGCCTGCCACACCGACAAGGACGTGAAATGGGCCGAAGCGGCGATCAAGGGCTGGACCGACAAATCGCCCTGGCGCATGGCGCAATAGCCAGGAAGAACCCGGAGTTGTTGGCCCGGGAATGGCGCACTGCAATAGAAAAAGCGCGAACCTCATAGGTCCGCAAAAGGCGAACCGGCCGCAAAGAGGACGGGAAAGCGCCGTATTTAAGGGGCCAAACGCCACAGTAAGGTTTGGGGAATCCGGCAGCCGGTGAGTCGGGAAACCGCCGTCGCGCCGGCACGCGATCGGGCCGCTTTTAAAATCAATGGGTTGATAAGCATCCGCAACCATACATTTGTTCAACGGGGAAAAGCTGCCCGTTTCACGAGTTGGCGCGTTGATTCCAAAACCTGCTGTTCATGTTCATTGAAGGTTCAGCATGGTTACGAGAGGATGGGAACCATTGGGAGCGGCCGCTAAATGCGCGAGAGGATATCATGAGCCCGAAACTAAACGCTTACTTGTTCGCGTCTGCACTGATGATCGGCTCGGCACCTTATATTTTCGCGTTGCCAGCGCAGGCACAGGTTTATGCCGATGTCAGTTTCGACGCCTTCCACGATCAATTGAGCAATTACGGCGATTGGGACTATAGCGACCGCTGGGGCGAAGTGTGGCGGCCAATCGTGCAAGATCAAAGTTCCGATTGGCGTCCCTATTCCTATGGGCATTGGGTTTTGACCGAGGAATATGGCTGGACATGGGTATCCGACGAAGGTCCCTGGGCGGATATCGCCTATCACTATGGCCGGTGGGTGGACGATCCGGATGACGGCTGGCTCTGGCTGCCCGGTTATGTCTGGTCGCCCGCCTGGGTTGTGTGGCGCGGCGCCGGAGAGAATGTCGGATGGATGCCGATGCCTCCTGACGAGGCTTTCCTGGGCGTCGGCGCCTCTATCAGCTTCGAAATAGGGTCCGGAGGCTGGGACGATCTCGGCGGGTACTATGGGTATGCGCGCTGGTACGGGCCGCGTTACGATCGGGCGCGATTTGACGGCCTCTGGACCTTTGTGCCGTCGGAGCACATGGCCGATCCGGGTTACCGGAATTATGCCGTTCCCCGCCAGCAAATCGTCAACATCGTGAACAACTCTCGCAACGTCACGAACTATACGGTCGTCAACAACGTCATCGTCAACAGGAGCGTCACCAACATCCAGAACAACATGGGCCGCCCGGTCGCGCCGGTAGCCGCCGCCAGCGTTTTGCGCACGACACGCTGGATCGCGCCGGTGAACAGGGGCGAGCAGATCAAAGCGCAAATGCAGCAGACCCAGCCGCGCGGACATGGAACGGTGAATAGCGCGCCGCCGCCTTCGCCGATGCAGGTTCGCACGCTTTCGGTCAATCCGAAGCACACTGCGCCGGTCAACAATCAACCAAGCCACCTGTTCAACCAGGCCAATGTGCAGCAGCTGCAGGCGCGGACGCCTGGAGGAAACAATGAGCGGAACGGACAACGCCCCGAACCGCCGACCCCTGGGCCAGCGACCACCGCGGCCCCCAGTCCGCTGACGCCAAACCGGCCCGAGGAGCGTGCGCCAAACCGCGAGCGTCCTCCGTCTGTTTCCGAACGCGCGCCGGAGCCCCAGCAGCTGCCGCCGCAGGAACGCGCGCCAAATCGCGAGCGGCCGCCGCCTGTTGCCGAACGCGCGCCGGAGCCGCAACAACTGCCGCCGCAGGAACGTGCGCCGAGTCGCGAGCGGCCGCCGCCCGTTACCGAACGCGCGCCGGAGCCGCAACAACTGCAGCCGCAGGAACGCGCCCTGAGCCGCGAACGTCCTCCGCCCGTTGCCGAACGCGCGCCAGAGCCCCCGCGGCAGCCGCCGCCGCAGGAGCGTGCTCCAAGCCGGGAGCGGCCGCCGTCCGTTGCCGTGCGTGAGCCCCCGCGGCAGCCACCGCCGCGGCAGCCGGAAGCCCGTAACCCGCCGCCTCGCGAAGCGCCCTCAAAGGAAAAGCGGCCGGAGTAATGTGACACGACACGATTTGGATGGCTGGTCCGGAAGCCCCGGGCCAGCCTTTCAAATGTCCACGATCAGCCGGATGTCGACCCGGCGTCCGCTATTCCAATAGATGTTGTAGGCGCCGGCGTCATACAGGTCCCAGTAACGCCTATCGAGAATATTCTCGACCCAGAGCCGGAACGAGGCCGACCTGTCGGCGAGCTTGAAACCGTAGCGCATGTCGGCCCCCACGATCGCACGGTCGGGAATTGAAACCATATCGTCGAGCGTCGACGCCATGCGCGTCTGATAGTCCGCCGTCAAGTCGAAGGAGAGGTTGGCAGTCCCGGGAGGGCGCCAGTTGGCGTTCAGTTCCGATTGCACCGAGGGTATGCCGACGGGACGATGCCCGACGTCTCCCAGCCGGACCGCTTCTCCCGTCACCGACGGTTCGGCGAAGACCGCGCCCGCCACGATATCCAGGTTCGGCAGCACGCCGCCGCTGAGCGAGATTTCGAGCCCCTTGTTCTGGATCTCGCCCAATTGGGTATAGAGATTGGCGGCGTTGAGATTGAAGTAGGGCTTATGAATGTCGAACAGGCCCGTCACGAAGGCGAGCTGTGGCTTGATGAACCATCTGAGCCCCACTTCCTCCTGACGGCTCACGATCGCGGGCAATGCCTGGTTGTTGTTGGTGGCGTTCTGGGGCGCGATGCCGTTGTCCTCAAGGCCCCCCGTGGTGTCGGCATAAAGCGAGAAAGCCTGTGAGAGATCGGCCCGCAAATCCGCATTGAAAAGCCAGGGATCGTCCGTGGTGATGGCGGGCGGCAATCCGGGGCTGAGCGTGTCTCGCCGGTATTGCGGCTTCTGGATGCTCAGCCCCAGGATACCCACATCCTGCCACGCCACTTGATAGGAAAGGCCGGGCGTGATGTTGCGGATGTGGTCGTGCGTCTGTTGCGTGAAAAGAATTTCCGGCTCGGGCGTAACGATACGCTGGCCGATTTGGGCCGCGCCCAGATCGAGGGAATCGGCTCCGCCATAAATCGCGCTCCAGCCCCTCAGGCGGACCGACAGGATGGCGCGGTGGGTGAGCGGTCCCTCGCTGACCGTATGCTCAAGCCGCACTTCGCCGCTGGTGGAGCCCCATTCCGACGGCGGATTGGCCACAATGGAAGCTTCGCCCTGGCCTTGCTGGTTCAGGTTGCCGAGCTGGACGAAGATATTGTCCGGTTGATTCTGCGTCGAACGGAACAGCCCCGCGCGAAGGTCCCAATCGGAAAGGAAATCCCACCTCGCGATGACGCCGTAATTGGAATCGATCTCGCGGTTTATCGCCCAGACCGGACCGAAGAAATGGCGCCCCGGAATAGGCGCGGGCAGGAACGGACCCGCGGGCGAATAAACCAGGCCCGGATGCGCGTGATAGAAGTCGGTTCTGGACCAGAAGGGAAGTAACTGCACGCCGGGCGCGGGCGTCCAATCCGCCAGCACGCCTTCCGTATTTGCATAATCGCTGCTGCCGTCCGGGCCCACATCGCGGTGATAACCCACGCCGCCGCCCAGATTGAGCGTGCCCGCCGCGACGGGACCCGCGCCGTCGAATTCGACGGTGGTGGTGCCGCGCGTGTTGGTTTCGGTATAAGAGCTTAACAGCGGCGTATCGCCCGGCACGCGCAAGGTATAGTCCACCACGCCGGTGGGCGCCGGAAAAGCGTAACCTTGCGCGGCTATGCCCACCCTGATCGCAGAGGACTGTTGCAGGCGGTTATTGAGCTGCGTCACCTGGTCGAAATAAAGCCCGTCTATCCGGACATTGCCGGCAATCGTGGGCGAGAAGCCGCGCACATTGAAGGGCGTGTATAAGCCGATCTGTTCATTGCCCACGCTGGTGCCGAACGCATCCTTGGCCAGCGTCACCGCATTCTCCGCGGCGCGCTGCGCATTGGCGGCGCCCGCGGTTAAGGTGAGTAGCAGGCTGGACAGGATGATGCGAAATATTCCGGCCTGTTCGCTGTCAAAACACTCCACGCAGCCAGCTCCAGGCAAAAGTGCGGAAATTCGCGATTGCCTTGGCGACTCTATTTGTTGGCGCGACGGCGGCAAGGCTGCGGTCGCGGCTTTTCGAATTCTTAACGCAATGACGGGATTTCTACGCCCATGTGTTCCGTCAAATTCTTGTCATGCATGGCGCAAATTTCATATTCGCGCGGGGGCCGAGCGCGGCCCGTGAAACAGATTGCGCAAGCGGGACAGAAAGCGCATAGATTTTCCCATGATCGGTTGCTGCGCCCGGTGAGCGGCGGCGGCCTTTCCCAGGTATCACATTTCCGAGAAAGACGGCGAACCTGTCGAGCAGTGCGAGCCCGAGCGCGCGCTGACAGATTCCAAATGCTAATGCCCAGGCTTGCGCCGCTATAACGCTGGCTCGCCGCTCTGCATCGCTTCTAACCAGACAGGACAAAATGAAAAAGCCCGCCCAGACCAAACCCGCGCGAAGCAAAGTGTTCGCTGTCAACGAAAAGAACCTCGACGCCCATGCCAAGACGATGATGCATGATCCCGAAAAGTTCCGAAGCCCGAAATCGGGCGCCGATGCTGCCGAAGATCAGGGCCATATGCGGCGGGGCAAGCGAGGCCACTACACTTATATATAGCACCACGCTCTGCCATGGCCGGTAAGACAAAAGCCCCGCGCAGCCGGCAGGCTTCCACGTTCCAGTGTGATGCACGTAAACATGCATTGAAGGCGCTGGACATGCTGTTCGAGCTGGCGGCCGGCGCGGACAGCGAAGCGGTGCGCGTGTCGGCGATCAAGGAATTGCTGGATCGCGGTTTCGGCAAGAGCGGCGCGCTGGCAAGCGATCCCGACCATCCCGTCCTTACCCGTATCGAGCGCGTGATTGTCCATCCTAAAAATAGAGACGCCTGATGTCTTCCTGCCGCTGCTCGAACCGTCGCGCTACAAGGGCGCATATGGCGGGCGCGGCTCGGGCAAATCGCATTTCTTCGCCGAGAAGCTGATCGAGGATTGCCTCGAACAAAAAGGCCTGGCCGCGCTTTGTCTGCGCGAGATTCAAAAGAGCCTCGCTCAATCCTCGAAGCGGCTGCTGGAAGCAAAGATACAGTCACTGGGCGTGGGCCGTGAATTTAAGGTCTGGCAGGACCGGATCGAGACGCCGGGCGATGGCGTGATCGTCTTCCAGGGCATGCAGGATCACACCGCCGAAAGCGTCAAATCCTTCGAGGGATTCAAGCGCGCCTGGATCGAGGAAGCGCAAGCCTTCTCCCACCGCTCGCTCGCATTGCTCAGGCCCACCATCCGCGCCCAGGGCAGCGAGCTTTGGGCGAGCTGGAATCCCCGGCGCAAAACCGATGCGGTGGACGATTTCTTCCGGGGTCCCCAAGGAAACGGGCAGGTGCCGGGCGCGGCCGTGGTCAGGGCCAATTGGCGCGACAATCCATGGTTTCCCGTTGAGCTTGAAGCCGAACGCCAGATTGATTTGGCCCGCTACCCGGATAGATACGACCGCCGTCGCAGGCCTGATAGTCGCGTTCATGGATGCGGTGAGGCATTAGGTGCCTTGTCATGCCCGCGAAACGGGCATGCGATGCGCGAGACACCGGCTGGCCAGCAGCGGCCCGGGCGAACGCCGCCCTAATTTTCCACACGCTTGAACGTGTGCAAGGGCAGCGGTTTCACCTCATAAAGCCGGAAATCTCCCACCGCGTTCACCTTCTTCAGCCGCGCGAGGGGCAGGCGAGCCTCGGTTTTTGGATCGCCCGGACCCTCCAGCAGCACATAATCGAAGCCCGCGACATAGTCTGTGAAATTCTGCTTGCGCCGGTCGAAATCCCGTTCGATTACCGGCAGGAATGTCTCCGAATTCTCAGGCACCGAATAGCGCGGATCGTAAAAATTCAGCACCTGCTGTCCCGAATAGGTGAACATGGATTGCACCACCGCATGGCGGGCTTCCACCGCTTCTGATCCCAGGTGATAGGCGCCGGCCTCACGGGAAATGAGCGCATGCTGCGAGCCGCCGGCATGGGCCCAGAACAGATGCGCGCCGTCCCGCATCGGTGCGATTGCCTTCAGGAATACTTCTTTCTCCTGTGCCGTGCGAACCGAATTGTCCGCGAACGCCATGGAATTGATAAGCACAGCCGCGAAGGAGATCGCGATCAACGGCCCCATGCCCCGGCCATCTCCCTTGGGCGCAAGCGCTGCAATACCCACCACCAAAGCGGCCAGCACCGCGCGCCATGCGACATAGGCCGTGCCCATGATCGTGTCGGGGATCGCCACATAAATCAGGCCGCACAGTATGAGCGGCAAGGCGAGGCGCGAGGTGAGCGTGAGCCGCCCGGTGATGATCGCGAACGCCACCCCGCCCAGCATCGCCACGAGCAAGACGATGTTCAGCCACACATGATTGGTGTCGATCAGAAGCGTGAGGTCAATCAGCCGGTGCCACGACTGTTTGTAGCCGGTGGGCAGGACGGCCGCATGGCGCCCGGCCAGAAAAAGCAGCGCGAAGGCGGGCACGGCCTGAAGCCCGTCGCGGGCAAGAAGGCCGATCCCTTTCCAGCCCTGGCGCAGGCGCGGCGGCAGCTCCAGCCCCAGCAGGAACAATCCGTACACGGCGAATGCATAGAAATGCACGAAATAGAGCAGGGTCGAGAAGATCGTGCCCACAATGAGGCGCAGCCGCCAGCGTTCTTCGCCAAGCCATAGCCACGCCGCCAGCGCCCACAGCATCAAGGCCAGTCCCAGATCGAAATTGAAGAAGCCCTTGGTATAGCCGCCATTCATCAGGAACGGCGCCGCCAGCAGCGGCGTCAGCGACGGCACATTGCCCGTGGCAGGATTTCGAGCCGTCGAATGACGTAGGGAATCAAGACGGAACGCGCTGTTCAGCGCGAACAAGCCGCCCAGCGCCAGAACGAAATAGAGCAGGAAGAACAATACGGACGCCGTGTGCAGGGGCATCCATTTGCTCAAACCTAGGGCCCACACATCCCAGGCCAGATCCGGGATCGGCGCCCAGCGTACGACATAGGCGTGGGCGAATTGGTTCGCATGGGTAAGGATGAAGGCCCGCGCCATGTGGTTGGAATAATCCTGCATCGCCGGATCGTGAAAGGCGAAGAGGGGCCACACCGCGGCAACCAGGAAAAGCGGGACCAGCAGATAAGGCAGATTCCGTGCGTGTGCGTGAGACAGCGGCAAGCGAAGTTCCCCGGTTCAAGGCACCAATGTGCCATCCATCGCCCCCACCCGAATATTAGGTGATGGTCCGATTCCAGACAAATTGGGCTTTCGGAACATCCGAATTTTGCCTGAAGAATTGGCTGCTTGTGCCTTACATGCGCCGGATGCGCAAGCCTGACAATCCGTAACGCCGGAAAGATTACACGCGAAATATCGCGCGAGAACGTGAGCGCGAGCTGGCACGCGAATGCGTGCGCTTGTTCCTCGCGCCAACACGAAATTCTCAACCAAGGAGCAACGCAGGATGAATGACGACGACTTGCGGAATCTGATTACGGGCAATAACCCGAATGGTCTATCGATCCCTCCGTTCCGGGGCATTCTCGATGGGGGCAGTGCCGCAGACGCGCGCGGCCCGTCAGCTACGCGAATTCCCGGCATCCTCGGAAATGACCCAAGCGGCCCAACGGCCATGCAGCTTCCGGGCATTCCAGGAGGAGGCGTCGGCGGCGCATGTAGCGGATTGCCGCCGGTAAATCCGTTTCTGGCGAATGACGGCAGCGGACCAGGCGGATCCTCGCCGATGAATTTAACCCTCGGAAATGACAGCAATGGTCCTTCGGCCACGCAGCTTGGCGGCGTTCTTGGCCAAGGCGCGGGCAACGCATATTCGCCAGGGAATCTGACCCTCGGAAATGACCCACGCGGCTCATCGGCCACACAGGTTCCGGGCATTCTCGGATGGGATGTCGGCGGCGCAGGTGGTGGGCTGCCACCAATGAATCCGTATCTGGCAAACGGCGGCCCGCCGGCCATGCAGTTTGGCGGCATTCTGGGCGGCGCGGGCAGCGGGTTGCCGCCGCTCGATCCCTCGCCATACGTCAATCTCGCGCCATGGAAATCCGGCGGGCTGGGCGGTGACATTTTCGCGGCAACGGCGCCGCTTCAGGACACGAGCGCGGCGCGGCTGTCACCATCGGCACTTGCCCCATCCGCGCCGTTCTATGATCCGAATCCACCGGCGCTGACCATCGATCAAATAGCCATGATGTATGGCATGACTCCGCAAGATATACTGGCGACACGAGACCAAGCCAAAGATCAATTTCAAATGCAGGAAGTTGCTGGTGACGGCGCCACCGCGCTAGCGGATTGGTTGGTGCCCGAATACGGCGTCCTTTCAACGGGCGTCGCAGCAGGCAAGAGGATATTATCAGGCAAGAAGTTAGTGACAGGCACGATTGACGTCTTGAATAATCAAGCCGCGCTCACGCAATCACAGCGGGAGGAGACCGCCGCTGACTGGGCCGTGTTTCGACGACTGAATGATTTCATGACGCAAGGGTACCAGACACCGAACATGCCCGCTGTTTCGCGCGCCTTCCCTTGAAGTTGGTTCAAAAAAAGCCGTAATGCCCTATCGCCTTTGCCTATTTGTTCTTATATTGTTCTTCTAGGTAAGTACACGAATGTTGGTTTATTTAGCACTCGCTGTAATCGCTGGAGTTGTAGTTCTTGTCGCGCTAGCGTTTGCCGCGCTGTCCTATATTCGCGCCGTCAATGCTCTCGGCGATTTCATACGGGACAAAAAACCGGGCGGGTGGGAAAAACTGATACTGGGTATTGGTGACGACAATCGTCGGTTACCTTTTGCCGAGTCGTGGCTCTCCTATTTGGTGCTTGGAATGACATCGCTGGATAGTCCCGGCGAAGGTTACGATCTACTCCTCTTGGGGGCGCGCAAACGCTTGCTTGTCTGCTTCGCCCTGTTCATGATCTTTGTGATCGGCCTCGGTACACTCAAAGCACGATAAGTGTGCCCCCGAACGGTCCCATGTTGTTCTGGGGATTTTCCAGGATGGGTAAGCCCGAATGCTCGACAATGCCGCGCTAATTTTGGGCAGCCCGATCGCGGCCATCATTGGCGTAACACTGTTCGCGATGCTGTCACTTTCCTCAATCCGTGCACTAGATTCTCTTTGCGCGCTGATCCGGGAGAAAAGGCCGGACCAATGGGCGACCCGCGGCGATTATGGATTGCGCGTTTCCCCCGGCGATCCGCCAGCAGTCCGGTACCGATGGATTTCGTGGCTGGTTCTGGGATTCATCAGCTTGATGTTCCGGATGACAATTATCGCGCTGTGTTATGGACCGCCAGAAAACGCAAGATGATATGCGGGTTGCTGTTAATCGCCATCGTTGGATCAGCGATCTCGTTTCCTGTACAGGTTTAACGCCGAAAGACTGAGGCGGCGCCTTAGCGCATATTCTCCCAGAGCACGCGCTCTTCGTCCAATTTAAGGCGCTCGTCGTTAACGAAATCGGCGCGCGAAATCACGCCCACGATCCTCCCGCCATCCACCAGGGGCAGGTGACGGAAGCCGCCATCCCACATCAGGCGCAATGCCTCGATCGCGGATTTTTCAGGCGTCATGGTGACGGGCGCACGCGTCATTACCTCATCCAGCTTGGTCTTTCCCACGCTTTTGCCCACCCCCACTACCCGGCGCACGATATCGCGTGCGGTGAAAATGCCTACCAGACGGTCATTTTCGTCGCAAACCAGGACCGCGCCCAATTCATACTCGCGCATTTTTTCGCAAGCGGCCTTGACGGCGGTGGATTTGGGCAAGACCAGGGGGTGCCGGTTGCAGATAATGTCGGACAAACAGCGCATCGCGCGTCTCCCTTCGCGAAAAGAGCTTACACTAGCCAAAACGCGCCGTCATGCCTTGATTTCCCGCAAAGCTGGGAACTCACACGAACAGCGAACCGCGCGCCTTTTCGTCGATCGAGATCCAGCGGCTTCTGTGCACATCCATCGCGTTGGCGCCCCAGCCCTTCACATAGGGCCGCACCAGATTGCCGCTCACCCAGAAAAACAGCGGCATGAACGCCTGATCCTTCAGCAGCAGCCTTTCCGCAGCCGAAAGCTTTTCTCCGCGGCTTTCCAGGCCCGCATCATTTGCCGCCGCGTCCATCATCCGGTCGAAAGCGGGATTGGAATAATTTCCCCAATTGTTGCCTCCGCCCGTCTTGAAAACGTCAAGAAAATTCGAGGCGTCGTTGAAATCGGCCTGCCAGCCCGGCTGCGCCAGATCGAAATCATGTTCTTGTATCTGCTTGTAGAAGACTTGCCCGTCGGTGGGAATGATCGAGATGTCCAGATAGATCAGCGCGAACATCTGCTGCAGCGCCGCCGCGACCGCACGATACGAACCAGCAGCGGTCGACCGGATTTGATAAGTGGCCGCGAGCCGCTTATCCGGTCCGAAGCCGGCGTCGCGCATCAAGGCTTGCGCCTGGGCGTAGCGCGCGGGATACGGCATGGACTTGAAGTCGAACGCATTGCCGCCGGGAAAATTGGCGGTGCCGGGCGGCACGAGATTGTAGGCGGGTACATAGCCGACCGGGATGATCTTGTCCGTGATCGCCTCGCGGTTGATCGCAAGGTTGATCGCGCGGCGCACGCGGACATCATCGTATGGCTTCTTGGTGAGATTGACCGCGATCATGTCGATGATCAGTTGCGGCACCGGGTCGATCAGTTCGGGCATGTTCTTCTTGATCCAGCCGAACTCGTTATTCTCAAGCCGGTCCTGGGCGTCCAGCTCGCCCGCGCGCAGGCGCCTTAACGCCGCGCTGTAATCGTCGGTGGGGTACCAGATCACCCGCTCCAGATTCACATTGGCGGCGTCGAAGAACCGGGGATTCTTCACCGCCGCGACATGATCGTTGGGTATCCATTCGGTGGGCATGAAGGCGCCGTTGCACACATAGGTGCCGGGCCTGGCCCAGTCGCGGCCATGCTTTTCCACCACATGCCGCGGCAAGGGCATCATGCAGGTATGCATCAGCATCTCGGTCAGATAAGGCGCGGGATGATCGAGCTGAACTTCCAGCGTGCGCGCGTCCAGCGCACGCGCGCCAATCGCCGAGCCGGGAAGGTGCCCGGCATTGATCTTCTCGGCGTTCTTTATGATGTAGGGATAATAGGCATAGGACGCTGCCGTCTTGGGATCGAGCAGCCTTTGCCATGAGAAAATGAAATCATCGGCCGTGAGCGGCGTTCCGTCGGACCACAGCGCCTCGCGCAGATGGAACGTCCAGGTAAGGCCGTCGGGCGACGCCTCCCAGCGTTCGGCCATGCCGGGGAGGGGCCGCGCCATGCTGTCTTCGGTGGTCAGCCCCATCATCAGATCCCCGATGATGAAATTCTCCCAGCTCGAGTCGGACAAGTTGGGATCGAGCGTGAAGGGCTCTGCCGCATTCCCCAGATAAAAGGTGCCCGCGCGAGGGCGCGCGTGGCTTGCCGCGCCGCGGCCCTTGAGCGCGAAGCCACCGGCCAGCGCCAAGGCGCCTGTGCCAAGAAGCGCCAGCCGCCGGTTCCATTTGTTCGTCCACGTCATGAGTTCCGCACCCAGACTGGGATTGACGGCAATCTGATCCTTGGTTTTCTAGTTCGCCGCCGCTCACAAGAAAAGCCAGGTGCGTTGGCACCGGGAATACCGCTATATTGGCATTAATAGGCAACATGCCATGGGGGCATTATGACACGCTGGATTTGCACGATTGTCCTTCTATCCGCCGGGCTTTCGGCCTGGACCGCACCGGCCATGGCCGACCCTGCGCGCGACGACGTGATGGCCAATGTCCAGCGTTGCGCGGGCATTACCGACAACCATACCTGGCTCGATTGCTACTATGGCGCCGCGCAGCCCATGCGGGCCGAGCTGGGCCTCCCGGCCGCACCGGAGTCCCAGGTTAACCTGATCAAGACTGCGCCGCTGCCCGCCCCGCCGCCCATGAACAGCGCATCCAGTGGCAGCAAGAGCGGCGGCGGCTGGTTCAGCGGCATCAAGGATGCCCTCAACACATCGTCCGCTCCGGCCGACAGCGATTTCGGTGCGGGCGCGATGCGGCTCGCCTCATACAGCTACGGCAAGGACGGATTGTTCACGGCCACGCTCAACGATGGCGAAGTCTGGACCCAATCGCCTTATGACGATTTGCGCGCGCATTGGAGCGGTCAGGCGTCCGGCTACACGGTGGTCGTGACGTCCGACATGTTCGGCAGCCATACGATGCGGGTGAAGGGCGACCGCGACTACCGGGTGATGCGGATCAAATAGTGGACGCCGACCGTAGAGGCGCCTAGCGTCCGCCAGCCTGCACCGCCTCGGCCAAGGCGGCCAGCGCCCGCGCCATTTCATCCCGCCGTTGCTGTTTCATGGCGCCCATGTTCGCGGACTTCGGGTCCTGCCCCGGGATCGGCTCCATGGTATCCACGCCCTTCTCGAAACCCTTCGCCGCCTCATTCAGCGCGGTTCGGGCTTTCGGCAGCACCTCACGGAAGTGGGCCAGCTCTGAGACCGCCTTCTCCGGGTGATAGCCCAGCCGGTCGCCCGACTGCATCGCGTCGACCAGCGCATCCGGCGGGGCCGAAACCGGCCAGGTGCGTTGCATGGCGTCGTAGGCGGCGCGCAGCCGCGCCATGGCGCCGGGAAAACCGTCCAGCTCGCCGCGCCGCCGCGCCATTCCATCCCCGCGCCGCACTTCCACCACCACCCGCGCCGTGACGCTCGTGGCCGCAACCGGGATCACCGTCGTCAGCGTGTTGCCCTGGAACGACCATCCGCCTTTGCCCGTGGGTCCGGCCTCGTTCACGGACACGCCGTTGACCGTAACGCGCTCCGGCGGCCAGTCGGCCGGCAGTCTGAGTTCATAGCCCCGTGTCCTTGGCATGCCGGGATAGCTGCCCTCCAACGGACCGATCTCCACCCTCAGCGTGTCATCCGTCTGGGTTGCATTCACGGGCGTGCGCGCGAACACGCCCTGCTGATAGGCGACCGACGCGCCCGAATCCTCATAGACCGCGTAGGTCGATTGCGCTCCCGGCTTGAGCGGCCACACATTCACGATCAAGGGGTCCACCGGTTTCTGGCCCGTATACTGCATGGGCGGCTGCATCGGCACGATCGCTCCGGCCTTCACATAGACGGGAATCTGGTCGATCGAGAAGCTGCGCTTCACCGTCGTTCCACCGGCCAGGTGCTTGCCCGTCGGCTGCTCGATCCAGTCGCCCGGCGGCAACCACACATCTTCCGATGCGAGTCCCGTGATTTTGTCCATCGGCGCCACCACGGGCGCGACAAGCATCTCATCGCCGAACATATACTCGCCCTTGCTGACATAGGCCTTGGGCGCCTCGGGCCAGTCGTAATAGAGCGGGTGAAGGAAGGCCACGCCCGTGTCATAGGTCCGCCTTGCCTCGGTGTATAAGTAGGGTTGCATGGCGTAGCGCAGCTGGAACGCTTGGCGCAGAATCTGCGAATAGGGTTCGGGATAAGCCCAGACGCGCCGCTCCGAATCCGGATTCTTGGTGGTGTGGGTGCGCAGGATCGGGCTGAATGCCCCGAACTGCACCCAGCGCGTGTACAGCTCCGGGTCCACTGCGCCCGGCATGTGTCCGCCGATATCGTGGCTCCAATAGGCATAGCCCACATTGGCCGCGGTCGCCGTGAACCAGGGCTGGAACGCCAGCGACGGCCATACCGAAATCGTGTCGCCCGAAAATCCGATTTGATAGCGGTGATTTCCCAGCCCGCCCCAGCGATGGAACAATAGCGGCCGCTTCCCCTCCCGCTGCTGATCGGTGAAATGCACATAATTCAGCCACCAGGTGGGAGTCACGCCGGGCAGTGCCGTCTCGGGCTCCTGCTGCCAGTCCAGCCACCAGAAATCGACGCCCTGTTTCTCAAGCGGGTGCAACACCAGGTCGAAATAGTTCGTGGTGTATTTCTTGCCGGTGATGTCGAACTTCACATATTGCTTCGTCGCCGGATCGATCCCCATCGCCCTTGCCATCCGCGGATAGCTATCTTCCCATGGCTGGATTCCCGACGCCGGATGCAGATTGAGGCTCGTCTTCAACCCTGCGCCATGCAGGCTGGCCAGGAACGTCTCCGGGTCGGGGAACAACAGGTTGTTCCAGCTATAGCCAGTCCATCCCTTGGTGTGTCCGCTCGCATCCTTCACGGCGAAATTCGTCCCGAAATTCGGATGCCAGTCCATGTCGATCACGAAAACGTCGAGCGGCACGTCATTCTCGCGGAATCCCTTGACGATCTCCTCGATCTCCTGATCGGAATAAGTCCAGTAGCGCGACCACCACGCCCCGAACGCGAATCGCGGGGGAAGCG
>DATFSP010000163.1:0-29080 GCA_035262545.1 Rhizomicrobium sp. | reverse complement strand
CTTCTCGCCCGGCACGGTGCTTTGCGGCACCGGCTTCTCCACGATCGGCCAAATCGGCTTACCCGTCACCCGGTCAAACACATAGAGATTGGCTTCCTTGCTCGGGACGGCGACCGCTTTAATCGCCTTGCCATTCTGGGTGATGTTCACCAGCAGCGGCGGAGAGGAGAGGTCATAATCCCAGATCGGGTGATGCGCGATCTGGAAGTACCATTTCATCTTGCCGGTGGTGAGGTCCACGCACACTAGACTGTCCCCAAAAAGGTCATTGCCCGGGCGCGCGCCGCCATAAGCGTCGTTGGTGGGATCCTCGATTGGCAGATAGACGCTGTTGAGCTCTGGATCGACGGTGATGCCCGTCCAGGTTCCGGTATTGCCGTTGTAATCGGCGGAGTTGTTTTCCCAGCTGTCATAGCCGAACTCGCCTTTTTGCGGGATATTGTGGAAGGTCCACAGCAACTTGCCGGTCTTCACATCGAAGGCGCGCGTCAGACCCTTGGTGTTGTTCACTTCCAACGGTTGGGAGCCTTCCTTGAAGGACGAGCCGACGAGCACCACGTTGTTCACTACCGTAGGGGTGCTGTGCAGCCCGATCTCTCCGGTCACGAGATCGATCGGCTGGTATTCGCCGGGATGACCAGGCACGCCGTGATAGGCGCCGGCTTTCAGGTCGATGATGCCGTGATCACCGAAGGACTCGATCGGGCGGCCGGTGTGTGCGTCCAGCTCGATCAGGCGATAGCCAGTCGTCACGTACAGGATGCGCTCATCGCCATTCCCATCGGTCCAGTAGGATACGCCGCGCCCCGAAAGCTGCCGGGGCGCAACCGCCGCGCGCGTGCCTTCGTCCAAGCCATAGACCCATTTCAATTCACCGGTCTTGGCATTGAGTGCGATCACGTCACGACGCGAACCCGCGGTGGTATAGACCGTGCCGTTGATCTCCAGCGGCGTGCCTTCCAATTTGAATTCCGGACGGCCCCCTAGATTGTCGGTCTTGAAATGCCATGCCTGCTGAAGCTGGTTGAAATTCGAGGCGTTGATCTGGTCGAGCGGCGTATAGCGCGATCCCGAGGGATCGGCGAAATACAGGGGCCAGTCGCCCTTCGCGGTGGAAGGCTGACCTGTATTTTGGGCCGCGGCTGTTCCCAAAGTGGACAAAAGAGCAACTGCAGCAACCGATGCCAGACGCTGTGCTGAAATCTTCCGAGACATTCGCTTCCCCTCTTGGATTAAAGGGGCAAGGTTCTGAAAGGTGCCTCACCCCCAAAGCAAACAGGCACCGGATGCGATCCGGTGCCTGTCGCGGTTTATGCCTTGATGCAGAATTCGGGCTTACTTGATCGCCGGATTGACGTAGCCATGCTCCAACACCTTTTTGGGATCGGGACGCACGCTGAGATAGGTTACCCCTCCCGCGGGGATATCCATCCAGCCATGCGGCACGCCCGCCGGGATCACCGACATGTCGCCGACCGTGACTTTGCGGGCGACATAGTTACCGACAATCTGGCCGCCGCAAGATGGACCATTCAGGATCTTGGTGACTTCGCTATCAGGGCCCGAGCGCGTACCGTTCATGATCTGGCCGCCGGTGACGAGCGTGCCGGAACCAGCGATCACGATATACGTCTCGGCTGTGTCATCGTGCGAGATGCCGCCCGCGGCAGGCGGCTTCGAGCCGGCTGGAAGCGCGGTAACGCCGCAAGGAACGGCGTCGGCAGGCCGCTGCGGCGCAGCAGCGCCCGCCGGACGCTGGCCGGTCGGGCCGCGTTTCACCACGGCGACGGAAAGCTGATAAGGCCCCAGATCGACCACACGCAGCGTGTGATCCACGGACTTCTGTCCGCTGTTCAGAACCGCCTGGACCTGGGCATTAGTGATGTCGGTGGCGACATCTTGTTGTGCAAAGGCGGCGCGTGAAAGCGCGAGCAGCGCAGTCGCCGCCAATAATGCCGTTTTATGCATAAATCCCCTTCTGAAAATTCGACTTCCCTGTGCGAAATGGCCCTTTGGCCAAACGTCCCAGTATAGACGGATATAGGAGCCTGGTTCCACACCCTCCTTTCCTGAACGCCCCCTGAATTCGCCAGCCAGAGCCGGTTCAGGCGCGACGAGAGAAATTGGATTTGTACCGGGTAGCAATGCCCAAACGACATGAACCATGGAGCAAATCATGACCGCCATCAGCCGTTCTGCGCTCGTCCTGGCCCTAGCATCGGTGCTGGGTCTTTCGGGTATCGCCAGCGCCTCGGCCGCGACCTGGGCCGAGAAGCATCCACGCCGAGTCGAGGTCAATCATCGCCTGGCGAATCAGGACCGGCGCGTCGACCGTGACCTCGCTGAAGGAAAGGTCACCGCCCGTCAGGCCGCGCGATTGCACCATGAAGATCACATGGTGCGCACCAGCGAGCGTTTCGATGCCCGCTTTGGTCGCAGCCACCTCACCCGGGCCGAACAACGGTCTTTGAATCAAGATGAGAATGGTATCAGCCGGCAGATCCACCGCGACGCACATTAACGAAGACGGAAGGAGCCTGCGCAAACGGGCTCCTTCCTCTTAAGGGTAAGGTAATCCTGACATGCGAAGCTTGGCGGTCAATTCCTGGAGCGATCCATGGAACATCGCCGGACTTTTCAGCACGGGAATTTCGGCCGCCGCGCCGCGCCTCAAGTCAATGTCTTTGCACCGGTAATTGGCCCGGGGGCCGCTCCCATGGAGGAGAAGCGGCCTGTCCCTCCTGCGGATCCGATGCCGGCCGGCCCTTCGATCGAGGATGAGATCAGGGCATGGAAATCGGCGCGCGGATCGCTTGCAGGCTTTCCCTGGCGGCAATTGTCGTTGATGGCAGGCTTGTGTTTCGGCTTCGCCTCTTTTGTCCTTCCGGCGAGCGTGAATGAAGCGGCGCAATGGCCGCTCTATGTGCTCGCTGCCATCAGCTTTTATGCGGGATTGCATAAGCGAAAAGTCAAACCCGGCTAAAACCGTTCGCGCAATCGTCCAAGTTTCGTCCTATTATCATTTCAGGAGCGAGGCGATGCGCAAAGTCCAGTTTACTCCGTTAATATTGAGTTTCGTGCTGTTGGGGATGACGGCGAGCCAGGCTCAAACCCTGAAGCATTGCTTCAACGACAGCCAGTTCAGCGGCTGGTGGCGCGCCGCCGGCGACAAGACGCTCTATATCCGCACCAACAACGCCCGCTATTACCGGCTCGATCTTACGCAATCGTGCGGCACGTCCGGTTATCCCGCCGCTCATCTGATTTTCTTGCTGCACGGCACCAACACGATCTGCTCGCCACTGGACTTCAACCTGCGCGTGAGCCAAGGGGTCGGCGATATCGCTCGCCCCTGCTTTGTCAAAAGCATGAGCGAAGTCCCTTCGAGTGAAGTCGCGACGCTCAAGAATATTCGCTAATCCGCCCCACAAAATTTTCTCTATGCACGGGCGAGCTTCGATCATCGCTCAAGGGCTTGCCCGATTTCCACTTTCGGGAACTGTCATCCAAACGTCATGTCCAGATTGGTTGGCGCGCGCGCGAACTGTCATCAAGCCGTCAAGTATCCGTGCGATTGACCCGTCGGCGACGGGGCATTTCATCTGATCACACAGCACTACGCTTTCGCGCACGCGCGATTGCGCGGGCGCTTGTGCTCACCCCTGTCGGTTTTGACCAAGTGAGGGGTGCTAAATGTCCAAACCTATTTCTAACCGCCTGAAAAACTCGTCCGCCTGCCTGGCGCTGACCGTAGCGACAGTATTTTTCGCGGGCCCGGCCCTTGCCCAACAAATCGCCGTTAACGATCCCACCACGGGCCAACCGCTGGAGACCGTGGTGGTCACCGGTACCGCCCAGTTCAACACTGACGCGGCGCCTGCCAAGGCATCGCTCAGCACGATGGAACCGGAAACCATCATCAATAAATCTTATATCGACAATTACGTCGCGCCCCAGGCGGACTATGTGAGCATCCTGGCCATCGTCCCCGCAATGACGGGCGGCGATCCCAACGGGCCTGGCCTGTCGGATGGCGGCGCGAAGAATACGCTGCGCGGCCTGCCCGATGGCAGCTTCAACATGCAGTATGACGATATTCCCTTCGGCGACACCAACGGCCCCACCCATCACAACATTTCATACTTCCCAGCCAGCACCATCGGCTCGATCAATGTGGATCGCGGTCCGGGCAATGCCGGAAATCTGGGCGCCAATACCTATGGCGGCACCATCAAGCTGTTTTCCGAAACTTTGGGCGATGAAGCCACCGGCAAGGGTTTTGTGAGCTATGGCAGCTTCGGCACCTGGATCGTCAACGCCAATGCCCAGAGCGGCGAGATTGATGTGGCCGGCACCCAGGCGAAGGGCCTGGTGAATTTGCAGCACATGGAATCACAGGGCGCGCTGAGCTATCAGAATCTGGGCACGACCAACGCGCTGTTGAAAGTTCAGGACACGTTTGCGCCCAATTGGACCATCACACTGTTCGGCACCTACTCCTATCTGAAGGAGCATCTGGACGACAATAACGGTGCCACGCTCGCGCAGGTGCAGGTTTATGGCAAGAATTTCGCCCTGCAGCAGAACAATCCCAGCCTCCCCACCTATCAGCCTTATAACTACACGACCAAGGCGACGGATTTCGAATATGTCCGCTTGACGGGTGAGATCACCAAGAGCCTTTACATCGATAACACCGGCTACACTTACGCCTATTGGAATCACACCTTCAGTCCCAACGCCCAGACCCAGAACCTGGCCCAGATCATCGCTGGTACATCGGACGGCAATGGCAAAGTCACCTTAGATAATGGATTAAAGTTCCCCAACGATATTCTTTCCTATGACAAGCAGAACGCCTATCGCGTGTGGGGCGATGTGATGCGTGTTTCCCAGGACTATCAGATCGGCGATGTCACCGGTCAGGTCCGAGTGGGCATCTGGTACGAAGGCCAGTCCACGCACCGGTATAAATATTATTTCGACGCCAATCAGTGCGCCGCCAACCACGCCGCCGTTTATCTGCAGGACAGCCCATCTCAGGCCGAACCCGTGTGCGGCGCCGTCAAGGGCTCGAGCTTCGTTCCGGGCCTGGGTTACGCCAAGGACGACGAATATTCGAGCTGGTCTCAATATGAGCCGTTCATGGAAGTGGACATCAAGCCCACCGAGGATTTGCTGATCACGCCGGGCGTCAAATACATCCACTGGGACCATTCGGTGAATGCCCCGGTTGAACAGGGCAATCTTTGCGGCATCGATAAAGCCTGCGCGCCCTACAATGCGCTTGGCCAGGATTTCGTCGCCAGCTTCACCACGACCGACACACTGCCCTTCCTGCAAGTCAATTACCGCCTTGATCCGAGCTGGAGCGTCTATGCCGAATATGCCAAGGGCATTTATGTGCCGGATATCTCGGCCTTCGAAGCCGGGACGCAGACGACTTCCTTCCCGAAGGCGCAGACCACGACCAACTATCAGATCGGCACGGTCTATTACGCCAATCAATTCACCTTCGACGCGGACATCTATTACATCCCGATCAACAACAATTTTACCGCCTTACCTTGCCCAGGCAGCCCGGGCGACACGTGCTTCGTCGACACTGGTTCGGCGACATATGAAGGCATCGAGGGAGAAGGCACCTATGCCTTCCAGAAATTGTTTGGTGTCAATGTCGAAGGCCTGTCCGTGTTCGGCAATGGCGCCATCATGCGCTCGGTGGCCGGAAGCGGAAACCCGGGGGTGACGCCCGGAAAATGGCAGCCAAACGCACCCTTTTGGACCGCCGCATTGGGGGTCTTCTATCAGGGCGGCAATTGGCGCTTCGGCGTGACCGACAAATATACCGGCCAGCAATATTCGGACATCGCCAATAACCCAGTCTACCGCCTACCGGCCTATGGCAATTTCACCGCCACCCTTGCGTATGGCTTCTCCAAATATGAAGTCGCGCTGAATGCGGACAATCTTTTCAGCAGCCGGGCGACGGTGCTGATCTCTGAAGGCAGTCCCAGCCAATATTTCTTCCAGCCGCCCATGAGCCTGATGGTCACCTTGCGGGCGCATCTCTGACCCCCATCTGGTGGGCTGAGAAAAAAGCCCCGCACGCCCGCGCGTGCGGGGCTTTTCTTTGGCTCTTACCCGCGGGTGAGAAGGTCCATGGCCGAAAGCGCCATCACCTTGGCGGAATCCACCATGTCCTGGATGCCCACCCATTCGTCGGGCTGATGCGCAAGATCCAGCACGCCCGGCCCATAGGCGATGCAGTCCTTGAGCCGGCCGATGCGGTCCACATGCTTCTGGTCATAGGTGCCGGGCGAGCAGACGATTTTGGCGTCCCGCTTGAGGATATTGCGGATCGCCTTCGCCGTAGCCGACGCCACCGGCCCGTTCTTGTCCGCCATCACGGGTTCGACATGCATCAGCTCGCGCATTCTGTAGCGAAAATCGGGCCGTTCGCGCGCCAGGCCATCCAGCAGCGCTTGAACCTCGGCCTGGACCTGGCCCAGCGATTCCTCGATCAGGAAACGGCGGTCGATCACGATGCGGCAGGAATCTGCCACGCAGGGCGCTGGCAAGCCTTCGAAGGATTCCCCCTGACCGCCATGGACGGAATTGATGTTCATGGTGGATTGGCGCGCCCCATCTGGCACCACCGGCATATCTGAATGGCGCGCGGCCAGCGCCGGATAAAGTTCATGCTCGAACTTTTCCAGCAGGGCGCTCATGTGCCGGATCGCGCTGTCGCCCAAAAACGGCATCGAGCCATGAGCAATTCGGCCCAACGTCTCGATCTCCGCCCACCACACGCCGCGATGGCCGATACAGACCCGGTCCACATTCAATGGTTCGGGAATGATGACATGATCCACGCGGGGCTTTGAAAACCAGCCGCGTTCCGCCAGATAGGCGACGCCGCCATAGCCGCCCGATTCTTCATCCACCGTGCCGGAAATTTCCAACGCGCCGGGCAATTCGATGCCGGAATCGATCAGGGCTTCCACCGCGACCACCGCGGCGGCCAGCCCGCCCTTCATGTCGCAAGCGCCGCGGCCATAGAGCTTGCCTTCGCGCACCACGCCCTCGAACGGATCCAAGGACCAGCCGGCGCCGGTCTGCACCACATCGAGATGGCCGTTGAAATGCAGGCAGGGCCCCGGTCGCGAACCTTCGCGGCGGCCCACCACATTGATGCGCGGATATTTGTCATTGTCGCCCGGCGCGCCTTCTGCGCGGATGTAGGTCACATCGAACCCGCGGCGCTTCAGCCGTTCGCCAAGAAATTCTGCGCACGGGCGATAGGCTTCGCCCGGTGGATTGACGGTGGGAAAGCGGATCAGGTCCCGGGCCAACGCAACGATCTCGTCCCGGCGGCGGTCGATCTCGTTCAGGACCGGGTCCAAGCTTTGCTCAGATGCAACGGCCACCATCTACCTCCAAGGCGACGCCCGTAATCATGGACGCTTCGTCGCTGCAAAGAAAGCAGGCCGCAGCCGCAATATCCTCTGGCGTGGAAAAACGGCCGATGGGAATCGAGGCCAGGAATTTGGCGCGAATCTCGGGCGTTTCCTCGCCCATGAATGTGGCCAGCAGCGGCGTTTCGCCTGCAACCGGATTGATGGCGTTTACTCGAATGCCGAACGGCGCAAGCTCGACGGCCATGGCGCGGGTGGCGGTAATCATCCAGCCCTTGGAAGCATTGTACCAGGTAAGATTGGGACGGGGGCTGACGCCGCCTGTCGAGGCAATGTTGAGAATCGTGCCGCGCTTCCTGGCTTTCATGCCGGGCACGATCTCGCGCGCGGTGAGGAACACTTGCTTGGCGTTGATCGCCTGGATGCGATCGAATGTCTCTTCGGGAAGCGTGTCCAGCGGCTGAGGCTTGTGCCCGATGCCAGCATTATTCACCAGAATGTCGACCTCGCCCCATTTTGCGCGCACGGCCTGAACCAGGTTTCTGACATCGGGACCACGCGAAATGTCTGCTTGGACCGCAAGGCCGCCCACTTCCTTGGCCAGTTTCAAAGCCGCGCCTTCATTGAGGTCGGCGATTGCCACGAATGCGCCTTCTTGGGCGAAGCGGCGCACGATGCCTTCGCCGAAACCCGACGCGCCGCCGGTCACGATTGCGACTTTGCTTTGTAGCCGTTCAGCCATGAAAGGCGGCCACGGTTTTCACGCGGGTGAAGGCGTACAGCGCCTCAAACCCTTTCTCGCGACCATGGCCGGAACGGCCCGTGCCGCCGAAGGGCAATTCGACCCCACCGCCGGCGCCGTAATTGTTGACAAAGACCTGGCCCGAACGGACCGCGCGTGCCAGACGCATGGCGCGGCCGCCGTCGCGCGTCCACACCCCCGCCACCAGACCGTAGGGCGTGCCATTGGCGATCCGGATGGCCTCATCCTCGTAATCGAAGGGGATCACCACTTGCACGGGACCAAAAATCTCTTCCTGGGCGAGTTTGTGATCTGGCGGTACATTCCCAAACAGAATAGGCGCCACGAAATGGCCGCCCGCGGGCGCATTGGAGGCGATGGCACCTTCCGCAATCACGGTCAATCCGTCTTTGCGCCCAAGTTCGATATAGCGTTCGACCCGCGATTTTTGGCCGGCGGAAATCAGCGGGCCGACATCGAGATCATCGCGCGCCGCGCCCACCCGCAAGGCGCGATAGCGATCCGCCAGTTTCCTGGTGAGCTCGTCATAGATGGGACGCTGAATCAGAAGGCGCGACGACGCCGAACAAGTCTGTCCGCCATTCTGGATTCCCGCATTCACCAGGAAGGGCAAAGCCTTTTCCTGATCGGCGTCGGCGAAGACGATCTGCGCCGACTTTCCGCCCAGCTCCAGCGTCACCGGCACCGCATTCTTGCCCGCGGCCCCCTGCACCAGTGCGCCGACTTCGGTCGAGCCGGTGAAGGAAAGATGATCGATGCCGGGATGGGCCGCCAGCGCCGCGCCCGCTTGTTCACCCGTGCCAGTCACCACGTTGAACGCACCGTCGGGCATGCCCGCTTCCTGGGCGATGCGCGCCAATTCCAGCGCGGTGAGGCTAGCTTCTTCCGCCGGCTTCACCACCACGGCATTGCCAACCGCCAGTGCCGCGATCGCTGTGCGCCCCCCGATTTGCATGGGATAATTCCAGGGAATGATGTGACCGGTGACGCCGTGCGGTTCGCGCAGCGTATAGACCGTGTAGTTGGCGAGATAGGGGATGGTCTCGCCCATCAGCTTGTCGGCCGCGCCGGCATAGAATTCCAGATAGCGCGCCAGCACCACGGCATCGGAGCGCGCCTGCCTCAGAGGTTTGCCCACATCGCGGGCTTCCATTGCGGCAAGGGCATCAATGCGTGTCTCCACGATCTTGCCCATGCGCGCCAGGATACGCCCCCGTTCGGTGGCATTGAGCGCGCCCCAAGGGCCGTGGAAAGCCTTCTGCGCCGCTTTGACTGCCTGATCCACATCATCGGCGACGCCAGCGGCCATGGTGCCGATGGTTTCGCCGGTGGAAGGATCCTCGATAGGAAGCGTGGACTTGGCGGCCCGCCAATGGCCCCCGATGAAGAGCTGTTCTGTGATCATGCCGGTATCCTAATGGCCAGGTTTTTCCCGCTCAAGGGCGGCTCGCGATCGGCACGCGTTCCCGATCCGGAAAGTAATTGAGCGCCGTAAACACGATGCCCGCATTGACGGCGAGGCCGACAAAACCCGCGTTCACGCCATAAAGCGGTACCGCGAATTCATAGAGCGCAATCGCCAAGGCGTCGCCCGCAATGATGCCGGCGATGATCGCGGACCCGCGCATGCGGCGAAGGAACAGGATCCCCAACATGCCGGGCAGGGACTGAGTAATGCCGAAATAGAAGAAATTGTTGATGGTAATCAGCAATTGGGACGACGTGGCGGCACCTGCGATGGAGAGAAAAAGATAAAGCGCCATCACCAGCTTCGCCCATTGACGTTGCTGATTGTTGCTCAGTCCCGGGACCAGATTTCGCGAAACCAGCGAACCAACAGCCAAGCAAATGCCAGTCAGCACCACCAGTCCGGACAGTGCCGCCCCCGCCAGCACCAGGCCCACCATAGGCGCGGGCAAGAGCGCCCGTGCAACCGCCGGGAATACCTCATTCGACGAGGAGAGCGGTATGGGATGGCGAAGGGCAAAATAGGCGACGAGAGTGAGAAGCGGGAACATCACCATGTAGAGCGGCATGGTGATCTGGGCGCGTCTGATCGCCTTGGCCGAACGCGCAGTGAAAACATAGGCACATGTCTGCGGCACGAGGCAGAAGCCCACGCTTTGCAGAAGGATCGTGGTGACGGAAAATATGTCGGTTTGGAGAGTCGGCGGCGGGGCCGGCCTCAAATGCGCGGTTGCATGAGCCGCGTCCCAATGAGCGGCTGCGACAAGACCCGTCAAAAGGATCGCCAGGATCAACAGAACATCCTTCAGAACTGCGACGTAAGCAGACGCGCGGATGCCGGAGATCACGATATAAGCAAACGCAAGAGCACCGGAGGCGAAGGCCAGCAAGACGGAAGAGATGCTCCAGTCCAGCTGATTCAGAATGATCTCGAGACCGAGAAATTGCTGCATGCCCAGGGGCACCAGGAATAGAAGGCTCGCGGAAGCGATCACCAGCTCAAGCGCGCGGCTATCGAAATGGCGACGGAAAAGGTCAGGCAAGGTGATCGCGCCGTGAATGCGCCCGGCGCGCCAAATCAACGGATTGAGAAAATACCCCACCACAAAGGCGAGCAGGATATAGCCCAGAAACCAGGTGGCGGCGCCGGTGCCGCCGGCATAGACGCCTCCAGGATAGCCCAGAATGGAACCGATGCTGTAAGTCTCACCCACCGCCAGAAAGAAAAACAAAACGGTGTTGAATTGGCCGGAGGCGACGAAGAAATCCTCGGCCTTCTGGCGCAGATGGCCGCGCCTGGAAAGCCAAGCCAGCATAAGAGATACAAGAATGATGCCCAGGAAAACCGCCGTCATGGTTCGCGGTCCGCGCCATAATCGGCGACGATGTCCTCATCGGGAAGGTCGCGGTCATGGCCGAACCAGCAGATGGCCAGGCACAGCGACGTCAGTGGGATGGCGGCGAATAGCCATAAAAGTCCGAGCGGGATACCGAAGGGCGCGATGGGAAGATGATTGAGCAACGGCACCGTCGGGATCACCGACACGAACGGAACGCCCAAGCCGATGATGATGCGTGCGGCGGGAGACATCATCGGCGCGCCACTTTCCTAGCGTGAGCCCTCACAGCGAGCGCCAGGTCTTGCCTTCCACGCCAGGCGGCAATGTCGCCTCATAGACACCCCGCGCCACCGCGCGCGCCAGCACATCGGCGGCGATGGAGCCGATCCGCGCGACGGCGAAATCGGCGGAGGGGCCTTTGATCTTCTGCCGCGCAGTCGAAAGCCCGAACACCACATCGCCATCGAAGGGCGAATGTATGGGGCGGATGGCGCGCGCCAATCCATCCTGCGCCATAATCGTCACGCGCTTCATCTGGTCGATGTCCAGATCCACGTCGGTGGCAATGCAGGCGATGGTGGTGTTGGTGCGTGCGCCGGGATTGACCTTGGTCTGGCCCCAATCCTCGCCGATGACCCGCTTGGCGCTGGCGCCCATGCCGCCGAATTCATTGCCGTTCTCGAACGGACCAGCCCAAAAATTCTTGGCTCCCGGCACCACCACCGACCCCAGGCAATTGACGGCGACGATGGCGCCCACCGTGATCCCGTCCTTGGTGATAAAAGAGGCGGATCCCGTGCCGCCCTTAAGCGCGCCCGCTTCGGCACCATAGCCGGCGCCCGCTGTGCCCAATTTGAAATCGCCACCCGCGTTTTCGACCGCGCGCAAACCCAGATCGCGATAGGGCGGATTGAGACCCCATGCCTTGTCGCCGCGATTGGCGAGGTCATAAAGGATCGCGGCAGGGATCACCGGCGATTTGGGAACGCCCGCGGCTTGCGCCAACGCGTAGCCGCGATCATGCGCGCCCAGCCATGCGGCAACGCCATCGGCCGCGGCCAGGCCATAAACGGAGCCCCCCGACAACACCACCGCGTCCACAGAGTGGACCAAGTTCCAGGAATTGAGCGCATCGGTCTCGCGCGTGCCAGGGCCGCCGCCGCGCACATCTGCCGCACAGGTGACGCGGTTATCAGGGAGAATCACGGTTACACCCGTGCGCACCTTGGGATCGTCGGCCTGGCCCACACTGAGGCCTGCAACATCTGTGATCAGATTGCGCGCACCGGCCCGCCCCTCGCTTTGCGCCCAGGCGAAGCGGCTATCGGTGGCCAATAGTGCGGCGCCACCCGCCAAGGTGGCAAACAAGGTGCGACGATCCATGAGCATGCCCCCGGATGACGGACGAATGGCCTGCGTGGCTCGAATACGCGACCCCCGCTTTGCGAACCATCCACCACCTTGTCCGGAGGATGCAATAAATTTCAAGGGGAAGCATGCAATTCCCGGAAAATCGCAACCGTAGCCAAGGCGGGGCGCGTGACGTCCTGCCCGTCAAACAGCGGACTTCTGCGCGGGCTTTTTTCCTTCGTGCCTAGACCAGCACGTCGTGAAATTCTTCGGCGATCCAGTCAGCCTGCTGGTCCGTCAGGATCAGTGGCGGCGAAATCCGGATCGTGTCGTCACGGGTCTCTTTGCAGAGAAGACCGCGCCTCATCAATTGCTCGCAGATTGCGCGCGCTCCACCCGCCTCCGGCACCAATTCGATGCCCAGAAGCAGACCCTGCCCGCGCACCTCCTTGATCTGGTTGGAACGGATGTCCTGAAGCCTAGTCTTGAGCCGCGCCCCGACACGCGCCGCATTCTCGATCATGCCCTCTTCGACCAGCACGCGCAGCGCTGTGCGCGCCACCGCGCAGGCCAGCGGATTGCCGCCAAAGGTCGAACCATGCTCACCGGGATGCAACACACTCATCACTTCGGAATTCGAAAGCACCGCCGAGACGGGATAAAAGCCGCCGGACAGGGCCTTGCCCAGCAAAGTGAGATCGGCTTCGACGGCTTCGTGCTCTTCTGCCAACAGCTTGCCTGTACGGCCCAGCCCGGTCTGAATCTCGTCCAAGATGAAGAGCACATTGTGTTTGGTGCAGAGCGCGCGCGCTTTCTTCAAATAGCCTGGCGGCGGCACGATCACACCCGCCTCGCCCTGGATGGGTTCGGTCAGGAACGCTACCGTGTTGGGCCCGATGGCTGCTTCCAGCGCTTCCGCGTCGCCAAAAGGAATGGTCCGGAAACCAGGGGTGAATGGCCCGAAGCCTTCGCGCGAGCCGGGATCGGAGGAAAAGCCCACAATGGTGACGGTACGGCCATGGAAGTTGTTGGCGCAGACGATGATCTCGGCCTTTTCCGCGGCCACGCCTTTGACCTGATAGCCCCATTTGCGCGCCAGCTTCAGCGCCGTTTCCACCGCCTCCGCTCCGGAATTCATCGGCAGTACCTTGTGGGCGCCGGTGAGCGCGCAGACCTCTTGATAAAAAGATGCCAGTTGATCATTGCGGAACGCGCGCGAGGTGAGCGTCAACCGCGACGCCTGGTCGATAAGTGCCTGAAGAATTTTCGGATGGCGATGGCCCTGGTTGACGGCCGAATAAGCGGAGAGGCAATCGAGATAACGCCGTCCTTCAACATCCCAGACATAGACACCCTCGCCACGCGCGAGGACCACGTCCAGCGGCTTGTAGTTCATCGCGCCGAGCGCCTTTTCCTGGGTGATGAAATCTTCCGCAGTTCGCGCGACGTGATTCATGATCGCCTCATTCTGCCGCCCGCATGGCAGCTTCCGCGCGGCTCTTCCGGTCCAGCCGCAATGTCATGCAATAAGCGCCGCCGCCCGAAAGGATGAATGGCGCCAAGTCCACTTCATGCAATTGATAACCCAGGCCCAAGAGTTTCCGGCGCAAGGATGGTGGAGCCTTCGCCATCACGATCTGGCGGCCGATATTGACGGCATTGACCGAGAAGGCGCGGGCTTCTGCGACGCTGGCCTCGATGCGATCGGCAGGCGCGATATGAGTATGGATTTGAGCCAACGCGGCGGGCGTAAAGGCGGGCGGATGATAAAGCACCTTATTGCCGCTCAGCGGACAGAAGCAGGTATCAAGATGGTAAAAGCGTGATGTGGCCAGTTCCAGGCCCACCACTTTTTCGTTGAACACGGTCTCGATCGCCTGCAGCGAATTGCGTGTCGAACGCTGGCCGAACCCAGCCCAGAAGAATCCGCGATCGGCATCCCAGATGCAATCGCCAGCGCCTTCCTGTAGCACGTCAGGCGGAAGATCGATCACTTCGTTCACCGCGCCCCGCGCCTTCAATGCTTGGAAGACGGAGCGGAATACTGGCTCCTCACGCTGCCGCTCGGAATCGCGGAAACGGGCCAACAATACCTTGCCATCCAACACCACCGCGGCATTCGCCGGGAACACCAGGTCGGGCACGCCTTCGACCGGTGGAAGAAGCTCGACGACCCCGCCGGCCATTTCGATCGCAAGGCGAAGCGCCCTCGATGCCGAAGCCGAAGCAGTCCGCAGGCCCGCAGGATCGTGGGCCCAAGTCTGGGGCTCCATCCAGGGGTTGATCTCATAAAACACGCCGTAATGGCGCGGATCAGTCATCAGGAACAATGGCTTGCTGGTCAATGGTGCGAATCCCCAAAACGGCCCGCTCTATGCAAGCGTCCTGTCCCGCTAGCGGAAAGCCCGCAGAATGATAAATTTCGCCAGGATATTGGCGTTTCGCGAGGATCAGGTGCCGATATGATTGATGATACTGACCGTAAGTTGATCGCACTCTTGCGCGCCAATGCGCGCGAGCCGGCGGCGTCCCTGGCGAAAAAATTGAGGGTGTCTCGCGGTACCGTCCAGAACCGTATCGCCCGGATGCTGGCGGGCGGAGCGATCCGCGGCTTCACGGTCCGCGTGGCCGCCGACGCTGACGCCAATCAGATGCGGGCCGTCATGTGCATTGCCATCGAGGGTGAGAAGTCCGGCAAAGTTGTGCAGGCACTAAAAGGCTTCCCCGAAATCGAGAACATCTACACCACCAATGGCCGTTGGGATCTGGTCGCCGAGCTTTGCACAGGCACTTTGGCCCACTTTAGCCAAGCGCTGGATCAAATCCGGCTCATCGAAGGCATTGCCGCGACCGAGACGTCTCTTCTTCTGGCGAATGCGAAATAATCCTGCATTGGGTCTGGTGCCGCCTGCCTGACTCGAACAATATGCGCTGACCTGGCGCAACGAGAGCCGCGAACCGACGCAAGTGATTGAGCCATGGGGGCGCCAACATGTTGACGACCAATCCCTTCGCTGCGCTCGCGGTCGTTATTCCGCCGGCGTTCCTGCAGGCGTATGTCGCGCTCATGATTGCGCTGGTGGTCGCGGGCACGTTGTTCGATATCGTTCACAAGGGCAATGCAGAATATTTCTTTAACGACTGGCGGAAAGGCAAAACAAAAGGGACACGTAAAATTGGCGGCGGGAAGATCGCGTCATTGGTGCTCAAATCCGCGGTTGTTGATGTCCTAATGTCGGGAGAGTTCTGCAATTCGCGCCGGAGAATCGCGCACCTCTTAACGATGTATGGTTTCGCGATGTACCTTATCGCAACCGTGATTATGGTTTTCTGGTATGCCAGCCCGGCAGCGCCCACTCCGCGATTTCTCCCCATGCTGTGGACCGTCGGCGCTCTTATGGCTTGCGTTGGTGGCTACTGGTTTTGGTTCTTCATTCGGGTAGACGTCGCCGCGGAGGGTACTTCCCGATTTCGCGTCGTACGTGCAGATCTATTCGTTCTTTCGCTTCTGGCGAACGCGACAACCGCGCTAATCTGGGCGTATGCACAGTTCGCCGGCTACCGGGTCTTGGCAAATATATTCTTAGGAATCTATGTCACCGCCACAACGGTTCTGTTTGGATCAATTCCCTGGTCCAAGTTCGCGCACATGTTTTTCAAGCCCGCGGCGGCATTACAGAAGCGTCTGGAACAGGCTTCAGGCCAATGGCGTAACTTACCCGCCGCCGCCGATAAACCGGCAACTTTCGGCCGAGACCGCGCTCAACCTCGTCACTATTGATTCGGAGACGACACGCTATGCCAACATTTGTCTACATGACGAGTTGCGATGGGTGCGGCCATTGCGTGGATATTTGTCCTTCCGACATTATGCACATCGATACGACTTATCGCCGCGCGTACAACATGGAGCCCAACATGTGTTGGGAATGCTACGCCTGCGTAAAGGCATGCCCGCAACAAGCAATCGACTGTCGTGGTTATGCGGACTTTGCTCCCCTGGGGCACAGCGTTCGCGTATTAAGGGAAGCTGAAAAGGGAACCGTCTCCTGGAAAGTCAAGTTCCGGGACGGGCGCGAAAAGAATTTCGTTTCGCCGATCCGGACGACGCCTTGGGGTTCGATTAAGTCGCCCTCCGATTACGAAGAGCCACGCCAAGAGGCGTTGCAAAACCAAGAGCTGGCTCACGAACCCGAAGCGCTTAAGGTCGAAACGTTACCCGAACTCAAGCGCGCGCGCGTGAAGCAGGCCCCCGTTTGATGGCGCTTTTCTCTCGCAGGAAGACCGTCTTCGTTGATACCGACATACTAATCGTCGGTGGTGGAATGGGCGGGTGCGGCGCCACCTACGAGTCTCGTTATTGGGGCCGCGACCTCAAAATCGTGTGCGTTGAAAAGGCCAATATCGAGCGCAGCGGGGCGGTCGCCCAAGGCTTATACGCCATCAATTGCTATATGGGCATGCATTGGAACGAAAATCAGCCTGAAGACCATGTTCGCTATGCACGAAACGACCTGATGGGTTTGGTGCGCGAAGACCTCGGCTACGACATTGCGCGCCATGTCGATGCAACTGTCCACAAATTCGAAGAATGGGGTCTTCCGATCATGCAGGATCCCGAGACTGGGCGTTACCAGCGCGAGGGCAAATGGCAAATCATGATCCACGGCGAAAGTTATAAGCCGATTGTCGCCGAGGCCGCCCGAAAGGCAGCATCGCAAGTCTACAACCGTATCATGGTCACTCATTTGTTGGCGGATTCGACCCGCCCAAACAGGGTCGCCGGCGCTGTGGGCTTCAACGTCCGCAATGGCAATTACTACGTGTTTCGCGCCAAAGCTGTCGTCGTGGCAGCGGGCGGCGCCTCGCATATCTTTAAGCCACGGGCGGTCGGCGAAGGAATGGGGCGGACATGGTATGCGCCATGGAGCAGCGCTTCCGCCTATGCGCTTCCCATTTTGGCGGGCGCGAAGATGACGCAGATGGAGAACCGCATCGTCCTTACACGATTCAAGGACGGGTATGGCCCAGTAGGCGCCTACTTCCTACATTTGCATACGTACACGCAGAACGCATATGGCGAGAATTACGAAGCTCATTGGTATGAATCAATTAAAGCGATGGTAGGTGATTACGTCGATCGCACCCCGGTTCCGACCTGTCTTCGCAACCATGCGCTCCTCGAAGAACTCAAGGCTGGTCGCGGCCCCATTCGGATGGTGACCAAGGAGGCATTCCAAGATCCCCACAAGGAGACCGTTGGTTGGGAAAACTTCCTCGGCATGACAATTGGACAGGCGATTGTTTGGGCCTCGCAAAATATCGATCCTAAACACACGAATCCCGAACTGACGACATCTGAGCCGTATGTCATGGGTTCGCATGCGACTTGCTCGGGCGCTTGGGCGAGCGGCCCGGAAGACTGCGCTCCATCAGAATACCAATGGGGTTACAACCGCATGATGACGGTCGAAGGACTGTTCGGTGCTGGCGACGCCATTGGCGGAAGTGCTCATAAATTTTCCTCCGGATCGTTCACCGAAGGGCGAATCGCCGGGAAGGCTGCGGTCAAATACATTAAAGATATGGGCAAGGATTCGCCCAGACCAAGCGAGGCGGAATACGAAGGTCTCAAGCAAATCGTCTACAAGCCGCTTGAAACCTATCGCGTCGGACGCAACGAGATTGTCGCCGGCACGGTCTCACCCAGTTACCTGCTGCCGATCCACGGGCTCCAGCGCCTCGAGAAGATCATGGACGAGTATTGCGGCGGCATCAGTGCGAATTACACGACGAACGAACCGCTCTTGATCCGTGGAAGCGAACTTTTGGCAATGCTGAAAGAAGATCTCGAATATATCGGCGCTGAAAATTTACATCAGCTGCAGCGAAGTTGGGAATTGAAGCACCGCGCCCTGGCCTCCGAATGCGTGATGCAGCACACGCTATTCCGAAGAGAAACACGTTGGCCGGGATATTATTACCGGGCCGATCACCCGAAACTGGATGACCAGGATTGGCATTGTTTTACACTTTCTCGCTACAATGCGAATGACGGTACGTGGGAAATGGAAAAGGTGCCGGTTTATCACATCGTCGACTAAACTGGAAAATTGCCGAACGGCCAAACTTGAATTGACGGGTTCGTGTGTGGGATGCCTGAGCATCTGGTGCGCCGTCGAACGTAAGTCCAACCTCCGGCGACCGGGCCGATGATGGCGTAGTTAAGCGCGGCCGCTGTCGGCAGAGAGACCTTCCGGGCTGACGCCGAGTTTGGAAAGGGCGGACCGCCATTTATTGTCGTCGTTGGCATCGAAGACGAGAGAAGTGTCGGCGGTCGCCACTAGCCAGCCATTGGCGTTAATCTCGGATTCGAGTTGCCCCGGGCCCCAGCCTGCGTAACCGAGGGCCACAAGGCACTGGCGTGGTCCCGCCCCCTTGCCCATGGCGCGCAATATGTCGAGTGTCGCGGTCAATGCAAATTCGTCACCGACGCTTACGGTCCCCTCGTTGCGATAATCGGTGCTGTGGAGCATGAAGCCATGGTCGGATGCGACCGGACCACCAAAATGTACCGGTTGTAGCGGGTTGGAGCGCTTCACAGAATCAATTTCGAGCTGGTCGTAGAGCTGATCGATGGTGAGCCAGTTGATCGTCTTGTTGACGATAAGCCCCATAGCGCCTTCATCCTGGCTGTGCGCGCACAGATAGACGACTGAACGGCCAAAGAAGGGGTCCTGCATCTGAGGCATCGCGACCAGGAGTTGACCAGTCAGAGCAGTCAACGAAGTCATGTGTTTCCTCCGTCGCCATCGGATGCACAGACGATTGGATCAGCGCAGCAGAAAGCCTATTGCCTCGGGGTAGCCTGGTCCAGAGGGGCCTAAAAACCGCCCGTTATCCACGGCGCGAAGATTCCTTCTTGTGCGCAAGAAGGAGAGACGGCTTGAGATCCGCGGTATTCGCGGCTCAGGAAGTGGTGCCGCCTGCGTGACTCGAACACGCGACCCCCGCATTACGAATGCGATGCTCTACCGGCTGAGCTAAGGCGGCCCATGGGGCGTCGGTCCGGAAAAGTGTGTAGCGGTTTTCCGGAGGCCGCGCGACCACTAATTCAATATGCCCGGAAGTGTTTAGCGTTTTTCCGAATGGCGCGCGACCATTAAAGCAAAGACTCCGCCGCGACAACCGGAACTATCAGGCTTTTCCACGCGGGTGCGCATTTTGATAGGTCTTCATCAATTCGCGCATGTCCACGGCGGTATAGGTCTGGGTGGTGGACAGCGAGGCATGACCGAGCAATTCCTGCACGCTTCTGAGGTCGCCGCCCCCCTGGAGCAGATGGGTAGCGAAGGAATGACGCAGGGCGTGGGGTGTAGCTCGTTCCGGCAAGCCCAGCCGGCTTCGCAGCCGCTGCATTAGAGCCTGGGCCTCGCGCGCGCGCATGGGCTTGCCGCGGCGGGAGAGAAAAAGCGGCGCGGAGGGAGGGCCAGTAAATGGAATGCGCGCGGCATACGTGTCAACTGCATCCTGCAGCACCGGCAGCACCGGCACCGCGCGCTCCTTGCGACCCTTGCCTAGAATGGTGAGTGTTTGGGCCAAGGGAACGTCGCCCCGCTTGAGGGACAAGGCTTCGGAGATGCGGAGCCCTGCTCCATAAAGAAGTGTGAGCAATGCGACGTCGCGCGCCGCCAGCCATTCCACATCATGGCCGCTCGCTTCTTCCAACACGCGCACGGCGTCTTTCTCGCTCAGGGGACGGGGCAGGCCGCGTTTCACCCTGGGTGTTCGCACCGCGCGGGGCGCGGCATTCTCCAAAATGCCTTCACGGGCAAGGAATTTGTAAAAGCCGCGGATTGCCGCCAGCGCGCGCTGTACGCCCCCCGCGCCCAATCCTTCGCCGCGGCGCTGCGCGATAAAGGCACGGATATCTGCCGGCGCCAATTTCTGCAAAATACGCTCGCCGAAGGCGCCGCCAAAATGCTCGTGCTGAAACGCGAGGAACCGGGAGACATCATCGCCATAGGCGCGCAGCGTGTTGGGGCTGGCGCGCCGCTCATGACGCAGCGACGACAGCCAGAGCTTCTTGAGATCGTCCGGCGAGCGCCCCATTACCACTCAGGTCTTGATGGTCACATGGGCCTTCTTGGCGTCGGCGATGAAAGCGGCCAGGCCCTTGTCGGTCAAAGGATGCGACATCAGTTTCCTGAAAATCTCGGTCGGTATGGTGGCCACGTCGGCACCCGCCAGTGCTGCTTCGCGCACATGGCTGACGCTCCGGATCGAGGCCGCTAATATCTCGGTCTTGAAGCCGTAATTGTCGTATATGGCGCGGATGTCGCGCACCAGGCCCATCCCGTCTTCGCCGACATCGTCCACGCGCCCGATAAAGGGTGAAATGAAGGTGGCGCCCGCCTTGGCCGCCATCATTGCCTGGATCGGCGAGAAGCACAAAGTGACGTTCACCATCAGCCCGTCCTTGGCGAGCGCACGGCAGGCCTTCATTCCATCCCAAGTCGAAGGCACCTTGACGGTGATGTTGTTGGCGATCTTGGAAACCGCTTTGCCCTCTTTCATCATGCCGGCGAAATCGGTCGAGATCACTTCGGCGCTCACCGAGCCGGGGACGATGCCGCAAATCTCTTTCAGCGATTCGCCATAGTCGCGCCCAGTCTTGGCCGCGAGCGAGGGATTGGTGGTGATGCCGTCCACGAGGCCTGTAGCCGCAAGTTCGCGGATTTCCGCCGCATCGGCAGTGTCGAGAAAGATTTTCATGGGTGGGATGACCTTTTTGTTGACGGGCGGCCTCGGGAAGCGACGATGCTACCCTATGCGGAGTTCATCTTGAACCGGACGCGTTTGAAAGCCGAAACACCACCCATCCCGGCAGTGGAGCGGGCCGGTATCCTTCTGCCTTTGCCGTTGACGGGGCCTTACGACTACAAGTTCCCCCGAGGGATAGACGCGGCCCGGGGCATGCTGGTCGCCGCGCCCATAGGCCCGCGTGAAAGTCTGGGTGTGGTGTGGGGCAGCCCCGAAGGCAATGTGGGCGACAACCGGCTCAAAATCGCCGAGCCCTTGGAAGGGCATCCTCGCCTGCCAGCCGCCCTGTGCGATTTCATCGATTGGGTCGCCGCCTACACCCTTAATCCGCCGGGCGCAATTTTGGCGATGGCGCTGCGGTCGCGCGGCGCATTTGAGCCTGAGGCCCGCCGGATCGCCTATGTCAAAGGCGATACCGTCCCCGCGCGGCTTTCCAACCCAAGGCGGCGGGTGCTGACGGTGGCCGCGGATGGTTTGGCGCGCAGTATTCCCGGCATGGCCGAAGACGCCAACGTCTCATCCGCCGTGGTGCGCGGATTGATCCAGGCGGGCGCGCTCAAGTCTACAGATCTTCCTGAATTCGCGCCGTTCTGGGTGCCCGATCCCGATTTCGCGGCGCCGGAACTTAACCCTGACCAGCAGCGCGCGGCCGATATGCTGCGCGGTTCGGTAAGGGATAAAAAATTCTCCGCCCATCTGCTGGATGGCGTGACCGGCTCTGGCAAGACCGAAGTCTATTTCGAAGCAGTGGCGGAGGCATTGCGCCAGAGCAAGCAGATCCTCATCCTGTTGCCGGAGATCGCGCTCACCGTGCAATTCCTGGAACGCTTTGCCCAGCGCTTTGGCATCCGGCCTGCAGAATGGCACAGCGACTTGTCCCAGAAGGAACGGCGGCGGGTCTATCGCGCCGTGATGCGTGGCGAAGCGAAAGTGGTGGTTGGCGCGCGTTCGTCTTTGTTCCTGCCGTTCGCGTCTTTGGGCCTGGTGATCGTAGATGAAGAACACGAGCAAGCCTTTAAGCAGCAGGATGGCGCCATCTATCACGCCCGCGACATGGCAGTGGTAAGGGCACGCACCGAGGACTGCCCCGTGATCCTGGCCAGCGCGACGCCGTCACTGGAAAGCTTCGTCAACGCCATTAGCGGACGCTACAGCCATTTGAAACTGACCAGCCGTCATGGCGCCGCGGTGCTGCCGGATGTGCGTATTGTCGATGTACGGCGGGAAAAGGACGAAGACGAAAATGCCAAATGGCTGTCGGCACCACTGCGACGGGCGCTGGAGCAGACACTGGCTGCGGGTGAGCAGGCGCTCTTGTTCCTGAACCGGCGCGGTTATGCGCCGCTTACTTTGTGCCAGGCCTGCGGACATAAATTTACCTGCCCCAATTGTTCGTCCTGGCTGGTGGAGCATCGCTACAGAAGGCGGCTTGCCTGCCATCAATGCGGTTATGAAATTGCAGCGCCGCCGGAATGCCCCGATTGCAAGGCAAAAGACACGTTGATTGCCTGCGGTCCCGGGGTCGAACGTGTGGCCGAGGAATTGGCGCTTTTTTTTCCCGAAACGCGCTATGCCATCGCCTCGTCCGACACGCTGCATGGCCCGGCGGAGACCCAAGCTGCCATCCGGGCTTTCGCCAGGCGAGAAATCGACGTTTTGATCGGCACGCAAATCATCGCCAAGGGCCATCATTTTCCGCATCTAACTCTGGTGGGGGTCATCGATGCCGATCTGGGCGGCGCCGACGGCGACATTCGCGCACGCGAGCGAACGTTCCAGTTGCTGCACCAGGTATCGGGCCGGGCAGGGCGCGCGGAAAAGCCGGGGCTGGTATTGTTGCAAACCCGCAATCCGCATGATGCGGTGATGCGGGCCCTGGCCGATAGCGACCGTGACGGTTTCTATGAGCAGGAGCGGCTTTATCGCGAACGTGTGTCGGCGCCGCCCTTCGGCCGTCTGGCTGCAATCGTCGTTTCAGGTTCCGACGGTGAACAAGTCCGCGACATTGCGCGGCAATTGGGCAAGGCCGCGCCGCCTGCCAAAGACATCAAAGTATGGGGCCCCACGCCCGCTTTCTACTCTCTGTTGCGAGGCCAGACGCGCGAGCGGCTTCTGGTGCAAGCGGCCA
Organism: Rhizomicrobium sp.; assembly: GCA_035262545.1. Classification (GTDB taxonomy): domain Bacteria; phylum Pseudomonadota; class Alphaproteobacteria; order Micropepsales; family Micropepsaceae; genus Rhizomicrobium. The sequence continues at coordinate 5,791 of DATFSP010000163.1, read as the reverse complement.
AAGGCGTGGACCTGCAGGCTTATTTGCGCGCCTGGCTCGGCAAAATGAAAATTCCCGCCGCGGTGCGCGCGGCCGTGGACGTAGACCCAATCAGTTTTTTCTGATCCATGCTCAGATACGCTGGGGCGACAAACCCAGAGCGCAAAAGACCCGTCACGCCTAGAGCGTTCTGACATCCGTCAAATGACCTGTGACGGCAGCAGCAACCGCCATCGCCGGTGAAACCAGATGCGTGCGGCCGCCGCGGCCCTGGCGGCCTTCGAAATTGCGGTTGGACGTGGAGGCGCAACGCTCGCCCGGTTGCAACTTGTCCGCATTCATCGCCAGGCACATCGAGCAGCCCGGCTCGCGCCATTCAAAGCCCGCGTCCAGGAACACCTTGTCCAGACCTTCCTCTTCCGCTTGTTCTTTCACCAGGCCCGAACCTGGCACCACGATGGCATTGACGCCCGAGGCGACGCGACGGCCCCGGGCGATCTCAGCGGCGGCGCGCAAATCCTCGATCCGGCCATTGGTGCAGGAGCCGATAAAGACATGATCCACCCTGATGTCGGTGAGCTTCATGTTGGCCTGAAGACCCATATAGTCCAGAGCGCGCTCGGCCGCTTCGCGCTTGTGCGCTTCGGCAATCTTGCCCGGGTCGGGCACCAGCCCGGTGATTGGCAGCGCCTGCTCGGGCGAGGTGCCCCAGGTCACCATCGGAATAATGTCTCGCGCGTCCAAGCTGACCTCGGCATCGAATTTGGCGTCAGGATCTGAATGGAGCCGCCGCCAATTTACGGCCGCAACCTCGAAGGCCGCGCCTTTGGGCGCGCGAGGCCGGCCCTTGATGTAATTGATGGTGGTGTCGTCCACCGCGATCAGGCCGGCGCGCGCGCCCCCTTCGATGGTGAGATTGCAGAGCGTCATGCGCCCTTCCATGGAAAGGCCCCTGACCGCCTCGCCGGCATATTCGATAACGTAGCCGGTGCCGCCGGCTGTGCCGATCCTAGCAATGATGGCAAGCGCCATATCTTTGGCGGTGACGCCATCCGGCAACTGGCCGTTCACGGTGACACGCATATTCTTGGAGCGCTGGGCGCGAAGTGTCTGCGTCGCCAGCACATGCTCCACTTCCGACGTGCCGATGCCGAATGCCAATGCGCCGAACGCGCCGTGCGTCGAGGTGTGGCTGTCACCGCAGACTATGGTGGTGCCGGGGAGAGTCCAGCCCTGCTCCGGTCCAATGATATGGACAATGCCCTGACGAATATCGTCCATGGCGAAATATTCGACGCCGAATTCGCGGGCATTCTTCGCTAGGGTCTCGATCTGCTCCCGCGATTCCGGATCGGAGATGCCGTCTGCGCGGTCCTTGGTGGGGACATTGTGGTCCGCAACCGCCAGGGTGAGTTCGGGGCGGCGTACTCTGCGGCCGGCGGCGCGCAGACCTGCGAACGCCTGCGGGCTGGTCACTTCATGGATGAGGTGGCGGTCGATATAGAGGATGGGCGCCTCGCCTGGTTTTTCTTCCACCAGATGCGCGTCCCAGATCTTGTCATACAGAGTTTTGCTCATGGTCCTGACCGGTCGTAAAACTTTATTGCGTGGAGCACCCGTTCGGGGGGCTTACATATAAGCGAAGCCTCGCCGGTTCAACTTTTGCGTCCTAAAAGTTGAAACTGCCGCTGAAATACGCCACGGCGATGATGATCAAAATGGCAATGAACTGCGCCAGAACGCGGATGCGCATTAGTTTGTTCGACCAGCTGCGCGCGGCGGTCCCCCCCACCCAAAGAGTATAGAGCCCCATGCAGAGCACCACCGCTACCGATAGAACCGCGACCGCGACTATGATTTTTCCTGCCATGGGGGAGTTATCGGCCTGAGCGGGTTACCACGCAAGCATCCCGCCGGGAGGAGTTTTGGGTGTGGCGGCGCGCTGAAGGCGCGTGAACAAGCCCGGTGGACGAACGAACGCAGCGTAGTGCGGAAGAGCCGCCGGGGGCTGGAATCGCGCTATTCAAGCAATGGCGTCGATGGCGGCGTCAGTCAGAGTTCCCGGTACGATCGTGACCGGAATGGCCTGCGCTCCGGTGGCGAACGCGCTGACCAGAGGGCCGGGACCACCCTTGCCGGTGCCCGCGGCCAGAACCAAGATCGAAAGATCCTTATCTTCTTTGAGAAGCTGGCTCACGCAATCTGCCTTGCGGCCCTGCAAGATCACCAATTCCGGCGTCACGCCGGCCAGTTCGTTCACGGTTTTTGCGGCGGCATGCACCAGGGCTTCCGACTCGGCATGGGCTTCATCCTCCATGATCGCTTCCACCCCGCGCCACTGTTGAAAGTCGGGCGGCGGAGCAATCGCCAGCAGCGTCACGCGACCGTTGGTATGTTGGGCCCGGCGCGCGGCATAGCGTAGCGCCACCCGGCATTCGGGTGTCTTGTCCACTACCACCAGAAATTTGCGGACGCGCGGTTTCGCTTCGGCCATGGGGTAATCTAAGTCAGCTTACCTTTCAGTTCATAGAGTATCTCAAGTGCCTCTTTGGGCGAGAGCGCATCTGGCTCGATTGTCCGTAGCGCGTCTTCGATTGCGCTGGCTTTGGGGGGAGGCATGCTCGCACCGAACAATGGCAAATCGTCAATCCGCGCCAAGGGTTGATGACCTTCCCGTCCCTCTTCCAGGGCGCGCAGTACATCCCCGGCGCGTTCCACCACGGCTTGCGGCAAGCCGGCCAGTTTGGCGACATGGATGCCGTAGGAGCGGTCAGCTGCGCCCGGCGTGACTTCGTGCAGAAAGACAATGCTGTCGTTCCATTCCTTCACTTTCATGGTTACACAGGCCATCGCAGACAAGCGTTCCACGAGCGCAACCATCTCGTGATAATGCGTGGCAAAGAGCGCACGGCTTTTGTTGGTTTCGTGCAGGTGTTCCGCCGCTGCCCAGGCGATCGCTAATCCATCATAGGTTGCGGTTCCTCGTCCGATCTCGTCCAGAATCACCAGCGATTTCGCAGTTGCCTGATTGAGGATGGCGGCTGTTTCCACCATCTCGACCATGAAGGTGGACCGGCCCGCCGCCAGATCGTCGCCCGCGCCCACGCGCGAGAAAAGCTTGTCCACAATTCCGATATGGGCTGCGTCTGCGGGCACGAAACTTCCCATCTGGGCGAGAATGGCGATCAACGCATTCTGGCGCAGGAACGTCGATTTGCCCGCCATATTGGGTCCGGTGACCAGCCACAGCCGTCCCTTGGCGTTGGGCGAAAGGTCGCAATCATTGGGCACGAAGCCACGCGCGTTCTCAGCCTTCAGCGCCGCCTCCACCACAGGATGACGGCCACGCGCGATCTTGAAACTCTGGCCATGGTCCAGGGTGGGCCGCACGTAACGCATCGCCACAGCCAATTCCGCCAGCGCCACGGAGACGTCGATGATGGCCAGCGCGTCGGCGATCTGTCCCAATGCCTCTTCATGCTCCAGCGCCAGCACCACCATCTCGTCGAACAGCACCCGCTCCAGATCGAGCGCTGCGCCCGCGCTTTCGGCGATACGGCTGGCCAGACTGGCCAGCTCGTCGGTAGAAAAGCGCACTGCACCCGCCATGGTCTGGCGATGCCGGAAAAGATCGCGCCTGGCCATCAGCCGGTCGCCATGTTGCTGGGTCACTTCAATGAAATAGCCGAGAATACCGTTATGCTTGATTTTGAGTTGCGGCACCTGGGCTGTCTGGCGGTATTGATTTTCCAGCGCCGCAATCACACGGCGGGATTCGTGCGCCAGGCTGCGCAACTCATCCAATGGCGAATGAACATTGGCTTTAATGAAACCGCCGTCGCGAGCGAGATAGGGTGGCGCGTCCACTAGCAGCAATTCTAGCCGGTCGGCCAGGCGCGACACACACGCGACATTCTGGATGATCGCTTCCGCCGCATCTGCGGCTTCACCCCGCAATGGGGTTTGCGCAAGGCCGTCACGCAAGGCGCGCGCGGCAGCGACACCATCGCGCAAGTTTGCCAGATCACGCGGGCCGCCACGCCCTACCGCCAGGCGCGCCAAGGCGCGTGACAGATCGGGCGCGGCGCGTAATGCGTCGCGCAAGCGGCGGCGCAGTTCGCTCTCTTGGGCGAATAAGGCGACCGACGCGTGCCGCGCCTCGATTGCCTTCACGTCTGTCAAAGGCGCAGCCAACCGTGCGCCCAATTCGCGCGCCCCCGCCGCCGTAACGGTCAAGTCGATCACCGACAAAAGACTGCCGCCGCGCGCGCCCGACAGGGTCTCGGTCAACTCCAAATTACGCCTTGTGGCCATATCGATCGCCATGAATTGCGAAGGCGTCTCGCGCTTCAGCCGCGCCAATCGCGCATGCTTGCCTTTTTGGGTGAGTTCCAGATAAGCGATTAAGGCACCCGCCGCAGACAATTCCGCGCGGCTGAAATTGCCCAGCCCATCCAGCGCCGTTATGCCGTAATGAGCTGTGAGTGCGCGTTCGCCATGAGCGGAATCGAAGCGGCTCGACGGCAGTGGCGATAGCGAGGCGCCAGTCGCTTTGAGCATGCCGCCTACGCTCTCATGCGCCAGCAATCCGTCGGGCACCAGCAGCTCACGAGGACGAACCCGCGCCAGTTCGGAGGCAATCTCTCCCTCAGTTAAAGCCGCCACCCAGAATGAGCCAGTCGACATGTCAACGGCGGCGAGCGCGAAGTCGCCACCTCTCCCCCTCGCACCGACTTGGCTGAGCGCGGCGAGGAGGTTGGAGGAGCGGGCGTCCAGCAGTGCGTCTTCGGTCAAAGTACCGGGGGTCACCAGCCGTACCACTTCGCGGCGGACAATCGCTTTGCTGCCCCGCTTCTTGCTCTCGGCGGGGTCTTCGACCTGCTCGCAAACCGCCACCCTGAAGCCCCTGCGGATCAGCTTTTCCATATAGGATTCAGCGGCATGCACAGGCACCCCGCACATGGGAATGTCCTCGCCCAGATGCTTGCCCCGCTTGGTCAGGGCAATGTCCAGGGCGTCTGCGGCTTTTGCTGCGTCTGCGAAGAAGAGCTCGTAAAAATCTCCCATCCGGTAGAACAGGAGATAGCCCTCGTTAGCCTCTTTGATCGCCAGATATTGGGCCATCAGAGGCGTGACGTCGCCGGCGAGGTCTGCGGAGAGGGATGGTTGTTCCGTCATGGCGAAAAGCCTATCAGACTGGTTTCCCCTGGCCCGGCAGCATCGTGATACGTCCGGCCCATAATCTGTGGATTGCTCACCTCGGACGGACCCATGCCTGCAATCGAACGCCCCACCTTCACCGATGAGGAAGCGCTTTCCTTTCACGGAGCGCCCAAGCCTGGCAAGTTGGAGATTACCCCCACCAAGCCGATGGCGACCCAGCGGGATCTCAGCCTGGCTTATTCGCCCGGTGTGGCAGTTCCAGTGCGGGCAATCGCCGAAAATCCCGATGCCGTGTTCGACTATACAGCCCGCGGCAATCTGGTGGCCGTAATCACCAATGGCACGGCCATCCTGGGGCTAGGCAATCTGGGCGCCACCCCCGCCAAACCGGTGATGGAGGGTAAAGCTGTGCTTTTCAAGCGCTTTGCCGACGTGGACGCGGTGGACCTGGAAGTGGACACGCCTGACGTCGACGCCTTCATCAATTGCGTGCGTTATCTGGGGCCCAGCTTTGGCGGCATCAATCTGGAAGACATTCGCTCGCCCGATTGTTTCATCATCGAGCAGCAACTGCGGGAGATGCTGGACATTCCCGTTTTCCATGACGACCAGCATGGCACTGCGATCATCGTCGCGGCTGGATTGCGCA
>DATFSP010000162.1:0-4008 GCA_035262545.1 Rhizomicrobium sp. | reverse complement strand
TTGAGCTTTTCCTTGGGCTCGCTTCTGGCGGCGGCCATCCAAAGCTTTACCGTCAGCTTCTCGGCCGAAGGCATTGCCGGCGCGATGGTCTCGCTCTCACCGTTTCTCAGTCCGGCGCTGGCGAACCAGCCTTCCACTTCGCGGTCCGAGAAGCCCAATCGACGGTGGGCATAATCCTCGCGCAGGAATTCCAGCTGATGTGGCGCGAAATCGGCAATCAGGAGCCGCCCCCCCGGCGCCATCACGCGGGCCACTTCCGCAACCGCGGCGCCTGGGTCATCGAGGTAATGCAATACCTGATGAAACAGCACCGCGTCGAAACGGTCGTTCGTGAAGGGCAGCCGATAGATGTCGGCCAACCGCACCTGTGCGTTGGGCAGGTTCTCGCGCAACAGGCGGTCGCGCGCGATGGCCAGCATCTCGGGACTCACATCCACGCCGACGGCGCGGTTCGCATGGGGCGCCAGCAGTTCCAGCATGCGACCGGTTCCGGTTCCCGCGTCGAGAAGGTTTTTGATCGGCTGCGCCGTCATCCGCTCGAGGATCGCTGCCTCTACGTCTTTTTCCGGTGCGTGCAAGGCGCGGATGCGCTCCCATTCGGGCGCATTGGCTTTGAAATAGGCGGCAGCGGCTGCGGCGCGGGCCTGGCGCACCGCGCCCAAGCGCGCGGTATCTGCCTGGCTCAATGCGGGCTCGGCCAATGACGCCAATGCGGCGCCCAGCTCGGCGCCCTTGCCGCGGTCGGCGGCGCGGTAAAAGACCCAGCTTCCCTCCTTGAAGCGTTCCAGCAGACCAGCTTCACCCAAGAGTTTGAGGTGGCGGGAAACGCGGGGCTGCGACTGGCCCACGATCTCGAACAGCTCGCTGACGGTGAGTTCGGCCTGTCGCAAAAGCAGCAACAGGCGCAGACGGGTGGGATCCCCCGCGGCTCGGAGCATGGATACCAGCCGGTCCATGGTTTCACATTCCACATATAAACATATCTTTATATGCCTGGAACGCGGCACGAAACAAGAGCAAAGAGACCGGCTGGACACCGCACGCAAAAACCACCAAAAGCTCTGGATTCCCAAGGGGGTGGCATGGACTGGGGCCGGCCGTTGGCGGTTTTATTGTGCGGGCTGGTGCTTACGGCCTGCGCTTCGGCGCCACCCACTCCCGAAATGATCGCCAACAATGATCCTTACGAGCCCACCAACCGGGAGGTGCTCCAGCTCAACGGCAAGATCGACCGCTATTTCGTGATTCCTACCGTGGCTGTCTATTTCGTTCTGGTGCCCGAGCCCGGCCGGCGCGCGGTCCATCGTGTTCTGGAAAATCTCACCCTCCCCACCACCTTTGTGAATGATCTCCTGCAAGGGCAACTGACCCGCGGCGGTCAGACAGCAGCCCGTTTCCTGATCAACACCACAATCGGCTTCGGTGGAATTCTCGATCCTGCCAGCAGGATGAAAATCCCCGATCATGGCTCAGATTTCGGGATCACCTTGGGCGCTTGGGGCGTCGGCGAAGGTCCTTATCTCGTGTTGCCGTTCCTTGGGCCTTCCAATCCCCGCGACGCGTTTGGCTTGGCCGCGGATGTCGGCCTCGACCCAACGAACTATATCCATATCAACGAGCACATTTGGTGGGCTGCGGGGCGTTACTATTTTACCCTGCTGGATTTGCGCGGCCAGACTTTCCAGACAGTTCAGACTATCCAAAGAAGTTCGATTGATTATTATTCTGCTTTGCGAAGCTTCTACCGCCAACTGCGCGCGAATGCGGTCAGCGCCGTTCGCCCGCAAAAAACGCAGGAATTGCCGGAATTCTGACATCCGTTTCATGCTAGAAGCGCCAAAACTGCCTTGAACTTGCCACATGCAACCCCGAACCTGGAATCTCCCGAAAGAACGGAACTCATGATGCGTATTCAACCGATCCTGCGCCGCGCTTTCCTGGTCATGACCGTTGGCGCCGCCGCAAGCTTGGCGGCCAGCATTCCCGCCCAGGCCAATCCCGCCGAGGATTATGTCCAGCAGAACATCAACAGAGGGCTGGCCATTCTCAACGACCATCAACTCGCGACGGATCAGCGCCGCGCGCAATTCGAGAATTTCCTGCTCGGTCTCACCGACATGAAGCGCATCGCCGATTTCACGTTGGGCCAATACCGGCGGACCGCGAGCCCCGCCGATCTTGCCGCCTTCGAGGGCGCGTTCCAGAGTTACGCCACCGCGGTCTATCAATCCTATTTCATGAAATATGCCGGTCAGACCTTGAAGGTCACCGGCAGCGAGGCACGCACGCCCGACGATATCATCGTTGCCACGCAGATGATCGATCCCAATGACCATTCCGGTCAGGAGCCGCTGGAGGTGGATTTCCGCGTCCGCACCGACACCGGCAAGCCCGTTGTGGTGGACTTCTCTGTCGCGGGCATTTGGCTCGCGCTGAGCGAGCGCGACCAGTTCACCGCGTTTCTGGGCCAGAACAACGGCAACATCCCATTGCTTGTTAGTCACCTTGGTGAGTTGGCGAAGCAGTTCCGTAACGGCTAGCCACGCTTCGATCAAATAACTCCAGCGCGAGAGATTTGCGGCTGAGCAGGAGCGTCGCGCGGGACGCGTGCGCATAGCACGTGAGCACGCGCGACGTACTCAAGACGCAAAAGATCCGCGCTACGCGCGGGCGAAGCGCTTGTATTTAATCCGGTGCGGCTGATCCGCGTCGATCCCCAGGCGGCGCTTCTTGTCGGCTTCGTAGTCCTGGTAATTGCCTTCGAACCATTCGACATGGCTGTCGCCTTCGAACGCCAGCATGTGAGTGGCAATGCGGTCGAGGAACCAGCGGTCATGGCTGATGATCATGGCGCAACCAGCAAATTCTTCGAGCGCCGATTCCAGCGCCCGCAACGTATCCACGTCGAGATCGTTGGTGGGCTCGTCGAGCAGAAGAAGATTGGCGCCGGATTTGAGCATCTTAGCCAGATGGACCCGGTTGCGCTCACCGCCCGATAGCTGACCCACTTTCTTCTGTTGATCGCCACCCTTGAAGGCGAAGGCGCCCACATAGGCGCGGGAATTCACCTTGGTCTTGCCGAATTCCAGGATGTCGGTGCCGCCGGAAATCTCTTCCCATACGGTCTTGTTGGGATTGAGGGCATCACGCGACTGGTCCACATAGCCCATTTGCACGGTCGGGCCGACGCGAAGCGCGCCGGCGTCGGCCTTTTCCTGGCCGGTGAGCATGCGGAACAAAGTGGTCTTGCCTGCGCCATTGGGCCCGATCACACCCACAATGCCGCCTGGCGGGAGTTTGAAATTCACCTTCTCGTAGAGCAGCCGGTCGCCATACCCCTTGGCGAGGTCCTCGGCTTCCACCACCACCGAACCCAGCCGCTCCGCCACCGGGATCATGATCTGTGCCGTACCCTGCCGCTGTTCCTGGGATTTGGCCAACAATTCCTCATATGCATTGATGCGCGCCTTGGATTTGGCCTGACGCGCCTTGGGCGACTGGGCTATCCATTCCCGTTCGCGTGCGATGGTGCGCTCGCGTCCTGCTTCTTCGCTCGTTTCTTGTTTGAGACGCTTTTCCTGCACCGCCAGGAAACTCGTGTAGTTGCCCTCATGCGGAATGCCTCGGCCGCGATCCAGTTCCAGGATCCAGCTGGTCACATTGTCGAGGAAGTAGCGGTCATGGGTAACCAGGATCACGCAACCTTTGTATTCGCGCAGCGTATGTTCCAGCCATTCCACGGACTCCGCGTCGAGATGGTTTGTGGGCTCGTCCAGGAGCAGAATGTCGGGTGCGTTCAGAAGAAGCTTACACAGTGCCACGCGCCGGCGTTCGCCGCCCGAGAGCGTGGCGACATTGGCGTCGCCATCCGGACAGCGCAGCGCGTCCATTGCTTGGTCCACCTTGCTATCGAGATCCCATAAGCCTTGCGCCTCGATCTCGTCCTGCAGGCGCGCCATCTCATCGGCGGTCTCGTCGGAATAATTGGCGGCAATCTCGTTGAAGCGG
>DATFSP010000161.1:0-24245 GCA_035262545.1 Rhizomicrobium sp. | reverse complement strand
CTCTTTATGCGGCCGCGGCAGGCCACGGCATGAAGGAAGCCCAGGATCGGCTGGCTCAACTGGGACCCGCGCCACCCCCTTCACCCTAGAACCCGCCATGAAGCACCTTATATTGGCAATGGGCGAATCTTGAACCGCCCGGAGAATTGATGCGCGATCCCTATCAAGTCCTGGGTGTTTCCAAGAACGCCAGCGAAACCGAGATCAAAAAGGCTTTCCGGGTCCTCGCCAAAAAACATCACCCCGACACCCATGCCGGCGACGAAGCGGCGAAGAAACGCTTCCAGGAAATCTCGGCCGCTTACGACATTATTGGTGACAAGGACAAGCGTGCAAAATTCGATGCCGGTGAAATCGACGCCGGCGGCAATCCGCGGGGCTTTGATCCTCGCGCTGGAGGTTTCCAGGGAAATCCATTCGGCTTTCGCGGCGGCACGGGTTCAGGAAGCGCCGACCGGGATTTTCATTTCAGCTGGAACGACCAGGGGGGAGATCAGAATTTCTCCGCGGAAGATATTTTTGCCGAATTCCTGGGTGGACGCGGGCGCGGACGCACAAACAGGCCCGCCCGCGGCGAGGATTTTGCCGTCGCAATCACCGCCAGCTTTGCAGAAAGCGTGCTAGGCGGCACGCGCCGCATCGTGCTCACGAATGGCGAGCAGATCGATGTCAAGATTCCGCCGGGTCTCAAGGAAGGCCAGCAAATTCGCATCAAGGGCCGGGGTGGCGCAGGCCGCAATGGCGGGCCAAACGGCGACGTGCTGATCCAGGCTACGATCGCGCCCCATCCCTATCTCAGCCGTGACGGCAACGATTTGCGAATGGATCTGCCGGTAACGCTGAAGGAAGCAGTCCTGGGCGCCAAAGTGCCTGTCCCCACCTTGAGCGGCACCGTCAACCTTTCGATTCCCGGCAACTCCAATTCGGGCGCGGTTTTGCGGCTGAAGGGCAAGGGCGTGCCCGCCCATGGCCACGAGGCTACAGGCGACCTGTATGTGCGGCTGGTGGTGGCGCTCCCCGATCGGCCCGACCCCCAGCTCAAAGGCTTTGTCGAGGGGTGGCAATCGAATTTTGATCCGCGCGCTCGAATGAAGTAACTCCGTCGGCGGGCTGGTGAATCCGGCTCAAAAGACTAGAATCGGCTTGGCAAATCGGGGAGTTTTCATGACATTCGACGGCCTGATGAAGGGCAAAAAAGGCCTTGTCATGGGGGTCGCCAACGACCGCTCGATCGCCTGGGGGGTCGCCAAGGCGCTACATGCGGCCGGCGCCGAGCTGGCCTTCTCCTATCAGGGCGACGTCTTCAAGAAGCGGGTCGCTCCCCTGGTCGAGACCTTGAAGCCTACAGCGCTGATCGATTGCGACGTTTCGGATCAGACCTCGATTGATGCCGCCTTCACCGAATTGCGCAAACATTGGGACAGTCTGGATTTCCTCGTTCACGCCATCGGATTTTCCGACAAGGAGCAGCTAAAAGGCCGCTACCTGGACACCACGCCCGAGAATTTCCGCTTGACCATGGATATCTCATGTTACTCGTTCACCGCGGTCGCACAGCGCGCGGAAAAAATGATGAATGACGGCGGAAGCCTCGTCACCCTCACCTATTACGGCAGTGAAAAAGTGATGCCGCATTACAACGTGATGGGCGTGGCCAAGGCGGCGCTGGAAGCCAGCGTCCGCTACATGGCTGAGGATCTGGGCAAGCGCGCCATTCGCGTCAATGCGATCTCGGCGGGTCCGATTAAGACGCTTGCCGCCAGCGGCATTGGTGATTTTCGCTACATCTTGAAGTGGAGCGAATATAATTCCCCGCTGCGCCGCAATATTCGCCAAGACGAAGTGGGCAATGCCGCTCTCTTCCTCTTATCCGACTTGGGAAGCGCGGTGACTGGTGAAAACCTCCATGTGGATGGCGGTTATCACATAGTGGGCATGAAGGCTGAAGACGCGCCTGACATTGCGGTGGGCAAGCAAGAATAGGGTCTTGCAAGGAACAATGCGGGAGAGATTAAGCCTCAAGCCGGGCCTCACGCTTTATCTCGCCCGTCATGGCGAAACCGAAGCTAATCGCGCAAGGCTTTTCTCCGGGCGGAAGAATACGCCCTTGACCGAGCGGGGCCGCGAACAGGCAAAAGCGATCGGACTCACGCTCGAACGCGAATTGGGCAGGGCGCCATCCCTGGCCTTCGTCTCAAGTCCGTTGGAACGCGCCTGCATGACCATGGAAATCGCCCGCCAGACGCTAGGCCTGCCGCGCCAAGGCTACACCACCGATGCACGTATCGAAGAGATCAATCTGGGCGAATGGGATCAATTGACCGATGCCGAGGCCCGTGCCCGCGATCCCGGCTTGTTCGACGCGCGGGCTGCCGACAAATGGCATGTGCATGTGCCTGGTGGAGAAAATTATGCGGAAGTGGCAATGCGGGCCCAAGATTGGATCGCCAGCTTGGCCGAGGACACATTCGCGGTCAGCCACGGTGCCTTTACCCGCATCTTGAGGGGATTATTTCTGGGCTTGAACGCGGCCGAAATGTCGGCCTTGAACGAGCCGCAAGGCGTGGTTTTTCGCATCCGGAACAGCGACGTCGCCCAACTTCCCGGCGTGGGCGATGCCTTGTCGAGTCCGAAGCCGATAGGTTAGAGCATGATCCGCCCGGATCGTCTGGGCGGAATATGCTCTAGGACTGGCCCCATTATGTCCCACAACACGTTCGGCCACCTCTTCCGTGTCACAACCTTCGGCGAGAGTCACGGGCTGGCGATCGGCTGCGTCGTGGATGGCTGCCCGCCCGGCATCCCGCTGGTCGAGGCTGACATTCAGCGCGAACTGGAGCGTAGGCGCCCAGGCCAATCGAAATTCGTGAGCCAGCGCCAGGAGCCGGATGCGGTGAAGATACTTTCCGGCGTCTTCCAGGATGAGCGGATGGCGGAGCAGCGCACAACCGGCACGCCCATTGGGCTTGTGATCGAGAATGTGGATCAGCGCTCCAAGGATTATTCCGACATCCGCGACAAGTACCGACCCGGCCATGCCGACTATACCTATGACGCAAAGTACGGCTTTCGCGACTATCGCGGCGGCGGCCGCCAATCGGCGCGCGAAACTGCCATGCGGGTAGCAGCGGGCGCCATCGCCCGAAAGGTGCTGGACAAACTGTATGGCAAGGTGACCATCCGCGGCGCTTTGGTGGCGATAGGCGCGCAAACCATCAATCGGGCCAATTGGAATTGGGACGAGACCGCTAACAATGCCTTCTTCTGTCCGGATCCGGGCGCGGTCGCGCCCTGGACAGAGTATCTGGAAGGCGTGCGCAAGCGGGGCTCATCGATCGGCGCCCTGGTCGAAGTGGTGGCAGAAGGCATCCCCGCCGGCTTGGGTGCGCCGATTTACGGCAAGCTAGATAATGAATTGGCGAGTGCCCTGATGAGCATCAACGCGGTCAAGGGTGTGGAGATTGGAGACGGCTTCGCTACCGCCGCCATGAGCGGAGAGGAGAATGCCGATGAGATGCGCATGGGCAATGACGGAAAGCCCATGTTCCTCTCCAATCACGCGGGTGGCATATTGGGTGGCATTTCAACGGGCCAGCCCATCGTCACGCGTTTTGCCGTGAAACCAACCTCGTCTATTCTTTCGCCGCGGCGCACGATCGACAGGTCGGGTGCCGAAACCGAAATCGCCACCAAAGGCCGCCACGATCCCTGTGTTGGAATTCGTGCCGTGCCCGTTGGTGAAGCCATGGTGGCCTTGGTGCTGGCTGATCAAGCCTTGCGGCATCGCGCGCAGATTGGCTGACCTTTTCAGGCTTCGCATCGCAAGGACTGCTGCGTTCGCACGCCGCGGCCAGTCTCCCTCCCCTACCGGCGCTTCGCGCGCAAAGGAGGCGGGCCTCGGTTTGGGTCGGCTCCTTAGCGAGTGAAGCCGGCAACCATCTCGATCTGATCGGAATAGAGAAATTGATCCACTGGGGTCACGTCACCTAGCTGAAAACCTGCTTGCACAAGGATCGCCACATCGCGGGCGAAACTGGACGCATCACAGGACACATAGGCGACTCGCGGGATATTTGAGGCCGCCAGCAGCTTCACTTGCGTTTCCGCGCCTGCGCGGGGCGGGTCCAAGACCACCGCGTCAAAGCGCTTGAGCTCCGGAATCGTAAGGGGTGTCTTGAACAGATCGCGTTTCTCCGTAGTGACGGGTTTGAGGCCGGGCGTTTTGCGCGCCGCTTCAGCCAGGGCGGCAAGCGCATCGCCATCCTGTTCGACTGAATGAACTTTGGCGCGGCGTGCCAGCGGCAGGCTAAAGGTGCCCAACCCTGCAAACAGATCCACGATGGCTTTCGCACCATCCGTCAGTTCGATCACCCGTGCGCGAAGCGTCTCCTCACCTTCGCGCGTGGCCTGCAGGAAAGCATGCGGGGGTGGGATAACCGAAATGCTATCGAAGGTGACCTCCGGTTTGGACCGCTCCAGCAGAATCTCCCCATTGAAAACGATCCGGGCGATGTCGCTGCCAGCAAAAGCTTTTGCCATGCCGGTCGTGAGCGATGGCGTGAGCTTGCGCGGCCAGCGGAAGGCCAAATTGAGTCCGTTTGCAGTGTTGGTGACATGGACTTCGGCCTTTTCGCCTTCGGCCAGGATGGGCGCCATCGCCAGACGCAAGGTCGTGGTGAAATCCAGCAAAGCTTTGCTGAGCACCAGGCATTCCCGCATGTCCACGACCTGGTGACTGCGCGCAGCGTGAAAGCCAGCCACGACGTGGCCCTTTTCCTTACCGAACTTGAACACGGCCCGACGGCGACTTTTCTCGGGCGACAGGATGGGATCGTTCACGACCACCCGGTCCAAACCCGCACACGCCAGCGCCTTTTCCACCAGCGCCCGCTTGTGACGGCGATAGGCGTCCGGAGTCAGGTCCTGCAGGCTGCAGCCACCGCAGACACCAAAGTGGCGGCAAATTGAATTCATTCAGCCGACCTGGCCAAGTGGTCGAAATAGTCCGTCATTGCGTGCCGCAACAAGAAACTCAAGATTTCCGTCAGCGCCCAAAATGGGGCTTTCGATAAAGGGTGGGCTAAGAAACCGCCAGTCGCCTTGGCCATTAAGCCATTGAAGAAAGCCAATTAATTCGCGCGTGCGAGAAAAACTGTCTTTGACGATTCCGCCTTTGCCGATTTTGTCCCGGCCCACTTCAAACTGCGGTTTGAAGAGTGCAATCAGCCACGCATTTGGTGCAGCCATACGCAAAGCGGGTGGCAACCCAAGCCTCAAACTTATGAAGCTCAAGTCTGCAACAATTGCCTCAGGAGAGCCAACTAAGCTTTTAGTCGAGAGATCGCGAGCGTTTTGATGTTCGATGGAAACTACGCGAGGATCACTAGCAATTTGCGCGTGCAGCTGGTCATGCCCGACATCAACAGCAAATACCATTCTGGCACCGCGTTCGAGCAGAACCTCGCTAAAGCCACCTGTTGAGGCACCCAAATCAAGGCAGGTAAGGCCTTCTGGAGAAAGGCCAAATCTATCCAAAGCGGCTATGAGCTTCAGTGCGCCTCGCGAAACGTAAGGATGGGCAGGCGCGTACTCGATCTGCATCGATTTCGACAGATTCTGCGATGGCTTGGAAACAGGCTTTCCATCTGCAAAGACATTCCCGGTCTTTATGGCGGCCTGGGCTTCGGCACGGCTCTTAGCGTAGCCGTTGTCTACTAGAAATAGATCTGCCCGCATGGAAGTCCTTCGCGGCGCGAGCAATTTTGCGGCGTGAGCAGGAGCGTCGCGCGGAGTGTGCGTATAGCACGTGAGCACGCGCGACGCACTCACGACGCAAAAGGGCCGCGCCCCTGTTACGCGATTTTGCCGACGACGCTGGGTACTTCGTTGGAGCGACCCAAAGCAGCCAGCGCCACCTTGACGATACCGTCAGCGTCCAGCCCCGCCTGGGCATACATGCGCTCGGGTGTGTCGTGATCCTGGAAGACATCCGGCAAGGTCATGGGCCTGACCTTTAGGCCTTTGTCCAACAGCCCTTCCCAGGCCAGGAACTGCATCACATGGCTGGCGAATCCGCCGGTGGCCCCTTCCTCGATCGTGATCAGAACCTCATGCTCGCGCGCCAGCTTGGCGATCAGATCAGTATCGATGGGCTTGGCGAACCGCGCATCGGCAATGGTGGGCGAAAGTCCGTAGCCGGACAATTTCTCGGCCGCCAGCAAGACTTCGCCCAGGCGTGCGCCGAGAGACAGGATGGCGATGGAGGAGCCTTCGCGGATCATGCGGCCCTTGCCGATGGGCAGTTTCATTCCTGCTATGGGACGGGCAACGCCGGTACCTTCGCCGCGCGGATAGCGGATGGCGCTGGGCCGGTCGTCAATGGCGACAGCGGTGGCGACCATATGGGTCAGCTCCGCCTCGTCCGCCGGCGCCATCAGCACGAAATTGGGCAGCGTGGCGAGATAAGCGAGATCGAAACTGCCGGCATGAGTGGGACCGTCGGCGCCGACCAAACCGGCCCGGTCCATGGCGAAGCGCACGGGCAACGACTGGATTGCCACGTCATGCACCACCTGGTCATAGGCGCGTTGCAGGAAGGTGGAATATATGGCGCAGAAAGGCTTCATTCCTTCCGCAGCCAAGCCGGCTGCGAATGTCACCGCATGCTGCTCGGCGATGCCCACATCGAAGCTGCGCTCCGGAAATTCCGTCTGGAACAGATCAACACTGGTGCCGGACGGCATTGCCGCAGTGATCGCTACGATGCGCTCGTCTTTCTTTGCTTCCGCGATCAAGCTTTCCGCGAACACTTTCTGGTAGGTGGGCGCCTTGGCCACCGTCTTCTTCTGCTCGCCGGTAAGCACCGTGAATTTCGATACGGCGTGATATTTGTCGGCGCTGGCCTCGGCAGGGCCGTAACCCTTGCCTTTTTTGGTCACGACATGAACCAGGACCGGACCTTTCATCCGGTCGCGCACATTTTCGAGCACCGGGATCAGGTGGTCGAGATTGTGGCCATCGATCGGGCCCACATAGAAGAAGCCCAGTTCCTCGAACAGCGTGCCGCCCATCGCCAACCCGCGGGCGTATTCCTCGGTACGGCGCGCCACATTGAACAGCGTGCGCGGCAGGAAGCGTTTGGCCAGCCATTTCCCCATGTCGCGGAAACCCGTATAAGGCCGGCTGGATACCAGCCGCGCCAGATAGGCGCTCATCGCTCCGACCGGCGGGGCGATGGACATGTCATTGTCATTGAGGATGACAATCAGCCGGTTCTTGTTGGCCCCCGCGTTGTTCATTGCCTCATAGGCCATGCCGGCGCTCATCGCGCCGTCACCGATTACGGCGATCACATTATTGTTGCCGCCTTTGATGTCTCGCGCCGCCGCCATGCCGAGACCGGCGGAAATGGAGGTCGATGAATGCGCCGCGCCGAACGGGTCATATTCGCTCTCGCTGCGCTTGGTAAAGCCGGACAACCCACCGCCCTGGCGAAGGGTGCGCATGCGCGGGCGCCGCCCGGTGACGATCTTATGGGGATAAGCTTGATGGCCGACATCCCAGATCAGCCTGTCCTCGGGCGTGTTGAACACATAATGCAGCGCCACAGTGAGTTCGACCACGCCAAGGCCTGCGCCGAAATGGCCGCCTGTGACCGAGACGATGTCAATGAGGTCAGTGCGCAATTCGGAGGCGAACTGGCGGAGCGCCCGTCTGGGCAGCTTGCGCAAATCGGCAGGCACGTGAACTTGATCGAGAAGCGGAGTCTTGCTGGGTGATGTCATATGGTGACCAGAATGGGGCAAATAAGGTTCCACGCCGCTTCCCCGAAAATGGCGCGACCGTCAGAATTGTAAACGCAGAGGAAAGGGGCTGCGCTCATGCCACATCCAGCCTTTCGCCGATAGTAGGTCCGCCGGTTCCCTGCACGATTTTTTCCAATCGGCCTTCTGCCGACTTGAGTTTGGCCTCGCAATGGACTTTGAGCGCCTGTCCGCGTTCGTAAAGGACGATGGAGTCTTCCAGGTCGACGTCGCCCTGCTCGAGGCGGGCGACAATGGTTTCTAGTTCCTTGAGCGCCGTCTCAAAATTCATTTCGCTGACCGGCTTAGCCGTGTCCTGCGCTTTCGCTGCGGTTGAAATGACACTTTCTCCAACAAGCTCTCGGCCAACGTCCCATGCCCCCATGGAGCGTCCGGCCGCGTAATTTCGCAATTTTGGCGAGCACACGCCAACGAGAATCGCCAGCGGGAAGTTACATTTCCCAAACCTGTGGGGACAAGTCTTTACCTTTCCGTAAGGGAAACTTTCAGGGGGAAAGATCCGGCGCCTTCAACTCCACCTCGCCCCGCGGCACGCCCGCCAGCGCGCCTATCATATTTTTAATCTCCGGCAGAGCGACCAGCATCCCGAGCCCCTCTAGTGCCTTCAGGCTAGCTTCGCTTTCGTTCATCAGGCTGCTCAAACTGCCAAACAGGCCGCGCCGTCTGGGATAAATCCGGATCACGATCTGATTCTCGCGGATGCCCCCAAGCCGTGCAGCAACGTCAGTGGCCGCCCAAAACCCACCCAAATCATCTACCAGCCCACGGACCTTGGCGTCGGCGCCAGTCCAGACGCGCCCTCCAGCCACGCTTTTCACTTGATCAAGTGGTAGGTGACGGCCCGCAGCCACTTTGCGCAGGAAATCCTCGTAGATCACGTCGGCCTCTTTATTGAGCGCGACCCACTGCTCTTGGGTGTAGGGCGTGATCGTCGAATCCATCAACGTGTTCCTGCCGGATGCGACCTCGTCCAATTCGGCGCCCACCAATCCCAAAGATTTGCCCACGGCCACCTTGCCGGTAAGCACGCCGATTGAGCCGGTCAAGGTAGCGGGTTCGGCGATGATCTTATTGGCGCTTGCCGAGATGAAATATCCGCCCGAAGCACCCAACGCACCCATACTCACGACCACCGGCTTGCCCTTGGCTTGGGCCTTCCTTATGGCATCCAGGATTTGGTCCGACGCCGTGACCGAACCGCCGGGCGAATCCACCCGAAGCAAGATGGCCTTGATACCAGGGGTACGTGCCGCCTGGCGAATGGCTTCCGATAAATCGTCGCTGGCAATGCCGGCATTGCTGTTGAAGACATCGCCGCGCGCGGTGCCGTCCACGATGTCGCCCGCTGCTTCGATGACCGCTAAATTGGCCCCAAATGTCGTGCTGAAATTCTTGGTCCTGATGTAGTCGGTAATCTTTGTGAGCTTGGCGCCAGTCCCCGCGCGCCCCAGACCCGCTCCCATTGCATCATCGTCGTAGCCTATGCGGTCCAGAAGGCCTTTGCTCTTGGCGTCCTCGGCGAATTGTGGGCTCGAATCGAAATCGGCGCTGACCTTCGACGCATCGAGATGGCGTTCGCGCGCAACCTCCAGCACCGCCTCATTACGCCAGGACTTCGTTACCTCGGTAAGTTGCTGCTTGTCCGCATCCGTCATGGTTTTTTCCATGTACATGTCGGCGGCGCTCTTGAATTCGGTGCGCTTGGCGATCTGCGGCACAGCCTGGATCTTGTCGAACAGTCCTCTCAGGAAAATCTCACCCACTCCGCCGCCCGACACTTTAAAGTCGCTTCTAGGTTGTACCCAGATCTCGTTGGCCGCGCTGGCAGCCACATAATCGCCCATGCCGGAGGTGAGAAAGCCGGTGGCCTGGGCGATCACGAATTTTCCGTGGGCCCGGAAGCGATGAAGACTGTCGGACAGTTCCTGAGCCTGAGACAGCGACACAGCCCCATTGCCGAGTCGCATCACCACACCTTTGACCCGCGGATCGCGTGAGGCGGCATCTAGTCCAAACACGTAGTTCATCATGGTCTGCTGGGGCCCGCTCAGAGAAAACCCAGTCATTGCTGAGTCGGGGACTGATTGGCGCAGGTCCAAGGTCAGCACCATATTTCCAGGCAGCCCGTCACCCCGCGCCAACCCGACCACCAGCAGGGCGGCGAAGATAAGGACAATCAGGAACACGAACTTGGCAACGCTATTTAGCACCGCCGCCATGATCGAGCGGAGCCAACTCAAGAAGCGGGTCATGCGAAATCCTTGGGAGCGCGACTTAGAAGCTCCTGTTATACCGCGCCTGAGGAATGCAAGACAGTCCGCCCAATAGCAAAAGCCCGGCCCTTCGAAATGAGCCGGACCTCCGCGGAATGCCTAAAAATCCTAGCGGCGCGAATCGTCTCGCAACGGTGCACCGCCGATAGCGTTCTGCACCTTGCCCCTGGCCTTGTCGGCTGCTCCTTCGGCTTTCAACTTGCTATCACCCGTGACTTGCCGGCAGCTTCCATTGCCGCGCCTTTCGCCTGATTGACCGAGCCGTTGATCCTGTCTTTGTCCATAATTATTCTCCATTGGTCACGGACCCTTCTGCCGTCGGTTCCGTAACTTTTGCCGCGCTTGGACGAAGTGCATTCACGAGGTTCAGGAGATGCTGCCATGCAAAGACGGAACTTCCTGGGATTGTTGCTGATGGGAAGCGCCGGCGCCATTTCCGGCAATCTGCCCGCTTTCGCCGATTACCGCGTGATGAAAAGCGACAGGGAATGGAAGACAATTCTTGCGCCCGCTGCTTATGATGTGCTGCGCAATCAAGGCACCGAGATGCCTTACTCCAGCCCGCTCGACATGAATTACAAGAAGGGCATCTATCTCTGCGCCGGCTGCAGTCAGCCGCTTTTTTCCTCGGGCACCAAATATGACAGCCACACCGGCTGGCCCAGCTTCTGGAGACCGCTGCCTGACGCCGTGCTCACCGCGGAGGACCATTCACTGGAGATGGAGCGTATCGAGGTCCATTGCAGCGGGTGCGGCGGTCACCTTGGACATGTCTTTGATGACGGCCCCCGCCCCACCGGCTTGCGCTACTGCATGAACGGTGTGGCGCTGCGTTTCCAGGCCGCCTAGCCGAATGCCGGTAATAAGGAACAAAGCCGCCGGTTTTTGCCGGCGGCCTTGGGGTCGTTTGAGTCTGTGGTTATTTTTTTGCGGGGGCACTGGAAGCGGCCGCAGCCTCAGGCGGCGCTTTGGCCTTGGCTTTGGCCTGTTCTGCCATGGAATCATGCGCGGCGGTAAACCCGTTCAATGACAGTTTGAGCTGGTAATTCTTGCCGTCGTCGGCGGTGACCTTGATCAATGCGTCGCTGCCGCCATGGTTCAGCTGATCGATGGTGGTGTTGTCGATCAGCATCTCGACATAGCAGCCGGTCCGGTCGCAGCGGCGATAGGGAAGGACCGCTGAGTTGTAGGTCCCGGCTTGAAGCACCAGACCGCGGGGAATCGAAACGCCCAGCGGTACGGAAATCTGGATGGCATGCTTGTCCAGATGGGGAATATAGGCGATCGACACCGCCAGCACGCGTTGCTGACTCTTCGCGTCATTCTGCTGCTGGTACATGTCGCAGGGAGATTGGCTCTGCGCGGGATAGCAGCGCACCAGCCAGTCGCCGATATTCTTGACCTCGGGTTGAGCTGGAGGTGCCGCGGGCGCCGCCGGAGCCGCTGGAGGCTGTGCAGCAAATGCCGGGCCAGAGGCAAGGATGCCCAGCACCAAGCCGGACAAGAGGGACAAAATCTTCATTACACCATTCTCCAGAACCAGGATGTGCGCTTGGCTTCGTCGCGCTTATAGGCGCGCTGCGCGTCGCCCAACCCCCCGAGCGTAACCGGTATCGCGATCGGCTTGGTGTCAGTAGGACTGGCGACCAAGAGGCGGCCATCCTTGCCGGCGTCCAACTCCTTCTGCAGTTTCTGATCGATGGGAATATCCACGATACAGCCCTGTTGGGTGCAAGTCCGATACTTGGCGGTGTGCATAGGCTCGGTGCCCAGCACCAGCCCTACGCCCGGCTCCAGTGCAACGCCCAAAGGCAGGACCATATCAAGCACCGGATTGCCGTCGGGCATTTTGCCGATGGCGATGCGCACGATCTCCGAATGAGTCTGGCTGTCCATTACGTCCTGCACAATCTCGCAATTCACATTGGTTTGCCGTGCGGCCGGACAGGCCACGCGCCAGGAGCCATAAGCAGTCACAGCTTGGGTGGACACATTGTAGGTCGCCACGCCGCGCACCGCCCAGCCGACCACAAGCCCGATCAACAAAGCGACCGCGCCAATGACCAGCTTCAGGGTCATGTTTGTCATGAATACACTCGTCTCAGTTGGAAAAACCGGGAAAATCCCGCTTAAAACCTCAAAACCGGCGGAGGAGTTAGCAGATCACATCTGCAAAAGAAACCACCGACGACGGGGTTTTGGGTCAACCCCAACGGAATTGATGGCGGTCCGGCTCTTCGTGAAGGGGCTGTAATCTGATTTCAGGGGTACTCACGGCATTGCGAAGGGTCCTAGCGGCTGGCCAGGCGCACGGGCTCGGAACGGTAATCGTTCGGCCAAACCCGCTTCAAGGCCTCCAGCTTGGGCAGGTCATTGACGACAATATAAGGCTGGGTCGGATGATGGATCAGGTAATCCTGGTGATAGCCCTCGGCCGCATAAAAGCCCTTGAGCGGCTCAATTTTGGTGATGATGGGATTTGCGAAAATATGGGCCGCCTCCAATTGCGTCATATAAGCGCGCGCGGTCTTCTCCTGCTCCGGAGTTGTGAAGAAGATTTCAGAGCGATAGCTGGTCCCCTCATCCGGACCCTGAAAATTCAGTTCGGTGGGGTCATGCGCCACTGAGAAATAGATTTGGAGCAACCGGCCGAACGAGACGATTTGGGGATTGAACGTGATCTCGACCGATTCGGCGTGGCCGGTAGTCTCGGTGATCACCAACGGATAGACCGCTGTGTTTGCGGCGCCTCCCGAATAACCGGCCACCACCTTGGTCACACCTTTGACATGTTCGAACACGGCTTGCTGACCCCAGAAGCACCCGCCGGCCAGCACGACGGTGTCGCTTGACCCGCCTTTGGCGGGATCGAGCCCGGGCGCGGGGACCTGTTTGTCCAGATCGTCAGCCCTCGCGGACCCTGACAATGCAACGAAAACGGCCGCGGCAACCAACAGTTTCATGGCGTCACCTCAGGCAAGCAAACCAGCGTAACTCTACACCCTTATTCGCCATCCAGCTTGATCCGGTTACCAGAGGCCCACCAGGAAGTAGTGCCCGCCGGCCGGCGCTATGGCAGCTGGCCACTCCGCGAGATTCGCGAAAGTGAGAAAGCCCTGACACTTTTATTTCGCGGGATTGATGTGTGCTTGTTCCCAACCAGAAGGAGGGCTTCCGATGTCGCACAAGCATCCTGCCAGCACCCATCACCACGCCGCCGCCGAACATCATGAGAAAGCGGCTCATCATCATCGCATGGCTGCCAAACATTACGAGGACGAAGAGGCCGAGGCGGCCGCGCATCATGCCCATAGCGCGTCAGGCCATGGCGCACATGCCGCCCATCACAGCGCCGAAGCGTCCAAGCTGCACGCTCATCATCATGGATCAGAAGACGCGGAAGACTGAGCGGATCCGCCGCCGCGCGGGGGCTTTGGCCGCCGAGCTGAGGCAATAGGCCCGCGTTGCTAAAGGGCGTTTTCACCGGTTTCTCCGGTGCGCACGCGCAGCGCAGAGTCTAGGTCGAGTGTAAAGATTTTGCCGTCACCGATCTTGCCGGTGCGAGCGGCCTTGGTGATGGCCGCCACTGCGTCGTCAACACGCGCCGACGGAAGCGCCACTTCCAGCCTCAGCTTGGGCAGGAACGAAATGGAATATTCGGCGCCGCGATAAATCTCGGTATGGCCTTTCTGACGGCCGTAACCGCGCACTTCCGAAACCGTCATTCCTTCCACCCCGACGGCAGTCAAAGCCTCGCGCACCGCATCCAGGCGATGCGGCTGAATGATGGCGATGATAAGCTTCATGGCCGCTCCTATCGATTGGTGTGATACGCGCTTTCCCCGTGCGCGGCAAAATCCAAGCCTTGAATCTCGTGCTCACGATCCACACGCAGGCCCACGACCATGCCGGCAAATTTGGTGATCACGAAAGTGGCGACCGAGGACCAGATAATTGCCGCCGCCACGCCTTCCGCTTGGACCAGGAATTGTCCGCCCACCGTATGATGCAAAGCCGAGCCTCCAAGCCCGATGCCCGCCAGGAAGGGCAAAGTCAACGTCCCAAGCGCCCCGCCCACACCATGAACGCCCAAAACGTCCAGCGCGTCGTCGACAATAAGAACCCGTTTGACGAAATGCACCGCCATATAACAGATGATGCTGGCAGCCGCTCCCAGGAGAACCGCGCCGATGGGGCCTACGCTTCCAGCCGCAGGCGTGATCGTCGCCAGCCCCGCAATTGTTCCAGTCACCGCGCCCACCGAACTGGGCTTGCCGAACGACATCCATTCGATCGCCATCCATACGAGGGTGGCCGTCGCCGCGGACAAATGCGTGGTGAGCATCGCCATGCCGGCATCAGCATTGGAGGCCAGCGCGCTTCCGGCGTTGAAACCGAACCAGCCGACCCACAAAAGCGAGGCGCCCACAATCACCATCCAGGGTGCGTGCGGCGGACGGATGGATTTGGGAAAATCCGCACGCGGCTTAATCATCCAAGCCACAACAAGGGCGGAGACGCCGGCGGTGACATGAACCACAATGCCGCCCGCGAAATCGATCACACCCCGCTTGGCCAACCAGCCGCCGCCCCACACCCAATGGGCCACCGGCACATAGACGACCAGTAACCAAAGTCCGGAAATCAGCAGCACTGCGTCAAAGCGGATTCGCTCCACATAGGCACCGATGATCAGCGCCGGCGTGATGATCGCGAAGGTCATCTGGAACATCACGAACACGCTTTCGGGTAAATTGGTCCCCGTGTGAAGCATGGCGCGATCGCCATTCTGCAGGAACGCCGCCTTGAGATTTCCCAGAAGATCGCCGCCGCCCGAATAAGCGAGGCTGTAGCCACACGCGAACCAAAGGACCGACACCAGACAGGCCACGGCGCAGCACTGCACCAGGACGGAAAGAATATTCTTGGCCTGAACCAGGCCGCCATAGAACAACGCGAGTGCCGGCAATGTCATCAGCAGCACCAGCACGGTGGCCATCATGAGCCACGCGGTATCGGACCCGTTTATCATTTCGTCGCCCCTTGATCGCCACGGCCGGTCGGTCGCGTTTCGTCGAGACACTGGCGCGGTGTTGATGTTGTGACAAGCGAGCAGAGCGCTGCCTTGGTGACGCGGTTGTGAACAAATGTCGCGCGTGCTTTGTCTTCGTGGAACTTACGGGAAGCCTCCGTTCTGCGGGCTTATCCTGTTGATCACATTGATAGTTGCGATCCTGGTTTCGCGCCCGTCCGGCCTTATCGCTAGAGGACGAAGGTTTGGCCTGTCAGGAGATTGGATTTGGTTCCGATCATCCCCGCCGACACTTGTTTTGGCAGGCCGCCTAGAAAGAAGGCGGCTTGGCGCGAAAATACTCAGAGCCGCGTTATAGAAACTCCGAATCGGAGTCCGCGGGTGACGACACGCAAAAGCAGGAAAACTTCCAAGAAATGGTCCGCGCAGGTGACGCGGAGCTCGGACGCGCTTGACCTCGGCAAAGGTGTGTTTGCCAAGAACGATCCCAGGATAATCGCCTCCTCGCTCAAGCGCTCGGCCGAACACAGCAAACGGCGAAAGACCAGCCCTTATCAGTCGGCCATGTCCATGCTGAATTTCTATATCAACCGCGCGGGCAAGAATTTGCCGGATCGGCGTAAGCGCGTGTTGGAGCGTGCCAAGGAAGCCTTGCGTGAGTCGTTTAAGGGAACGGCAAAAAGGAAAAAAGCGCGAGGCTGACGCTCATTTGCCCTTCGTGAATCGCAAGATGGCGTCTTTCAGGGACGCTTCACTGTCGTCCCACTCGGCCCAAGGTTTGTGCCGCTTGAGCAGCGCGGGCGCATTGCGAATCGAGAAGCCCTTCGGATCCAATCCTTTCTTCACCTGGCTCCAATTGAGCGGCATCGAGACAGTTGCGCCCTTCCGCGCCCGGGGCGATAGCGGCGCAACGGCGGTGGACATGCGGTCATTGCGCAGATAATCGAGGAAAATCTTTCCGGCGCGTTTGGCCTTGGACATGTTGACCAAATAATCGCGGGGACTGTCGGTGGCCATCGCCACGCAAATGGCTCGGGCGAACATCTTGGCTTCCGGCCAGCCAAGGTGATCGCGACTTTTCACGTTGAATGGCGTCACCACATGCAGGCCCTTGCCACCCGTGGTTTTGCAGAAAGCGGAAAGCCCCACGGCCTCAAGCCGCTCCTTCATCTCCCTAGCGGCGGCGATCACGCGATCGAATTCCGTGTCAGGCGCGGGATCGAGATCGAACACGAAGCGGCCCGGCACATCCGGCGCGTCCGGCGCACAATTCCAGGGGTGGAATTCCAACCCGGCAATTTGGGCGGCCGCGATCAAAGCCTCGACTTGGTCGATTTCCAGATAAGGTTGACGATCGCCCGAGACTTTCACCTGACGAAAAAGCTGAGAGCCGCCACGCATGGCATGGCGCTGGAAGAAATGTTCTCCGTCAATGCCGTCCGGCGCCCGTACGATGGAACATGGTCGCCCTTTGATATGGGGCAGCATCAATGGCCCCACCTCTTCCAGATAGCGGGCGAGGTCCAACTTGGTCACGGGCTTTCCATCGCCGGCATCGGGCCAGAGCGCCTTGTCCGGCTTCGAGATGGGAATACCTAATACCGCGACGGCGTGACCCTTGGGGGTTTGGCGCGGCTCCGCCAATTTGGTTTTCCCGGCGTTCGCAGGCATTTCCGCTTTTACCTCGTCAGCGGGCTTGTCTTGTCTCAAACCCTTGAAAGACGCCTGCCGCACCATGCCGTCGGCGCTGAAGCCAGCAAACTCTATCTCCGCCACCAGCTTCGGTTCGACCCAATGAACGCTCGCTTCCTGAGGCGGCGCAGCCGGGCCCCCGAAAGGATTGGCTTTGCTTTCGTGCTGTTTCAGCAGCGGCAAGAGCTGTGACACAGTTCCGCCGTCATAACCGGTGCCAACCCGCCCCACATAAACCAAATGCTTGCCTTTGCGGACGCCCACCAACAAAGAACGGAATTTTCCTTCGGTAGTGCTCCAGCCACCGATCACCACTTCTTGCCCAGCCCGGCATTTGGATTTGACCCAGTTGTCACCCCGTCCGGAAGCATAAGGCGCGGCGGCTCTTTTGGAGACAATGCCTTCAAGATTCATCCGGCGCGCTGACTCCCAGACCGCACTGCCACTGGTACTGAGATGCTCCACATAGCGGATCAGTGGGCTCTGTGTGCGGCTCAGAAATTTCTCCAGGTGCGCCTTGCGGGCAGTGAGCGGAAGGTCGCGCAGATCCTTGCTTCCCTCGAACAAAAGATCGAACACAAAGAACACCAAATTTTTGGTCTTCTTTTCTGACAATGCCGCCTGCAGAGCGGAAAAATCCGGTGTGCCGTCATGGTCCAACGCCACGATCTCACCGTCGACAATCCCGCCACGGAGAGTTTTCAGCGCGCCGGCAATTTCCGGAAAGCGCTCGCTCCAGTCTAGACCCTTGCGCGTGAGGAGCGATACCTTGCCATTTTCGATGCGCGCCTGAATGCGGTAGCCGTCGAACTTTATCTCATGCACCCAGCCATTGCCCGGCGGCGGTCGATCTTCCGACCGGCATAATTGCGGCGGGATGAAGCGCGGCAAGAATTTTACCGTTTTGATTTTCTGCTCCGGTTTAAGTTCTTCGCCGTCGCCGGTGACTTGGCTCTTCTTGCGGCTATTCCAGACCGCGTCGGCGGCCAGGCTTTTCCGGCGCATGAAGGCCGTGGGCTTTTTGCCTTTTCCCGCGGCAATCTCATCGAGACTGCGGCCGGAGGCGATCGAGCAGTCCAGGTTCAGGATCCCTTCGCCATCGTCCGGCTTGGCATATTGGTCGCGATGCTTGATCAAGAGCCAATTGGTGTGCTTGCTCTTGCCATATTTCGCGTTGCGGTCATTGCGCATGCGCACCAACACCCAGCTTCCGTGAAGCTTCCCGCCTTCCAACACGAATTTGAGATCGCCCTTTTTCAGCATCGTGTCGGCGTCACCATCAGGCGCCCAATAGCCCCGATCCCACAGCATCACGGTGCCGCCGCCATACTGGTCCTTGGGAATAGTGCCTTCGAAGTCGCCATAATCGAGTGGGTGATCCTCGACCTCCACCGCGAGCCGCTTCTCAGCCGGGTCCAGAGATGGGCCCCGCGTGACCGCCCAAGACAAAAACACACCATTCCATTCGAGGCGGAAATCGTAATGCAGCCGAGTGGCCGCATGTTTCTGGATGACAAAGCGCAGATGCGGCCCCTCTAACACTTTGCCCGTACCACTGGGTTCGCGGGTCCGAGTAAAGTCACGCTTGGCGCGATATGCGGCGAGTTTTCGGGGTGGCATTGGCTTCCTTAAACCGAAAAGACGCTTGCAGATGGGCGGTTCCCGGCCAAAAATCGGCAACCCTTTGGGAGCAGAGCAGTTTACCGAACTTGAGACCATTCGAAATGGTTGGGGGGATTTGGCATGCTGGACTTTCTCTTGCGCAAATATATTGGCTGCGGCTCGCTGGCGGTGCGTTTTCCCAGCGGGAAAACAACAACTTATGGGGATGGCGCACCGAAAGTGGCGATCGCGATCAAGGGTAAGGCGGCCCTGCTCTCTTTGGGTATGGATCCCGATCTCAAGCTAGGTGAGCTTTATATGGACGGCCGGCTCACCGTCGAAGAGGGCGGGATTGTGGGGCTGCTCGACCTGCTGATGGGCAATATGGCGGTTCATGGGGGGGCCCTCGGCACCCACCATGCCCTGCGCCTCATCCGCCGCGGCCTGCGTGCCTTCGCACAATGGAATCCGGCCCGCGCTTCGCGCGCCCATGCGGCGCATCATTATGATCTCTCGGGCCGACTCTATGATTTGTTCCTCGATGTTAGCCGGCAATATTCATGCGCGTATTTCGCGCACGAGGGCGATACGCTCGAGATCGCTCAGACGGAAAAGAAACGTCATATCGCCGCCAAACTTAATTTGAACCGGCCGGACCTGAAGGTGTTGGACATTGGCTGCGGCTGGGGCGGGCTGGCGATGGACCTGGCGCGAGAGTGCGAGGCCAATGTGCTCGGCATCACGCTTTCCACCGAGCAGTTGGCGGCGGCGCAGGAACTGTCCCGGCAGAATGGCTTGGCGGAGCGTGCCAAATTCGAACTCTGCGATTATCGCGCGCTGGGCGGGCAATTCGACCGGATCGTCTCGGTCGGCATGTTCGAGCATGTGGGCGCGCGCTATTATCCCCAATTCTTCGCCAAGGTGCGCGAGATCCTGGCCGATGACGGAGTGATGCTGCTGCACACGATCGGCCGGGCCGACGGACCGGGCGCCACCAATGCCTGGATTCGCAAATATATTTTCCCGGGCGGCTACGCTCCCGCCCTTTCGGAAGTGGTGCCAGAAATCGAACGAGCCGGGCTAATCGTCACTGATGTCGAAGTGCTCCGGCTTCACTACGCCAAGACTTTGTCGGAATGGCAGAAGAAATTTCAGGCGAACCGGGCTGAGATTGCGGCCCTCTACGACGAGCGTTTCTGCCGCATGTGGGAATTCTATCTCGCAGGCGCGGAGATGGCGTTCCGCCACGAACATCAGGTGGTGTTTCAGATCCAGATCGCCAAGCGGGTGGACAGCCTGCCCCTCACCCGTGACTATATGAGCCACATGCGCGGCGACACCGAAGCGGCGGCCAAGCCCGCGCGCGTCAAGGCGGTCGCGTAATCCGCTCAGAAACTTTCGCGGTCGAAGCCGTGGATGCGGCAGACACGAGCGGCAATGCGCTCAAACTCCGCATTGTGCGCGTTCCTCGTCGCACTCCCATTCTCATGCTGGTAGAGATGGATCATCTCATGTGCCATGGTTGCCATCAGCAGATCGGTTGAATTGACCGAACGAACCGAAACTCCGATCTCATTCAAATCAGGGATCGATTTGACCCGGCCGCGAAAATGGCCAAATCGGTCACGCGCGCCCATCACCCGGAATACGAGATTGTCCGCGTGCGGAAGATTCATCCGACGAAAGGGTGGCGTCGTCCGCAGATATTCGTAGGCATTTTCGAGGCAATCGGGCGTCAAATGCAGCCGTCCCTCGGCGCCGCCTTTGGCGTTTGCAATTGTTCTGCGCTTTCGCATGGCCGATTTTAGGCACACCAAATCCGGCCACGCCAAGCGCTCAATAACCCCAAAATATATAAGTTTTTAAGTCGCAACCCTTTGGCCGCAGTTCCGTTTGGGCTAGGATTTCCAGGCAAAATCCGGGATTTTTATGGCTACACGCACAATTCTTGGTCTTCTTCTAGCGCTGTCGCTGGCAGGCTGCTATTCGGATCAGAGAGCCAGGCTGGCGGCCTGCGAAAAAGCCGCGGACCAGAGCCCTGCCCGCTCCGTTCCCGGCGAGCCGTTCAAACAAATCCAGGGCTGCATGGACCGGGCTGGCTACCGCTTTATCGGCTGGAATGACGGCGTAGTCTGCGATTTGGGCGCGGTGGTTCAGGGCAGGATGTCTCCGGAAGGCACGGGGGCGGAATGCTTCGAGCCCAAAGGTTGGCTGGCGCTGAAGATCTATCGCATTGAGGTGCCGGCGAGACGGCCGAGCGCGACAGGGTGATCGGCGGCCCCGCTTGCCGGCGCGGACCATTCTCGAATGCGGGTACAGGCAGTCTGGGAAAGATTGCCAGTTCGTGACGCGTAGCTAAAGTCGGGCCGTATGTGGTTGCTTTTCGCGTTCTGCGGGCCTGTCTGTTGGGCGGTCTCTACTCATATCGATAAATATCTGGTGGACCGGTATTTCCGCGATAGCGACCCCGCCATCTTGATGCTGTTCACCGCCCTTCTGGGCGTGGTGCTTCTGCCGTTTATCTGGTGGGTCGAGCCTTCCATCCTGAAGCCGCCGCTTAGAGCGATAGCGGTGATGACGGCCTCGGGCGTGCTTTATATGGGCGCGATCTTGTTTTACCTCCGCGCCATCCAGAGTGAAGAAGCCTCGGTGGTGGCGCCTCTGTTTCAAGCCTCCACGCTGTTCACCTTTCTGCTGGCGTTCTTCTTTCTGCACGAGAGGCTTGGTGTGATGCAGCTATTGGGCGGCGGAATGGTGGTGGGCGGAGCGTTGAGCCTTTCACTGGGCGGCGAACTCCGGGCGAAGCGTTTCAAGTGGCGGCTGATGACCCTGATGCTAGCCGCAACCTTTGTGCTGGCGCTTGCCAGCGTACTGTTCAAATATTTTGCCATCCAGGATGATTTCTGGACCACCACATTCTGGACCTTTGCCGGTGAAGGGGTGTTCGGCGCGCTGCTGCTGCTCAACACGAATTACCGCCGCCAATTCGGCGAATTGTTCCGTCAGAATCCGGGCGCCGTGGTGGGCGTGAACGCCGCCAATGAATTGATCAATCTGGGCGGCGGGTTGAGCGTGCGCTATGCCTCTTTGCTGGCGCCGGTGGCTCTCGTATCCGCAATCTCGTCCACCACGACTATTTTTGTCTTCGCTTTCGGCATTCTGCTCACTCTCTTTCTTCCCAAATTTGGCCGCGAGAATTTGTCGGCAGGAAATTTCACGCGCAAGGCGCTAGGGGCGTTTCTGATTGCGGGCGGCGTGATCCTGATAGAGGTGCGCTGACGGCTTCTGGAAAATCGGGCCGCATGCCCAGGCAATGAAGGCGGCCGATCGCGTCGCGGGATGAAAGAAGAAAGGCGGAACACTCTTACTGCGGCGTCGGGCCCTGGCTCACCCGCACGAGATCACCCGGGCGCATCCATTTCCGGAAAGCTTTTTGGACATCGCCCGCGTCGAGGTCCACATAACGGCTGGCGGCCAGCGATGGCTCGTCCAGGGGCAGGCCCTGGTCGCGCAGAGCGGCAAAGCTATGCGCGATCTCTCCAAAATTAGCTTCCCCGAGCGGTATCTGCCGCAGAAGATAGGCCTTGGCGCGGTTGAGCTCATCGCTGGATACCGGATTGGTTTGCAGGTCCTTGAGTTCATCGCTCACAATAGCAGCCGCTTTGGCGACATTGCCGGGGTCGCAGGCATAGCTGACCAGATAGAGACTGCGGGTGTTACCCGCTTCCAGATCAGCGTCCACCGAATAGACCAGGCCCGTCTTCTTTCGAAGATCGTTGCTCAGCCGCGACGAATAGAAACCACCCGCCAGCACTGCATTGCCCAGCGAGAGCGCGTAATAGTCCGGGTCTTTTCGGGCCAGTGGCACATTCTCGGCCAGGGTGACCGTATCCTGAACTTTGCTTTCGTCCGGAACCGAGAGAATGGCGGCACGGTTGGCCGACACTGCGGGAAGATCGATCTCAGGCTTTGGACCTATCGCACGCCAGGCACCGAAATATTTCTCGATCACGGTGCGGGCCTTCTCGGGTGTGATCTTTCCGATCACCACGATAGTTGTCAGGTCGGGTCTGAAGGTGGTGCGATAGTAATTGACCACATCATCCAAACTCAGGCGGCCGATATTCTCCGGCAGCGGCTCGCGCAGAGACGGGTCGCCCTTGGTGAACAGTGACTCGCGCAGTGATCTGCCGGCAAGAAAGGATGGGGTCTGCATCCGTGCAGCCAGCATGTGGCTATATTGATCGCGCGCCAGCTTCATCGCCGCCGGCGAAAAGGACGGATGCAGTTCATTGTCTGCTAAAAGCGCGACGCCCTGGTCGAAGTCGCCTGCCATCGTCTGCAGCTGGAAATCCGGCCCGCCACGTTCGCCGGCGCCGATTGCGTCCAACGATTCCTGGAAGGCGACGCGGTCGAGATGCTGCGAACCATATTTGAACATGGCGTTGACGAGTTCGGCCACGCCCTCCTTCCCGGTGGCCGTTTCAGTCTCCGGACGGTTCTGGATATGACCGTAAACGCTGACCGTATCGCTCACAGTTTCGGGCTGGACTATCAGGGTAATGCCATTGGCGAGCGTAGTGACGATAGGATGGAGCGTGGATTGCGGCACATCCAGCCGATCTAGCGCACTTGTCGCCCAGTCCGGCAGGGCCACCGGCTTCATGTCGCCCAGGGCGATGGATTCTTGGTGTCCAAATTCGTACTCGGACGCTACCATGTGCGCGCCTTGGCGCGGCGTCATGGTCACAGTGACAGCGTGATCGAGATCGAGATACTGGCGCGCCACACGATTGACGTCTTCCGGCGTAACCCCTTCGATCCGCGCCAAATCATCATCGGGGGTATCAAGACCTTCCTCCGCAACCGCATCCGACCAGGCCGAAGCCAGATTGGCGACGGAATTCTTCCGGGTCTGAGCGGAGCGATATTCCTGTGCCTTGGCCGCCGCGACCAGCTCGGCAGGAACCCCATTCCGGGCGACGTCGGTGAGAATGCCGCGGAGGGTCGTTTCCGCCGCGCCCAGATCGGCGCCGGGCGCCACGGAAATCGACGCCAGGGCGATGCTTGCCTCGCGCAGGGGGTCCAGCGAGAAGCGGGCGCTGATGGCCTTGCCCTGCGGCACCAGGGCATACAGCTGGAAACGGCGGCTGGAGAGGACGTCCGCCAGCACCTCGAGGGCCGGGAAGTCCGCGCTATCGGATCCCGGGAGCCGCATGGTGATCATTTTGGTCGCTACAGAACTGTTCGTTTCGACCTGGATAGGCGCGGTATTCACCGCACGGAATTCGAAGGCCGCTCGCGCCGGCAGCGCCTTGGATGCAATGGAACCGAACAGGGTCTTGATCTTGTCCAACGCGGATTGCGGATCCACGTCGCCGGCCACCACAAGGACGGCGTTGTTGGGCGCATACCAGGTATCGTGAAATTTCTTGAGCATCTCGGCCGTCGTCTTGTCGAAGGACGGCCGCGAGCCCAATGCGTCATGCTCATAGGGTGTGCCTGCAAACAGGGCGGCGCGCAGGCGCTGATACATAACATAACGGGGGTTGGAGATATCCTCGGCTACTTCCTGTTCGATAGCCCCGCGCTCTTGGTCCCACGCCTCTCCGTTGTCAGTGACGTCGGCCATGCGTAGCGCTTCGATGTGAAGGACGACATCGAGATCGGTCGAAGGCACCGTAAAGAGATACTGCGTTACGCTTTCGCTGGTATTAGCGTTGAAATCGCCGCCCATGATGCTGCCGATATTGGCGAGCTGGTCGGCACTCAGGCCTGCGTTGCCGCGGAACATCATGTGTTCCTGCGCGTGCGCCATACCGG
>DATFSP010000160.1:0-36632 GCA_035262545.1 Rhizomicrobium sp. | reverse complement strand
TCGCCGATGTGTTCCAGTCCGGCAAATTCCCCGCCATCTTTGTTCGCAGCCGGCCGACCGAACTTATTTCCGTAAATGGTCAGCCGGAATTTTCGGCCATTCCGGCTACCGCGCTTAGCTATGTGAACAACACGCCCGCCGACGTGTTCGTGGATACCAGCGCAAACAATGCCTGGTATGTGCTGATCTCCGGCCGCTGGTTCACCGCATCGTCCAACAACGGGCCCTGGACCTATGTCGCGGCCAATGCACTGCCTCCCGATTTCGCCAAGATACCAGCATCGAGTCCCAAGAGCGCTGTACTGGCTTCGGTAGCGGGAACGAACGAAGCCGAAGAAGCACTCATCGCCAATTCCATTCCCCAGACGGCGACCGTGGACAAATCCCATGCGAATTTCACGGCGCGATATGACGGAGCGCCGCAATTCAAGCCCGTCCAGGGCACCAATCTCAGCTATGCGATAAATTCGGCGACGCCGATTATCAATGTGCCTGGACGCAGTTATTACGCGTTGACCGATGGGGTGTGGTTCGTTTCCGAGACCTCACCCAATGGGCCCTGGACGGTGGCCACCAGCGTGCCCCCTGCCATCTATACGATCCCCTCTTCATCTCCAGTGCATTATGTGACCTATGCGCGGGTTTATGGCGCGGACGGAAACGATGTCTTTGTAGGTTACACGCCAGGCTATTACGGCACCGCGGTTTCCAATGGCGTAGTGGTCTATGGCACGGGCTATCCTTGCGATCCATGGATCGGCACGACTTGGTATGGCTGTCCTGCGACTTATGGTTATGGTGCGGCCTTCGCCTATGGCACCGCGGTCGGATGGTCGCTGGCATTCGGCTGGGGCTATTACGATCCCTGGTACGATCCGTGGTGGGGACCTTGGGGCGGATATTGGCCCGGCTATTACTATCCCTGGGCTTGGGGTGGTGCGGTGGCCGCCAATGTCTATGGTCGCTGGGGAAACAGTGTGGTGGCGGGAACGGCTGCCGCGTGGGCCAATCCATGGTCCGGCAATTACGGCCGCGCGGGCGCGGGCGGATTTTACAACACAGTCACTGGAGGACGCGGCTACGGCTTTGCCGGTCGCAACACAAACATTTATACGGGCAACACCGCCGCAGCTGCGGCTGGCATCCGCTATAATCCGCAGACCGGGCGCGTGGTGGCGGGCCATGGTGGGGCGGTGGGCAATATCTATACGGGAAATGGTGCGGTGGCCGGCGGGCGCACGGTGGTCAACACCAACACAGGACAGGTGACGCGGCAAGTGGGCGGGGCCGCCCGCACCGACTCCGGCGCGATCGCCAGCGGCGCCTTCAACAGCACGGGCGCAGCAGGCACCGCGAAAGGCGTGGGCGGCATACGCTATGACAGCGCCACGGGCGAGGTCAGCCGCGGCGATGTCGCCAACATCAACGGCGACATCTATGCCGGCAAGGATGGAAATGTCTATCGCTACAATCAAAGCGGCAGTTGGGAGAAAGTGGACGCCAGCAATCGCTTCACCTCGACGCAGGCCAATGCGTCGCTCAACCACGAGCGCGTGACGCAGA
This sequence comes from Rhizomicrobium sp., assembly GCA_035262545.1. GTDB lineage: Bacteria > Pseudomonadota > Alphaproteobacteria > Micropepsales > Micropepsaceae > Rhizomicrobium. The sequence continues at coordinate 35,069 of DATFSP010000160.1, read as the reverse complement.
ATCGCGGCAATTACAATCCGAGTAACAAAAATTACTCGGGCTCACGTGCCACCGGTTTCTCCGGTTACCGTGGTGGCGGCGGATTTAGGGGAGGCGGCTTCCGTGGCGGCAGGCGCTGAAGCCGGTCAACGGCCGAAACGGGCCATCATGTTGATGGCGCGGGCGAGGGAATCGAAAGGCTTGCTACAGGCCAGGTGATAATCGCCTGTTAATCCCTTAGCGCCACTGGGATCGCTCGCAAAATTCAGCCGCGTAGTGCGCTGACCTTGCAGAATCGGCGCCTTGCATGCGCAGCAGCACGGGCCGGAATCTCCTCCGCCCGCCGAGAACAGCGATTCATCCAGATACACGTGACTCACCCGGTGATGACACTTTTACTAACTAACATGGCGCATTGCAGGTTGCGGGAACCGGATGCGTTTAGATTGTGGATAATGCTCCGATGGAACCTACGGGCCATGGCGCGCCCGAAATTGGACTTTGGCCCAATCGAGTGATTTTTCCGTTTCTTCTAGCTTTCAGCCCCGCAAGCAGGAGATCCCGATGCCCGCACTGCCGCAACAATCGGCCAAGCCCAACATTCTTTTCATCATGTCCGACGACATCGGCTGGTTCAACATCAGCTGCAACAACAACGGCATTATGGGGTACCGAACACCCAATGTCGACCGCATCGCCAAGGAAGGCGCGAACTTTACCGATTGCTATGGCCAGCAAAGCTGCACCGCCGGGCGGGCGGCCTTCATCACCGGACAGACGCCGATTCGTACCGGCCTGACCAAAGTTGGCATGCCGGGGGCAACGCTGGGGCTCAAGGCGGAAGACCCTACCGTGGCGCAATTTCTCAAGAATCTGGGTTATGCCACCGGCCAGTTCGGCAAGAACCATCTGGGCGACCGCAACGAACATTTGCCCACGGTGCACGGCTTCGACGAATTCTTCGGCAACTTATATCACCTCAATGCCGAGGAAGAGCCGGAATATCCCGACTATCCCAAGAATCCGGAATTCCGCAAGAGATTCGGGCCACGCGGCGTCTTGAAATGTAAGGCCGCCGACAAGGACGACCCCACTGTGGATCCAGTGTTCGGCAAAGTCGGCAAGCAGGTGATCGAGAATACTGGCCCGCTCACCCGCAAGCGCATGGAAACGGTGGATGAGGAATTCCTGGCCTCTGCGCTCGACTTCATCGAGCGCAAGACCAACGAGGGTGCGCCCTGGTTCTGCTACTTCAACACCACACGCATGCACGTATTCACGCATCTGAAACCGTCATCGGTGGGCAAGACGGGACACGGACTTTATCCCGACGGCATGGTGGAGCTGGATGGCTATGTGGGGCAATTGCTGGACAAGCTGGACCAACTCGGAGTGGCCGACAACACGGTCGTGGTCTTCACCACTGATAACGGCGCCGAATGCATGTCGTGGCCGGACGGTGGCTCGACGCCTTTCCGCGGCGAGAAGGACACCAATTGGGAAGGCGGCTGGCGCGTGCCTTGCGTGATGCGCTGGCCCGGCGTGATCGAACCCGGCCGAGTGATCAACGACATCTTCTCGCTGCAGGACTTCATCCCCACATTCGCCGCCGCTGCGGGCGAGCCCGACCTCGTGTCAAAGGTGAAGAAGGGCTACAAGATCGGCGACACGACCTTCAAGGTCCATCTCGACGGTCTCAACCTGCTGCCCTTCCTCTCCGGCAAGGAGAAGCATTCTCTGCGCCAGGGATTTCTTTATTGGAGCGATGACGGCGACCTGATGGCGCTGCGCATCCACCAGTACAAGATCGTATTCAGCGAACAGCGCGCCCGCGGACTGGACGTCTGGCGCGAGCCGCTTTCGGCGATGCGCATTCCCAAGATATTCGATCTCAGGGCGGATCCATTCGAGCGCGGCGAGGACAGTTTCAAATACAATGACTGGTTCATCGAGCATGTGCCGTACATGTATGCGGCGCAGGCTGTGGTCCACCAATGGCTCGAAAGCTTCAAGGAATTCCCGCCCCGGCAGAAGGCCGCCAGCTTCAGCGTGGATCAGATCGTCGACGCCCTGATGCCCAAGAGGTGAGCCAGCGGTTGGAAACATTGACGGCGAGGTTGGATTAGACCTAGGTCCAATAAACCGGTTTTCGGCAGCTCCTAGCATGGCTGGGAAGTCGTAAGGTATTCCGGCCATGCGCGCCGCGAACCGATCATGCTGTTGGGCGTGCGTGCTGGGCCTGAGCCTGGCGCTTTTTTCGCGTCCGCTCCGTGCCAACGCGCAAGAGGCCAACACCGCGCAACCCGGCAATGAAGGTGAAGCCGCGCAGGCGACCGATGATGACGACATTACCCAGCCCGTGCGTACGTTCGACATCCGCTATCATTTTGAAAATGACTCGATGGCGACGCGCAACGACAAGGAACAGGTGATCCTGCGCCGAAACTTCAGGGAGGATTTCATCCCGGATTGGCAGATGGGCTTGCGCGGAGATCTTCCCATCACTTTCAGCAACGCCATGTCGGCGGGGAATCCAGACGGGGACTATCAAACGGGCGTTGGCCGATTGCTTTTCCTGGGTTACGTCGGCCACATTCTGGACGACCGTCAGGCCCTGGGGTTGGGCGATGAGATCATGAGCCCCGCTGTTTCGGGCAAGCCCTTCGGCAGCGGGAGCTGGGACATGCTGCCGATCGCGGGATACCGCTACATGCTCCCGGAAATCAGTCCCGGCAGCTACTTCCTGCCCGAGTTCCGCTATTCCTTCACCTTCGCCCAAAGCTTTGCTTCGACACCCACAAGCAACCTGCAATTTTCGCCTGAACTCAGGATCGCGCTACCGGACAAATGGTTTTTCGTTCTCTTTCCCTCCACCGATATCCGCTACAATTTCGGTGCGAAAGTGAAGACGCAAACCGGCCGCCTTTTCCTGCCGCTGGACGCTCAGATCGGCCGCGCCATCGGCGATCGGTTTATCACTTCGCTGGAAGTGAGTGCCCCAATCGTCGACAATTATCCGGTCTACCGTCTCAAGATCGAGCTCAGGCTGTCCTATCAATTGGGGGCGTGATAGCCGCCATTTGACGCCATTGGACCTTGGTCCAATCGCCCGGCAAAGGGCGCCAGCGCTAGCGTCATGGCGGCTGTTGGAGGTGGTTTCATGGTCTTGTGGCGGCGAGGGCGCGAGCAAGCCGCGCGACGGCAAGGGATTTTGCGCCCCGGCAAAAGAGGATTGGAAATGTCGCTAGCCGGCGAGCCGCAGCAGCGCAACAAACTCGCCGGTCATCCCACGCATCCGGAGATGGTGCGCATTCCCGGCGGCAACTTCCTCATGGGATCAGACAGGCATTATGCGGAGGAAGCTCCCGCCCACCGCGTTTGGGTGGACGGTTTTTGGATCGACAGTCATCCTGTCACAAATGAGGATTTCGATACCTTCGTCGACGAAACCGGCTATGTGACGGTCGCAGAAAGACCCGTACGTGCCGAGGATTATCCAGGCGCGCTTCCTCACATGCTGGCGCCTGGCTCGATCGTTTTTCAGAAGCCCCATCGTTTCGTGGACACACGCAACCATTATAATTGGTGGAACTATGTGATCGGCGCCGATTGGCGCCACCCCTTCGGTCCTAAATCGAGCCTCACCGCCAAGTCCAAACATCCTGTAGTGCAAATCGCTCATGAGGATGCGATGGCCTATGCGCAGTGGGCCGGCAAGGAGCTGCCTACCGAAGCGGAATGGGAATACGCCGCTCGCGGGGGATTGGAGGGCGCCGAATTCGCCTGGGGCGAAGAGTTCATGCCCAAGGGTTATGTGATGGCCAATACCTGGCAAGGCGAGTTTCCTTGGCAAAACCTTACTTGCGGCGGGTATGAAGGCACCTCGCCAGTCGACCTGTTCGCGGCCAATGGCTATGGGCTTTTCGACATGATCGGCAACGTTTGGGAGTGGACCGCTGACTGGTATGCGCCGAGTCATAAGACAGTCGATTGCTGCGGCGACAACGCACGCAACCCCAGAGGCGGTGAGCGCGATGGCAGCATCGACGTCTTCGCCACCAGCCTCCCCATTCCCCGCAAGGTGATGAAAGGCGGTTCCTATCTTTGCGCGCCCAATTACTGCCGGCGCTACCGCCCGGCCGCCCGGATGGCTCAGCCGATCGATACCGCAGCCTGCCACCTGGGATTCCGCTGCGTGGTTCGGCGCGATGCCTGAAGGCCGCCGATGGAAGATCTGCTCCGGCAGTTAGCCGGCTCGATCGCCCGGGCCATTGAAGTCGTCGCGATCATCCTCATCGGCTATGGTGCGGGCGAGGCCTTTGCGGGCGTACTCCCGCATTTGCTGCGCCACGTCGTGGAAGCAGGCTGGCGCAAGGCGTTATTTGTGCGCTTCGGCACCTGGCTGATTTTGGGACTGCAATTCGCGTTGGCCGCCGACATTGTGCGCAGCGTAATTTCGCCGACCTGGACCGACATCGGTCAGTTGGCGGCGATTGCCGCCATCCGGACGTTCCTGAACTATTTCCTGGAGCGGGACTTGGAAGAAATGGATCCCAAGCGCCTGCCCCCATCTCAATTGACGTAAATTGGACCTAGGTCCCATTGGGGCTTTTTCTTTGTGGACTAAAATCCGCCAAAAAGGCCGTTTGCATGCAGAACCGTCTCCCGTTGACTTTTCTGCTCGCCGCCAGTTTCCTCTTGGGCGGCGCCGCGGCATGGAGCCTGGTAAAGCCGAAACAAGCTCCGGCGCCACCGCCCAACATTATCGTGCTGCATACCCCTCCGGCTGCCACGCTGCGCGGTCATGGCTGGGAATTGACCCTTCCAGCGCCGAGCGACGGCGCCGCGCCCGATTGTCTCGGCCATGAGGATTGTACCGACCCGGCCTACGACGACGATGACGACAATGTGATTTCGATCTAGGCCGCTTATCCTAGAGAGTCTGCGCCCCGATCGGCACCGCCTTCGTCTTTGGCTTTGGGGCCTGGGATTTGATCGGCTGAGAAATTCCGGACGGGAGCGTGACGGATTGTGGCTTGGCAAGCGGCGCGGGCTTGGCAGTCCGCACGGCATTTGCGCCCATTTTGGCGAGCAGCGCAGCATCGCGATTATAAAGGTCTGGACGGAATCCCACCGTACCGTCGGATCCCGCGATCGCAGTCCAATAAAGCATGTAGACTGGCAGCGGACGCGACAACGCCAGATTTTGGGTTTGTGGAGAGGCAAGTGCCCCGTCCAGGGCCTCCTCATTTTGACCGTCCTGGTTGAGGACCATTCTGGCCAGGGTGGCGATCTCTTCTACCCGCACGCAGCCATTGCTGGCCTCGCGATCGCTCAAGGTAAACAGTTTTTTGTTGGGCGTGTCGTGCATATAGACGTCGAAATCGTTGGGGGAGTCGAGCATATAGCGACCCAGCGCATTGTTCGGTCCCGGCGCCTGCTCGATCTGGTATGGCAGATGATCGGGCCTGACCTTGCGCCAATCGATACCTGCGCCTTCAGGATCGCTCGCCGGTCCGTCCACCAAGGTGAATTTGTGGCTGGCGAGATATTTTGAATTTTCCCTCAGATGCGGCAGAACCTGGCGGGCGGCGATGTCGTCGGGAAGGTCCCAGGGCGGATTGGCGACAACAGCAACCACCTCGGTACGCAAAATGGGCGTGGGAGTTTTTTTCTTGCCGATGACGACGAGAGAGTGAAGCACGACGATACCGTTTTCGATCAGGTCAACGCTTTGATCCGGAACGTTGACGCGGATATAGTCGCGTTCGAAACCATCCGGCAGCCAGCGCCAGCGCTCCATATTGGCTGTTATTTGCCGCATCCGCACGGCGGGCGGGACATTGAGCGACTCCAACGTTTCACGTTCTGCCTTGCCGTCCGCCTTCAATCCGTTGCGGATCTGATAGCGCACCAGCGCCATCTCGACGTCGGTGGGCGAAGGCCGGCGATTGGATGCCAAGAGAGGGTCTTCGAAGGCCAGGCGTCGGACCAGCAATTTGCCCACGGGGTCATTGCCATCGAGCGAGATGCCATCCTTAACCGGGACCGCCGGCCAGCCGCCCAAAGCAATGATGGCGCGATAGCGCGCGAGCGCAGCAGCCAACTCATGATACTCGGGATGAGGTGAAGGAAGTGCGGCAAAAAGAGAAGCAAGATCGGCGCGCGCCAGTGCGTTGGCCAAGAGCGACGCAATATCCAGATTATGGCCAGGAAGACGGACATCCTTGTAGGCCGCGTGCGCCTCAACACGGCCGAGTGCAACATCGGAAGCGTAGCGGAACAGTGCATCGGTAAGCGCCAAGTCGTAAGCAGCAGCAGCAGGTCCGCCGTCCGGCGGCTGTTTCAGAAGCGGCTGCGAAACGTAATCGTTTGGATTGAGGCCCTGTTCATACGCATTCTGCAATTGCGCCAGAACCGCCTGCGCCATGTTTTCGGCGGCGTCACTTCCAGTCCAGACCGGCGCGAAATCCCGCGCGTTGTAGAAAGCAAGTATTTGGATCTGAAGCGGCGACTGCACGTTCGCGGCAGCGCGTGCCAGAAGCAGGTCCTGAAGCGCTTGCTGCGCCGTCTCACTATTGTCCAACACAACAGCCGGATCGCCCAATCCCTTGGGTGCACCCCATGCGGGCCAGGCTGCGCCGACCAGCAGCAAGCAGGCAAAACCGCCCAGGCAACTCAAAGGTCGCCTCGATAGACCACCTATCATCATGGTGGGGGATTGTGCGTCGTGGCCCCCAAAGGCGGCAGTTGGACCTAGGTCTAATTGAGGCGCCGCGGCCAAGGCGCACAATCCCCTTAAGGGTGATCCACGGGCGTGGGTTTTCCCGAAAACGGGCATTCCCGCTCGCGACTATTGAAACTGGTAATAAGGAGTCCCCATCATGCACACATTAACTCGCAACGCTTCCCTGGCCGCGTTGATGGGCGCCACGCTTCTTGTCATGGGCGGTTGCGCCACCACGGAGGAAGTCCAGAAGGCGCAAACGACCGCCGACCAGGCGGTGCAATCGGCAGCGGCGGCACAACAAACCGCCAATGGAGCGCAACAGCAGGCGCAAGCTGCGATGTCGGCCGCGCAGGCGGCGCAGCAATCCGCCAACCAGGCCCATAGCGACATCAGCAACCTCGACACCAAAGTGCAGGGGATGCAGCAGGATATCGACAATCTGAAGCCCAAGCGCCGTCGTGTAGCTCAGCGCGGCTAGAGGAGCGGGCGCGGGGTCCTCGCATTTATGCGGGACCCCGCCATTCTTTCCCGCCGGATTCATGCCGCGTCCGCCGCGGGCAATCGATTAAGGGACACACGATGAATATTGTCAGCAAGATGGCACTGGTAGCTATGGCGCTTATCGCGTCCACTCCGGCCTATGCGGACGACGCTCTGCGTATCCTGAAGGCAATGTCCGATTATGTGGCGGCACAGAAGAACATTTCTGCCAGCTATAACTCCGACGTCGATGTGGTGACGTCAAGTCTTCAAAAAATCACGTTCGCCAGCTCTGGCAAGCTCGTGATCTCGCGTCCCGACAAGATCTACGTGACTCGCACCGGCGGGTTTGCCGACGTGGTGATGAATTTCGACGGCAAGACATTCACGATTCTGGGAAAGAATTTGAACGCATATACCCAGATCGACTCGCCTGGCACGATTGATAATCTGGTGGACCGCATCCGCGACAACACCACTGCAGAATTTCCCGGTGCCGACATCTTCTCGGCCAACGCTTATGGCGAGCTAACGGAAGGCCTGCTTGACTCCCGGCATATCGGCCGCGGTGTGGTCAATGGCGTGCCATGCGATCTTCTTGCCTTCCGCACGCCCGATGTAGATTGGCAGATCTGGGTTCAGGTGGGCGATAAGCCCATCCCCCGCAAATATGTCATTACCAGCAAAACCGTGGCGCAAGCTCCGGAGTACACGATCATGATCACGGATTGGCGGACCGATGCGCCGGCCGATGCCAACCAATTCGTCTTCAACCCGCCCAAGGGCGCGACCAAAGTCGCCATCGAGCAAATGCAGCAGACTGACGAAGCGCCTCCCGGTGTACTGCCGGACGAAACGAAGAAGAAGTAGCCGGACCTCCTCGACACAGAAGAGCAAAAAAAGGCCCCGCCGTTTTGGCGGGGCCAGGGGCGCTTCGTCCAACCGCCCGGGGTATGCGGTGGGACCGCCTTCTCGTGCTTATTTCGCCATGCAACTGTCGTAGTAGTATTTGTAATTCTGGGTCTTTTGGTTGGAACGGCGCACGGTGCCGGCCACCGCGCCGGCGGCCGCGCCTGCTCCCGCATTTCCGAATATCGCGCCGCCCACCGCGCCCCGGGCGGCGCCCCGGGCCGTTCCGGTCGAGGTCGGTGTATTTGCCATGGCCTGATTGGCGTAGGCCGCACATTGGTCCGCTTTGGTCTGGGCGGACGCGATGTTGGTCGCCGCAAGACAGGCCAAGAGGCACGCCATGGCAAGGACAAGAAAAAGACCGGATTTCATCAAGATCTCCCGGCAGCGGTAAAAACCCTCTCTGCGCGGCGGAAAAGCTTCAATTGGACCTTTGTCCAATGGCAATTATTCAAAAAAGACCGGCGGCAAGATTGATCATGGTCGCCAGAATCGCGGTGTTGAAGCCGAAAGCGACCAGCGTATGCAGGGTTCCCAAGCGTCGCATTTCCCGGGAACTAAATCCGATGTCCGCGGTCTGTGAAGTGGCACCGATCACCAGGGAGAAATGCAGGAAGTCCCAGTAGTCCGGCTCGCCTTCATCGCCGAACTGAAGCCCGCCCACGGGCCGGCCGTTCTTTTCGGCCAGATAATAGATGTGAGCATAGCGGAGCGCGAATACGACATGGACCAGAAGCCATGACAGGATCACGGTGGACGCGGCCAGAATGACGCGCAGTCCGGCCGCCGGTTGGCCCTTGGCCCCGGAAAGTTCCGCTACGAGTGCACCGACGCTGGCGATCGAGGCCAGGATGGTGAGGACCAACATGATGTGGCCCGCTTCGTCAACTTCGATCGCCCTGCGCTTGATCTCATCCGCATCGGCGCGCCGAGAGATGAGATAGATCAGGGAGAGAAAGATCACCACGCCGCAGTTCCAGCCGATCAGTGCGCGGGATACGTCGCGCGCGACCCAGGGACCGCTGGCAAAATAGAACCCCAGGCCGCCCAGAATAGCGGTAATGAGGAGCGGCCGGTTGACAAAGGGCCTGAGTAGCGCCCAGCGGATCGTGCCCTTGGGCCGGCCGTTCGCCTTCCCCTTATGAATTGCGCCCGACATTGTCCGGACCATGGAGGGAAACTCAATTCCGGATTCAAGCCCAAGAGAAATCCGGAGCGCGATTGGACTTTGGTCCATGCCCCGTCCCGGACCAACCAGCGCTTATTTGATGGTTACGCGCTGCACGTCCCAGAGAATGGCGGATCCCAGATAAAGGACATTTGCCGAGACGCAGGATATTTCGTGGACCAGGCGCCCGGCATCGTCTTCGCCGTGACCCAGACTGGTCTGAGCCCAAGCCACGAGATTTCCGCTCGCAAGATCGATCTTGTAAATCCGTCCAGTGGTGCCGTCGGCACTGAAAAGATATTGAGGACCCCGGCCCGCCGGCGTGATGCAAATTCCCCAGGGCGCGCCTTCGCCGATGATCGAACGCTTGAAATTGAGGTCCGTGTCATAGACCTGAATCCGGTGATTGTTGCGGTCCGCCGCGTAGATATTATCGTCCTTGTCGACAGAGAGACTGTGGACGATGTTGAATTGATTTTCGCCCGTGCCCCATGTCCCCACTGTTTTCAGCCAATGGCCGCCGGGCGCAATCTTCACGATGCGTGAATTCCCGTAACCGTCGGAGACATAGATGTTGCCCTTTGAGTCCCAGGCAACGTCGGTCGGACGGTTGAACACGCCCGTCGAACCGTTAGGATGGATATTTCGGATTGGGTCGACAGGACGATTGTTGATGATGGCCATGCCGGCGCGCTCATAGCCGCGGCCGGCCTTCTCGACATTTTCTTCCAGATAGTCGATGGCTTCCGGCGTGCGCCCAAGCTCCTCGACCGGCACTCCTTGCGGATCGAACTTGACGATCATGCCCGAGCCTTCATCCACCATCCAAACATTGTCGTTGGGATCGACCCGCACATTATGCGCGAAGGACTCTGCGTAATTGTGGGGACCCCACTCCTTGACGAAGGTACCGCTTGAATCGAATTCCCACAGGCGGGCGGCGGCCGCACCGCGCGCGATGCCGGTAGGGTGCGTACGGGAATAAACGAAGATGTGGCCTTTGCTGTTCTGAGAGACGCCGACGGTCTCGCCCATCGTCTCACCAGGAACCGTCAGCCGAAGAAACTCATCGCCGATCTGCATCTGCGGAATCTTGGCGTCCCGCTGGATCTGCTCGGCAACTTGCTGGGGAGTTGAAATTTGCGCCTCAGTGCCGGCTGAAGGGAAGATTGCGCCGATCAAAAGACCTGACACCAACAACCAGCAATCTTTGGACATGAAATCCCCCTGCCAGCGGCCCGTGCCAGCATAAGTTTCTTCCCGTCCTTTTTCCAGCAGTGGCCGGCCGGTGAACTAAACGTCGAACGCTACGCCTTGGGCCAAAGGAAGATCGCGGCCGTAATTGATGCTCTGCGTCTGCCGGCGCATATAGGCTTTCCAGGCATCCGATCCACTTTCACGGCCGCCGCCTGTTTCCTTTTCGCCGCCGAAGGCGCCACCGATCTCTGCGCCGGATGGACCCATATTGACGTTGGCGATTCCGCAATCCGAGCCTGCCGCCGAGAGGAACTGCTCGGCTTCCTGCAGGTTCATCGTGAGGATGGATGAGGAAAGTCCCTGAGGAACATCGCGCAGCAATTTGATCGCCTGATCGAAGTCCGAATAACGCAATACATACAGAATGGGTGCAAAGGTCTCGTGCCGGACGATTTCGACCTGGCCTGGCATCTCTGCAATCGCTGGGCTCACGTAAAGCCCGCCGCGCTCCTCGCCGCCCGAGATCGTACCGCCTGCCGCCCGCGCCGCCGCCATTGCCTCGCCCATGCTTGCGAGAGCGCCCTGATCGATCAGCGGACCGATCAGCGTCTTGGCATCGCGCGGATCTCCCACCGTGAAGCTGGCGTAAGCGCGCTTCAAACGGGACAGGAGCTGATCATAGATGGCATCGTGGACGATCAGCCTTCTCAGGCTGGTGCAGCGTTGTCCCGCAGTGCCCGCCGCGCCAAAGGAAATTGCCCGTACAGCGAGGTCGAGATTGGCCGATGGCGAGACGATAGTGGCGGCATTTCCGCCCAGCTCCAAAAGCGACCTGCCGAACCGCGCGGCGACCGCCGCTCCAACCGCGCGGCCCATCCTCGTGCTGCCGGTCGCGGATATCAGCGGCACCCGCGCATCGCTGGTGAGCGCCTCGCCCAATGAGACTCCGCCAATCAGAAGGGCGGACAGCCCCTTGGGCGCTGGCGCGAAGTCTGCGATGGTTTTTTGCAAAAGCGATTCCGCCACGAAGGCGGAAAGCGGTGTCTTCTCCGACGGCTTCCAGAGAATGGGGTCCCCGCAGACCAGCGCCAGGGCCGCATTCCAGGCCCACACTGCCACCGGAAAATTGAACGCCGAGATGATCCCGACGGGCCCCAGCGGATGCCACATTTCGCGCATATGATGACTTGGGCGCTCGGATGCGATGGTGAGGCCATAAAGCTGGCGCGACAGGCCGACCGCGAAATCGCAGATGTCGATCATTTCCTGAACTTCGCCCAGGCCTTCCGACAGCATTTTGCCGGTTTCCAGAGTCACCAGCCTGCCCAGCGCGTCCTTGTTGGCGCGTAACGTTTCGCCGAAGCGGCGCACCAATTCGCCCCGAACCGGCGCAGGCGTGTCCCGCCAAAGAGGAAAAGCGTGAACCGAAGCGGCTATGGCAGACTCCAATGCAGCGCCGCCGCTCTCGCTCACGGCGGGCATGGACGAACCGTCGATGGGAGAAGCGCGACCTTCTCCCATGCCTGAGGAGAGATTCAGTCTGGTCAAAAGCGCGCGCGCATCCGCTCCCGCCTGCATCATGCCGCCGTCATCTTAAAGATGCCCTGTGCGTTGTTGGTGTCGAAGGCAAGATCAAGCCCGCCTTCACCAGAGAAAGGCGCGCGCTGAATGAACTCGAAAAAGGAGCCGGGCACTTCGCGACAGTGGATAGCGCCATTTTCGCCCAGAAAATCCCGCATCACTGGATCGGCATGAAATGCCGTCTGGCACACCCGTCCGGAAGCAGAAACCTCGATTTGGTCCTTCACCCGGCGGCCCAGCGCACGCTGATGTGTCACCACCTCTTCCAAAGAGGGCACTCGGTCGGTGGCGTGATTGAAGGCGTTCCCTTCGGTCGCAATCCAAGCCATTTCGGCGGATTCCGCGAGCAGCGTTTCATAATCGGTCAAGCGCGGAGTGGCGTGCCGGCGGGAAAAACAATCGATCAGTCTGGGCAGAAGGGCCGAGGCATCTTCCAGCTTCAATGCACCTTTGGTCCCTAGTGTTGCGAGCAACGCCTTGTCCTCTGGCGTGAGCGGATCGGTCGAGCTGGACGTTACGCGCCGCACAGCCGCTTGGAAAGCATGTGAGAAGCGTTCCGGGTGCAACTCACTCACAAAAAATTGCGGCAGATCTTCAGGAAAATCGCGATGGGTGTAGGACCGGCCCGTCATGTTAAGCCGCGCCATAGGATAAGTGTGGGTGCAGTGATACCCCAAGGGCTCCAGCACCCGGGTGATGGCGTTCTGTCCGGCGGGCAGGCCGCCCATCCCGGCAAGCGCCACGGTGCGCATGGCGCCATGATCGAAGGCGAGCTTCTTTCTCTCCCGTACCAAATCTTCGACATAGGCCCGGCCGCTTGGCACACGCTCCAGCACACCAGCCAATAAGTGAAGGTTGAGAGCAGCGGTGATGACCGCGCGCGACACCAGATCGCCCTCTTCGCGCTCGATTTTGGCGGACACCCGAACATGCTCGGCCAAAGGCGCAGCCGGACCGGTCAGCAAGACTTGCAGATGCTTTGACATGACTAATGATGAATATGATGCGCGGCGTCAGGCTGCCCGGCTGGCGGGCGCCGGTCCCGGACCACCATAAGCGTTGCCAAAGCGGTTGGAGAGAAAGGTGGCAAGGCTCACTTCTTCCTGACGCACAAAGCCTTTCTGCGGCAGAATTCCGGCAGCAAGCAGATCCAGCATGGCACAAATTCCGGCCGCCGTCGTGATCTGAATGGCGCTGCGCGCTATGCCACAGACTTCGGAGCCATAAATCTTGTTGGCGTAAGTTTCTTGCAGATATTGGCCGTTGCGATAACCGGAGACGGTCACGAACACCAGAACAACATCCTGCATTGTCGCCGGCAAAGCGTGCTCCAAAACGTCTTTCAGGAGCTCGCGGCGTTCGCCAAGGCGTAGATCCTGGATCAAGGTTTTCATGATGTCGCGATGGCCGGGATAGCGGACTGTCTTGTAGTTGAGCTGGCGCACCTTGCCCGACAGCGTCTCGCACAGCGTGCCCAGGCCACCAGACGTGTTGAACGCTTCGTACCGGATGCCGTCGAGCGAGAATTCCTCCAGCTCTTCCAACGGCGCGACCTCGCGCAACTCGCCATCAACAATCGCGTCGCAAGGCTCGTCATACTCGTTGATGACCCCGTCCGTGGACCAGGTGAGATTGTAATTGAGCGCGTTGGACGGATAGAGCGGCAATGCGCCGACCCGAAGCCGCACGGTATCCAGGCGATCGAAATGTCGCGCTAGGTCCTGCGCCACGATAGAGATGAAACCGGGCGCCAGGCCGCATTGCGGAATAAGAGCGCTTTCTGCTCCCACCGCCAGCGTTTTGACCAACCGGGTGTTGGCCACATCCTCGGTGAGGTCCAGGTAATGGACCCCGACTTGTCGAGCGGCCGAGGCGATCGGGCCGGTGACGGAATATGGCGTCGCGCTCAGAACCGCGTAGCGGCCCTTCAGCGAAGTCGCCAGAGCTTCCGCATCGGCGACATCCAGCGCGAGAGTCTTCAAATGCGCGCGGCGCGGCAGTCTTTGCAGTTGATGATCGGACCGATCTGCCACTGTCACTTTATAGTCGCCGGACGCGCAAAGCATATCGGCAATGGTTTCACCGATTTTACCTGCTCCGATCAGTAGAATGTCACGCATTGCGTCCTCGCCAGAATGTCTGCGTCAGTCTCCAGCAGGTGCTATCCAGTTTAAAGTTGAAAACCGTCACAAATGCAGCAATAATTCGACAAAATGCCTAGAAAAAGCGACACTCTGTCGTTGGACGCAATTGACGAGCGGCTGCTGGCGCTTTTGCGCGAAGACGCCCGCCGGCCAGTGGCCAAGCTGGCGCGGGTCCTCAAAATGTCCCGCGCCGCAGTCTATACCCGGCTGGAAAAGCTGCAGAAGCAAGGTCCAATCCAAGGTTACACTGTGAAACTTAAGCCCGATTATCACCGCCGCCTGATCAGGGCGCACGTGATGATCAAAGTCCTCCCCAAATTGTCACGCGCGACGGAGCGGCAATTATCCGCCATGCCGTCCCTGACCGCCCTTTATACCGTAAGCGGCGAGCATGACCTGATCGCGATGGTGGAGGTCGAGGATGTCGGCAAATTGGATGCCTTGATCGACGCGATAGGATCATTGGAGGGCGTGGAAAAGACCGTCTCCTCAATCCTTCTTTCCCAGAAGCTCCAGAACGGCTAGCGGAGTCCGCATCGAGCCCGAAAGTCTCCGCTACCTTTTGGGGACGACTGCCAAACGTCTAGCCCTTATTAATCAGGCGGCCTGAATCACGTGGTCTCAATCAGGTGGCCGCACCGGCGGTCGAGTAGACACACGACAAGCCGAGCCACACTTCGACGAGATCGCCCTCCTCGGAAATCATCGTGGCCCGGCGGATGGCGGCATAGGCGCTGGCCAGCGCCGCCCGAATGATCTTGGGACTGGTCGTGCCTTTTTTTGTGATCCGGATTTCGTATTGTTCCATGGTCCTACTCAATGCAAATTGCCTGGTCTGACCCCCGAGGTCCGGGCTATCTAATGGGTTTTGACGACAGTTATGTGGCACACGCCTCATTTTCGCGAATGCTGCTCGCGGAATCGGGGCCGGCCGCGGAAAAAAGATGACCGTCCGGCTACTGATAATCCCGGCAATTCTGGCGGCAATTTTGCCGGCGCTTGCGTCTTGCGCGGATGGTCGGAATTCTCAATACAAGACGGTGACAGTCTCATACACTTATTCGGGCAATGACAAACAGGCGCGCGAATGGCGCGCATTCATGGACGCGCTGGATAGTTGCCACCTCGCCGGTTATCAGGATGCCCTACCCGCTGACCCGCCCCAGCAACGATGTAAAGTGGGAGACGAGAATAATTGCTCCGTGTTCGAGGCGGCGCGAAATTACGAGTGCGTTGGCCTGGGGTACCAAACTTTCTGACCCCTTGATTGGCGCGCGCGTTTTTTTAAATCCGCGCTGATGTCTGCACCAATGCGGCGATGGCCGGTGCGGAGGCGCCGGCGCCTAGTGCTTATTCGCGACCCTTCCTCGATTCCTTGAAAGAAGCATAGGCGAGTACCCCGCCAAAAATCGTGAAAGCGCCGACTACAAGGACCAGCATGCCGATATCCGAACTCGCCATCTCGAATCTCCCCCCAAAATTTGCAACCGACACTGGCTTAAGGAATACGGGCAGGGCATTGAGGCGGATCAATGCGGCCGGCCTACAAATTTCCCGCTGTAACGATGACCGGCATCGCGCCGATGATCGGCGGGGACTGGGTGGCGGATCGGCTCGTGCAAGTCGAAGGCATGGTGGAACGGCATTTCGGACACGGCATTCACGTTCATTGACGGAGGTTCCGATGGTGCAGCTTGTGGTGGCGGCCGATTTTTGGGTCTCGCGTATCTATCCGGAGGGTGTGCTTGAGAAGTGGCTGGCGAAAGACGGCGCCCATGTCGAGCCCGGCCAGGAGATCGCCGATTTGCGGATCGAGGGGAAGCTGGTCAAGCTCAAAGCCCCCGCGTCGGGCAAGCTGACAGTAGAAGCCCATAACAATGGCTTGATCGAGCCCGGCTCGGTAATCGGCCATTTAGCCCAAGCCTAGCACGCAGCGGCGACAGGGTTCCCGGCCCCTTCGTCCACTCTCAGTGGAATAGCAGCACGGGCCGGTCCGGGTTGATCAGGACATCGCCTGTCACCCCACCCAGGACCCATTCGCGCAGGCGCCCGTGACCATAAGCACCGGCCACGACCAGTCCGGGAGCCGTCTCCTGCATCAATCGCGCAAATTGCGGCACATCATCGCCTCTGTGCGCCAGGGCCCTGCCCTCGGCCAGAACGCCATGGCGAACGAGCCATTGAACAACGTCTGCCACCTCTTCTCCGGCGCGTTTCGTGTCTTCCTCCGCTGCAATCGTCAGCACGCTGACGCGCCGTGCCAGCTTAAGCAATGGCAAGGCCGCCATCGTCGCGCGCCGGCACTCCGAAGTCTCCTTCCAACCGATCATCAAATGCTCGAAGTCGAGACGGTTGCAGTTTTTGGGCACCAGCAGCACAGGGCGGCCGGCCTGGAACACGAGGTCGGCGACCTTGACCCGGCGGGCTTGATCGAACATCGAGCCGCCAATGTCTGGGCCAGTGATCACCAAATCGGCGGCGCGCGCCTCGCACGCGATATAGTCCGCCAAAGGCCCGCAGGTCACATTGGAGCGCATTTCAACCCGGCAGGCTTGGCCCTTGAATGCCTCGCGGAAGCGCTGCTCCGTGGCCGTCAGTTCGGACTCGACTTGTTCGCGGTCGGCGGCCGCGATCTCGCCGGAGACGTATGTGTCACCGTAAACAAGCTGCACAGGCTGGCAACCGGCGATACCGATGATCTGAGCGGCGCCGAGCTGAGCCGCTATGTCGCCCGCAACCGCAAACAGCCCGGCGTTCGGCATAGCGAGCTCCAGATGCACCATGATGGTCTTGTAATCCATTGGCTGCGTTCCCTCAGTTGCGCATTCGCGGCCTGGGCGCTCGTCCTAATCTTCGCCACCAGCTCATGCGGAGATGCGCCTCTTCTTCAGCTTTGAAGCGGAACTCCTCAACCTTGCGTGGAGGACGATAGCTGCTGAAGCGCACCCAGTCGGGTCGAGCCAGGAAATAATGATTGCCCGGCCAGTCGCGGTGCGAAGTCTTTTGCGGAAACACCGAGGTATATTCCTTCAATGCTTCCTCCAGTGCGCGGCCCGAAAGAAGCTCGGCCACGCCGTCAAACTGCAGGGTCTCGTTGTCTTCCCAACCGATCACGAATGAGATCCGGGAATTGGCCTGAAGATTCACGAATTTACGCGTCTGGTTGGTGGTCTCGAAGATGATTTCCAGTGCTGGCGTAGTAGCGATATCCATCAGCGCGGCTTCGGGTTTTCCATCCGGCCCCACAGTGGCGATTACGCCCTGGGTTCGGGCGCCGATGAAACCATAATACCGTTTCCTGGCCGCCTCCTTGTCCATCCTTGGTCCCGCTTAAGCGATGAGTTCACGAATTCGTTGGGTAAGGCTCCTGTCGAGCAACGGTTTCTCCATTACCAGGCGTGCCCCCTTGCGCAGCGCACGCTCGCGCAGGTCCCTGGTGACAGGTCCGGTGATGAGAATGACCGGAGCAAGGATCTTTGCCGCTGCAAGTTTCTCCAGTACTTCCAGGCCGTCCATGACGGGCATTTTGTAGTCCAGCACGATGCAGTCGCAGGTTCTGAGCGCAGGATGGTCGAGAAGGTCCCCGCCGCATTTGCAGACTTGTACGCCGAAACCGTCCAACTTCAGCGAGAATGCCAGCGCGTCGCGAACGGCTTCATCGTCATCCACGACCAGAATGGTCGACTTATTTTCGGGCATGGGAGGGTGGCCGACCAGTTCAAAAGGGCTAAGCCTTCCGTATAGACCGCTCTTGAGACCGATGGTTTGATCCGCCTCAACTGCTCAGACAGGTTTATCTTCCGGGAGTCTGGCCAGCATCGCCATGCGTACCAGGTCCGACAGGCTTTTTGCCCCCATTTTTGCCATGACCGCGGCGCGATGGACTTCGACGGTCCGAGGACTGAGCGACAGTTCATAAGCGATGGCCTTGTTGGGAAGACCCTTGAGAAGCCCGTCCAGCACTTGCCGCTCGCGGACCGAAAGATTGCCCGCCCGGGCTTGGATCTGGGCGATCTGGGAACTGGATTGATCGTCCGCACTAAGCCGCCGCAGGGCAGCGCGCACCGCGGAAATCATCACCTCGTCGCCGAATGGCTTTTCGATGAAATCCACTGCGCCCGCTTTCATCGCCGAAACGGCGAGCGTCACATCACCGTGCCCGGTCATGACGATCACGGGCATGGCCACACCTCTGTCCTTTAGCCGCCGAAGCAACTCCACGCCGTCCATGCCGGGCATGCGCACGTCGGTGATGACACAGCCCTGCTGCAGCCCCTCCAGCTTTTCCAGAAACTTTATGCCCGACTCATAAACGCGAACGGAAAAGCCCGCGGTGCTAAGGAGGAAGGAAACTGCGCGCCGCACGGCCTCGTCGTCGTCAATCAGATAGACCGTTTGATTATCGGACATGGTCAAATCCTTCGGCATCGGCAATGCGCAAGGTGAGGTGGAAAATCGTGCCGCTATCCGGGCCGGGCTCCGCCCAGAGTCGGCCGCCATGGGATTCGGCGATGGTGCGGGAAATCGAAAGTCCAACACCCATGCCGTGCGGCTTGGATGTGACAAAGGGCTGGAACAGTTGCGGCAGTATCTCGGCGGCGATGCCCGATCCCGTGTCTCGCACGTCTATTTGAACTGTCTCGGCATCCGCCAGGAAAACTGACACCGTCAACTCGCGTGTCGCGATGTCTTGCATCGCGTCAATGGCGTTGCGGATCAGATTCACCAGAACCTGCTGGATCTGTACCTTATCGGCCATCACCAAGGGCAAATCGTCCGCGAGATGGAGGGTAAAATGAATTCCAGCTTCCTTGGCCCCCACCAGCGCAAGGGCGCAGGCCTCTTCCACCAGCCGGTGCAGATCTTCGGGCTGCCGGTCGCTTTCGCCGCGCGCCACGAATTCGCGCAGGCGGCGAATGATCTGCCCCGCACGCAGGGCCTGTTCGGCGGCGCTCTCGATCGCGCCGCGTACCATGGGAAGATCGTCTTGCCGGCCTCCGTCGAGAAGCCGTCGCGCTCCATTGAGATACGATGCCGCCGCGGTCAAGGGTTGATTCAACTCATGTGCCAGGGTTGAGGCCATTTCGCCCAGCGCTGTCAATCGTGCCATGTGCACCAACTCGGCCTGCAGCTCCTGCAGCCGCTTCTGCGTTTCCTGCCGTTCGGTGAGATCGCGCACGAAGCCGGTGAAATGGCGCTTCTCCCCCAGCTTCACTTCACCCACCGCCAACTCCATCGGAAAGGTGGCGCCGTTCTTTCGCCTGCCCACTACGACGCGGCCGATGCCGATGATGCGCCGCTCGCCTGTCGTCATGTAGCGGGCCAGATACGAGTCATGCCGGCTGCGGTCGGGCTCGGGCATCAGTGTGCTCACATTCTTGCCGATCGCCTCCTCGGCGCTGTAGCCGAACAAGGTTTCCGCCGTCGCGCTGAAGGATTGAATGACGCCCTTGGGATCGATAACGATCATCGCGTCGGGCACCGTGTTTAGTACCGACTGGAGATGGGCTTCGCGCTCCATCAGCAATTGTTGCGCCCGTTTGGTGGCAGTAATATCGCGGGCGATCTTGGATGCGCCAATGATGTCGCCCTGGCGATCGAATACGGGCGAGATCGTCACCGAGACGTCAATGATCCCGCCGTCCTTGCGACGCCGTTTGGTTTCGAAATGCTCGATCCGCTCACCTCGGCCGATGCGGCGGAGGATTTCCGCTTCCTCGTCCTCCAGACCCGGCGGGACCAGCAACGAGATGGATTGGCCCACCATTTCCGTGGCGCTATAGCCGAATATGCTTTCAGCCGCCTGATTCCAGTCGGTGACGATGCCCTCAAGGGTTTTTCCGACAATTGCGTCTTCTGAGGACGCGACGATGGCCGCCAGCCTGTTCGCTGCTTCCGCGGCCCATCTCGAATTCACGTTCGCGCCGGCATTCATTCCACCACCTGCTACTACCCCGACTTGCGCCCGGTTTGATCCGGCTCAGGGAGGGAACCCCCGGTCTTTGCTAGCTTTGCGATGCTATAGCCGTGCAAAGATGGAGGAAAGAATGGGCGAGGTTCTCGCGCCGGTTCTTAACGCGGCAGAAACGCGCGCCGCCAGGGGCGTCATGAAGGCCCTGGTTTATCGCGGTCCCGGCTTCAAGGCCTTGGAGGAAAGGCCGAAGCCAGCGATAAAGGCTGCGGATGACGCAGTGGTCAAGGTCCTTAAAACCACGATCTGCGGCACCGACCTGCATATCCTGAAAGGCGACGTTCCTAGCTGCGTGCCGGGCCGGATCTTGGGCCACGAGGGCGTCGGCATGGTGGAAAGTGTGGGCCCGGGCGTCACCATGTTCAAGCCTGGTGACACGGTGCTGATATCCTGCATAACCTCATGCGGCAAATGCGGCTATTGCCGGCGCGGGATGTATTCGCATTGTGCCAGCGGCGGCTGGATTCTGGGCAACACAATCGACGGTACGCAGGCCGAATTTGTGCGAATACCGCACGCCGACACCAGCCTGTACAGCATCCCGGAGGATGTGGACCAAGAGGCGCTGGTGATGCTCAGCGATGTGCTTCCCACCGCATTCGAATGCGGGGTTCTCAACGGCAAGATCGAGAGCCCCGGCATCAGCGTGGCGATCGTGGGCGCAGGCCCGATCGGGCTCGCCACTTTGCTCACCTCGCGTTTTTTTTCGCCGGACAAGATCATTATGATCGACCGCGACGACAACCGCCTGACAGAAGCAAGGAAACTGGGCGCAGACATTGTGATCAACAACGCGGTCCACGATCCCGTCGCGGAGATCAATAAACTCACCGGCAGCACGGGCGTGGACGCGGTAATCGAGGCCGTTGGCACGCCGGAAGCGTTCGAACTGTGCGAGAATTTGGTGGCGCCTGGCGGGTGTATCGCCAATATCGGCGTTCATGGCAAGAAGGTGGATTTGCATCTCGAGAAGCTATGGTCGCAGAATATCTCCATCACCACGCGGCTGGTGGACACAGTCACAACCCACGTCTTGCTCAAGGCGGTTGCGACCAAGAAAGTCGATCCAGCTTGCCTGATTAGCCACCGTTTCACTTTCGATCGCATCCTGGACGCCTACGCAACGTTCGGCCGCGCGGCCGAAACTGGCGCACTGAAAGTTATCATCAGCGTAACCGGGGTTTGACAGTTCTGGTTTCAGGACTGCTCCGTCCCGGCCAAAGCAGGTGCAAGCTGCACAAAATTTTGCGGGCGGCGTAGAAGCTTGCGAGGCCTGCCATGGGCCGAGTGGCAATAGTGTGGACGATACCGTTCCAATGCCTGGATGGTCAGTACACGGATTACGTTGGTTCTGAACAAGTGTGGGGGCCTTCCGAACCCGTCCATCCGGATCAGAGATTTCTGGGGCGGATAGCGGCCCTTACGTAGAATCCCTTAGTGCCAGCCCTCAGGTTCAAACCGAATTCCTCCGACTCCTGAATACGCCTAAAAAGCTGCACGCATTCAGCGCAGGGGCTTTTCGATGAAAACGCAGAGTTGCACGAATCCGTCATTGGCGCGGCAGGCCATTCTGGCACACAGCTTTGCCGGCGCCGAGCCGCAGATGGGCAGCGTGCAGAATTTCGTCCAGGATCGCGAAATTTTCGCACAGGGTGCCGCGGCTGAATATTTCTACAAGGTCGTATCGGGCGTGGTGCGCACCTGCAAGTTTCTAGTGGATGGGCGGCGCCAGATCGACGCCTTCCATGTTGCGGGCGACATTTTTGGTCTGGAGCCGGGCGCAGAGCGCCCTTTGTCGGCGGAAGCCGTCTGCGATTGCACCGTGATCGCCTACCGCAAAAATAGGTTGGACGGGATGGCGGTCCATGACAAGAATCTGTCATGGGAATTGCTGAGCTTCGCCATGAGCGGCATGGAGCAGGCGCGCGAGCATTCCTTTCTCCTTGGTCGGCGCAGCGCGGTCGAGAAAGTCGCCGGGTTCCTGCTCGCCTGGGCTGAAAAATCCCAGCGCGATAGCATGATCAGCCTGGCCATGAGCCGCCAGGACATCGCTGATTATCTGGGCCTCACCATCGAGACCGTCTCGCGTACGTTGTCACAATTGGAACGCGATAATGTCATCGACCTTCCCAGCGTCCGTCAGATCCATGTGCTCAATCTGGAACTGCTTGAAGATTTGGCGGCTTGAGATGCCACGGCACGACTGGATATGATCCCAAGAGGCGGGCTGTCGGATTGATCGGAAACGACAGGACGATTCATGCCCAACGCGCCGCCTTCCGCCGATGAACTTGTTCGCCTGGACGCATGGTGGCGGGCGGCCAATTATCTTTCCGTCGGCCAAGTCTATCTTCTCGCCAATCCCCTGCTGCGCGAGCCCTTGACGCGCGAGCACACCAAGCCCCGCCTTCTCGGTCATTGGGGCACAGTGCCCGGCCTCAATTTCGTTTATGTGCATTTGAACCGCGTGATTGCCGCACGCGACGCCGACGTATTGTTCATCGCGGGGCCCGGCCATGGCGCGCCCGGCGTGGTGGCGAATTGCTATCTCGAAGGCACGTATAGCGAACGCTACCCGGAAGTATCGCAAGACGAAGCCGGGATGGCGCGCCTGTTCAAGCAATTCTCTTTTCCCGGTGGCATCCCAAGCCATGCCGCGCCGGAAACGCCAGGCTCCATCCACGAAGGCGGTGAGTTGGGCTATTCCCTGGCGCACGCATTCGGCGCGGTGTTCGACAACCCCGGCCTGGTCGTTGCATGCGTCGTGGGCGACGGCGAAGCCGAGACCGGGCCGCTCGCCACCTCATGGCATGGCAACAAATTCATCGAAGCCTCGCGCGACGGTGCCGTGCTGCCGATCCTGCATCTTAACGGCTACAAGATCGCCAATCCCACTCTCCTGGCGCGACTTCCGCACGCTGAACTCGATTGCCTGCTCAGGGGCTATGGCTATCGTCCCATTTTTGTAGAAGGCGACGATCCGAAGGTGATGCACCCCAAAATGGCGGCGGCGTTCGATCAGGCCTTCGATTCCATCGTCGCGATCCAGGAAAAAGCGCGCAAATTGAAAAATGACGAACGGCCCATCTGGCCCATGATAGTGCTGCGCACGCCCAAGGGCTGGACCTGCCCCAAGACTGTGGACGGCCTCAAAACTGAAGGCTTCTGGCGTGCCCATCAGGTGCCCTTCACTCTGGACAAGCCGAAACACCTCACCCTTCTAGAACAATGGATGAAGAGTTACCGGCCGGAGGACTTGTTCGACCGGACAGGCAAGCTCGTGGCTGAGATCGCAGCGTTGGCGCCCAAAGGCAATCGCCGCATGAGCGCCAACCACCACGCCAATGGCGGCGCGCTCCGCCGGCCGCTGCACCTGCCGGATTTCACCCTTTATGCCGCCAAGGTCGAGAAGAATGGCAGCCATTGCGCGGAATCGACCAGAATTCTAGGCTGCTATCTGCGCGACGTGATCAAGCTAAACGATGCCGAGAGGAATTTCCGCCTGTTCGGGCCGGACGAGACGGACTCCAACCGGTTGACGGCGGTGTTCGAGGCCAGCTCCCGCACCTGGGAAGAGCCTATCTATTCATACGACGAGTATCTCGCCCCCCAAGGCCGGGTGATGGAAATACTAAGTGAGCATACCTGTCAGGGCTGGCTGGAAGGGTATCTCCTCACCGGACGGCATGGGCTTTTCTCCTGCTACGAAGCCTTCATCCATATCGTGGACTCGATGGTCAACCAGCATGCCAAATGGCTTAAATCCTCGCGGGAGACGGCGTGGCGGCGGCCCATCGCCTCGCTTAATTATCTTCTCACCTCTCACGTCTGGCGTCAGGATCATAACGGCTTCAGTCACCAGGACCCCGGTTTCGTGGATTACGTCGCCAACAAGAAAGCTGACACGGTCCGAGTTTATTTTCCGCCTGACGCCAACACGCTTCTTTGCGTCACCGATCACTGCCTGAAAAGCTGGGACCGCATCAATGTGATTGTGGCGGGCAAACAGCCCGAGCCTCAATGGCTCGACATGGACGCGGCGATCAAGCATTGCAGCCAGGGCATTGGAGTGTGGGAATGGGCCAGCAACGACCGCGACGCGGCGCCCGACGTCGTCATGGCCTGCTGCGGCGACGTGCCCACCTTGGAGACGCTGGCAGCAGTGGATTTGCTCCGCCGCGAGCAGCCCGACATCAAGGTTCGTGTAATCAACGTGGTGGACTTGATGACCTTGCAGTCGAAAAGCCAACACCCTCACGGGCTGGAGGATGTCGAATTCGACGCACTTTTCACGAAGAACCGCCCGGTGATCTTCGCTTATCACGGTTACCCAACTCTGATCCACCGCCTCACCTACAAGCGCGCCAATCACGTCAATTTCCACGTCCACGGCTTCATGGAGGAAGGCACCACCACCACCCCGTTCGATATGGTGGTCCGCAACCGCCTGGACCGCTTTCACCTTGTGGAGAGTGTGCTCGACCAGGTGCCGCGGCCCAATTCCATCTATCTCAGGCAGGCGCTGCGCGATCAGCTGATCGAGCATGAGGCCTATATTCGGGAACAGGGTATAGACATGCCCATGATCCGCGATTGGGTCTGGCCACATTAGGGGTGCTCATGGGGGCCGAGGATTTTTTGGAGAATCGCACCTTTGCCGAGATCTCCTTAGGCGACGCGGCAAGCCTTACGCGCGCCTTCGCACGGGAGGATCTGGATTTCTTCGCGCTTATCACCGGCGATGGGGGGCCCAGCGTGATGGACACTCCCGGCGAGAAGTCTGGGCTTGCCCGTGAAACCATTAGCCACGGTCTTTTTACCGGCGGATTGATCGCCAGCGTGTTGGGCACCAAGCTTCCAGGGCTCGGAACAATCTATCTCGAACAGTCGTTGCAATTCCTGAATCCAGTCGGGATCGGCGACAGCGTCACCGCCACTGTCATCGCTACGCGGAAGGACGAAGAAAAATCTCAAATCTCGTTCGATTGCCGATGCGTCAATCAGAAGAGCGAATGCGTGGCGCAAGGCTCGGCACTAGTCCGGGCGCCCCGGGAAAAGATGCGCCTGCCACGGATGGAATTGCCTGACGTGCAGTTGAGCCGGCATCAGCGTTTCCGCGCCCTGCTAGGCCGCGCTGCGGGACTTCCGCCGCTCGCCACGGCAATAGCCCATCCCTGCGACGCCAACGCCATCGGAGCGGCGGTAGAGGCGGCCAAGGCGGGCTTGATCTCGCCCATTCTGGTCGGCCCCAAAGCAAAAATCGAGGCAGCGGCCAAGACCGCTAAAGTGGACATTGCGCCTTACCGGTTGGTGGATGCGCCGCATAGTGAGGCCGCGGCAGCGGCTGCGGTGGCTTTGGTGACCAGGGGTGAAGCCCAGCTTTTGATGAAGGGCTCGCTTCATACCGACGAATTGCTCCGTGCCGTTCTGGCACCCGAGAGCAATCTTCGCACCGGCCGGCGCTTGAGCCATGTCTACTTGTTCGATGTACCGTCCTATCCCAAGCCGCTGCTGGTCACTGATGCCGCCGTCAATATCGCCCCCGGTATCGAGGAGAAGCGCGACATCATTCAAAACGCGATCGATCTTGCGCATGTTATGGGCGTCGCAGAGCCCAAAGTGGCGTTGCTTTCAGCGGTGGAAACCGTCAATCCAAAAATCAAATCCACCCTGGACGCGGCGGCTTTGTGCAAGATGGCCGAGCGCGGACAGATTCAGGGCGGCCTGCTCGACGGGCCACTTGCCTTTGACAACGCCATCAGTCCGGCGGCGGCAGCCGAAAAAGGCATCGTTTCGCCGGTGGCCGGCCAGGCCGATATCCTGTTGGTGCCCGATCTGGAGGCCGGAAACATGCTGGCCAAGCAACTCTCCTTCCTTGCGGGAGCGGACGCGGCCGGCGTCGTGCTGGGCGCCCGCGTGCCGATCATTCTGACTAGCCGGGCGGACGCGGAGCGCACGCGCATGGCGTCTTGCGCAGTGGCTGTGCTTATAGCGAGGGCGGCCAAGGCTGCCTCATGAGCGACGCCATACTCACTCTCAACGCCGGCTCGTCCAGCCTGAAATTCGCTGTCTTTGAAATCGTGGGCGATCGTTTGCGTTTGTCCGTCAAGGGCGAGATCGAGCAATTGGGCGGCGCACAGCATTTCAGCGCCCAGGACGCGCTGGGAAAAAAACTGGCGGAGATGAGTTTGAATGTCGGACTTTCCTTCGATGTTCTGATCGAAGAGGTGATCGAGTGGGTGGAATCCCATCTGGGCGATGCCGAGTTGGCAGCGGTCGGGCATCGCCTCGTCCATGGCGGCCCTAACCATGCCGAGCCCGAGCATGTCACACCAGAATTGCTCAAGGCGCTCGATGCCTTGCTGCCGCTTGCGCCGTTGCATCTACCCCACAATATCGCGCCCATCCGCGCTATCGCCCGGACCCGTCCTGGCCTCTTCCAAGTGGTGGCGTTCGACACGGCGTTCCATCGCACCATGCCGGACGTGGCCAGGCAGATCGCCATCCCGATGCGCTATGAGAAAGAAGGCGTGCGGCGCTACGGCTTCCACGGCTTGTCGTACGAATATATCGCGGGCCGGTTGCGGGAGATCGCGCCGGTGTTGGCCTCCGGGCGGGTGATCGTGGCGCATCTGGGCAATGGCGCCAGCCTGTGCGCGCTCAAGGATGGGAAGAGCATCGACACAACC
Organism: Rhizomicrobium sp.; assembly: GCA_035262545.1. Classification (GTDB taxonomy): domain Bacteria; phylum Pseudomonadota; class Alphaproteobacteria; order Micropepsales; family Micropepsaceae; genus Rhizomicrobium. The sequence continues at coordinate 8,221 of DATFSP010000160.1, read as the reverse complement.
ATGGGTTTTTCCGCCTTGGACGGGCTGGTGATGGGCACACGTCCTGGCGAGATCGACCCCGGTGTCCTCTTTTATCTTCAGGAACAGCACGGCATGGACGTCAATGCGCTTCAGGCCCTGCTCTATCACGATTCCGGTTTGAAAGGCGTTTCGGGCATTTCCGGCGACATGCGCACCCTGCTGGCCAGCAGCGAACCACGCGCCGAAGCGGCCATCGCACTGTTTGTCTTTCGCCTAGTGCGGGAGATCGGAGCCCTGACTGCGTCGCTGGATGGACTTGATGGTCTTGTCTTCACCGCCGGGATCGGCGAACACGCGCCGCAGATCCGCGCTATGACTGTGGATAGGCTCGCCTGGCTAGGCGCACGTCTGGACGAGACAGCCAACCACAAGAATGAAGACTTGATCAGTGCCGCGGACAGCCGCGTCGGCATCCATGTGATCCCAACCAACGAGGAAATTATGATCGCACAGTGCGTCTTGAGGACGATCGGTCGCGATTAGCCTGGGATTGCTGGCACTAGCGGTCCCGCGCCCAACCCGGACGGGCGCGCGAATATCCTGCCCGTGCGCCAGGGCCGGCAGGATCTGAGCCCGGGTGACGGTTTTGCGTCATTAGGTTCTCCCTTTTGTCGGCCTATCGGCCTTTGCGAGACATTGACCTCCCTCAATGCCGTCGGCGTCAATTCGGCAAATCGTAATGGGAAATGTTGGCGAATTTGACAGCAGGGTCTTTGCTGGTTGCCCTTACCGTGCTCATCCATACCGGTGGGCTGGTCCTATTGGCTCGCCTCACTCCCTGGGCCGCTAGGCGTCTTCGGCTCCACAGTCATGACACAGGACGCAGCCTTGTCATGATGATGTCCGTGTTGGGAATATTCGCGCTCCATACCGCTGGTATGGCTCTGGGCGCTTGCCTACACCTTGCTTGCAATCGCACGAACTTTTGCCGATGCACTTGATCTGTCGACCGATATGTTCTCAACGGTCGGATATGGCCAGATCTTTGTTGCCCCTGGGTGGCGACTTCTAACTGCGCTTGAAGGCATAAACGGTTTCATTTTGATCGGTTGGTCCACGGCATATCTCGTTGGCGTCTCCACCCGCCATGGACCATTTCGCAAGGCGGAGCATTTCTAAGGGGGACCAGAAATCTCATCGGCTGTTCCGGCCCGTGATCACCGGTCAAGGGGGATCGGGTGTCCCGATTGGCCCTAAGTCCAATCGATGGAAATACCGGAATACCGGTAGCCTTTGGTTGCTTGGAGGCCGGACGGCCGCGCGCCACGCAGGCTCTTACGTAGAATTCCTTAGGGGAATAACTCAGTTTCTATCCCAATTCTCCCTCGCGTCGGCCCCGCCTAAGAGAGCCTAGGCATATCAACGAAGGGGCTTTCCATGAGATCGCAGACCTCTTTCAATCGGATCGTCACGCCCGCGACAGAAGCCATTTTGGCGGGGGTGTTCATCGGGAACGACGCCGATGTCCAGCCGCAATTCGGAACGGTACAGAATTTCGCTCAGGATCGCGAAATCTTCAGCGAAGGCGCTGGCGCGGATTATTTCTACAAGCTCGTGTCGGGTACTGTCCGCACTTGCAGATTCCTGGCCGACGGCCGGCGCCAAATCGATGCGTTTTATGTCGCGGGTGATATTTTCGGCCTAGAATTCGGGACCCACTACGGCCTTTCCGCCGAGGCGGTCACCGACTGCATGGTGATTATGTACCGCAAAATCAAGCTGGACGTGGGCGCCAACCATGACACGCACCTCTCGAGGGAATTGCTGGCGTTCGCGGTGCGAGGCATGGCCCGGGCACAAGCGCACGCGCTGCTCCTGGGACGGCGTAGCGCGATGGAAAAGATGGCTGGCTTCCTGCTCGACTGGTCCAACAAATCGCCTGACCGAGACACGGTCAGCCTGGCAATGACCCGGCAAGACATCGCCGACTATCTGAGCCTCACCATCGAAACGGTGTCGCGCACCCTGTCGCAGCTGGAACGCGACCATGTCATTGATTTGCCAAGCGCCCGCCAGATCCGCCTGCGAAAATTGGACATGCTCGAGGATTTGGCCGCCTGAGCCGCCGGCCAGCACCACTAGACCGCGACGCTATGGACGGCATTTTGACGGAGAAGATACTCATCGAACGCCGCAGCCACTAGGCGCACTGCAGAACGCCATTGTGGATCCACCACCACGCTTTGCCCTGCAGTCTCCACCACGCCCTTCCGGACGAGCGGCGTCAGTGCTTCCAAGGACTCGGAAAATACCTCGGGATCACGCCCGAACTGGCGGGCGATCTTCTTGAGATCGACTTTGAGATCGCACATGAGACGCTCGATCACTGAGCGGTGCATGCGGTCTTGGTCCGTGAGCGCGATTCCCCTCATGATCGGGAGGCGGCCTGCCTCGACCATCGCGCGATAGATGGGTACGGCCGGGGCGTTCTGGACATAACCCTGCGGGAGCGATCCGATCGCCGACGCGCCGAAACCCAAAAGCGCTGGCGCATTGTCCGTCGTATAACCCTGAAAATTACGGGCCAATCGCCCAGCCTTGGCGGCCTCCGCCAATGTGTCATGTCTTTTGGCGAAATGATCCAGACCGATCGCAACATAACCGTGATCGCAAGCCAGCCGCCAGGCGAATTCCGCCATGTGGAACCGGTCTTCCACATCAGGGAGCAAGTTTTGTGGAATCAGAGCTTGGTGTTTCTTGAATTTTGGCACATGGGCATAGCCGAATATGGCAAGCCGGTCCGGATTCAGCCAAAGCGCGAAATCCATCGTCGCTTCCCAGCTTTCCAGGTTCTGCCGGGGCAATCCATAGACCAGGTCCAGATTGAGGCTCGCGATCCCAGCGCTTTTCAGCATGTCTAATGCGGTGAGAGTTTCCTCGTCGGTCTGGATGCGATTGATGGCCTGCTGGACGGCGATGTTACAATCCTGCAAACCGATGCTGGCGCGGGTTACGCCGGCATTCGCCAGAGCCTTGACGGTCGCGGAGGAGAGGCCTCTCGGATCGATCTCAATCGCGAACTCAGCTTCACCGAGAACGTTAAAATGATCCCTGATGGTGCCATTCAGGCGCTCGATGTCCGCGGGCTCGAGGATGGTTGGCGAGCCTCCGCCCCAATGGATGTGCCGCACGGGATGGCGACGGCCGAGCGCAGCGGCAGCCAATCTGATTTCCTCGAACAGAACCGTCAAATATTCGCGGACTGGAGTGTAATTGTTGACCACTGTCGTATGGCAACCACAGAACCAGCAAAGCGTGTCGCAGAAGGGTATGTGAAAATAGAGCGACAGCGGCATGTCCGGCGGAAGCTCTGCGAGCCAATCGCGATAGACGTTCCCGTTGATGCCGGCGTGGAAATGCGGGGCGGTCGGGTAGCTGGTATAGCGCGGGACGTTCGAGGCGAAGAGTTCAGCGATTTTGACCATGGCTGATCGGACAGGAAAAAGACGCATAGCCGTTTGATCTGCCGCAACTGCGCCGGAATGCCGCGCGGCACCGCGGCTGGCGCGCACCCCTCATTGTTTGATCGAGATCAAAGGACCTGCACTTAGCCGTGAATAGGAATTGGCTGGAAGAGCGGGTTGGCGATCACCATGAAACTCAAAAAAACGTCCTCAGGGCAAGAACGAGCCGAACAACCTGAGATCGGCGGTTGGATAAGTTTTTGCCGCACTGTCGAGGTGTTTAGGGAAAGCGCCCGCCACCCGCTGGGTCCTGTTTCATCCGAGCGGAAGGACATTCATGCAAGCGCGTACTGAAGCGCCCTGGCGCCTTGATCTAACATTTATTCCACTTACGCTATTCTTGGGTCTGTCGGCCGGACTGATCGAGGCAGCAAAGTCCCCCGACCACGCGATGGCGATACAAGGCGCCACTTTCGCGGCCTGCATGGCCGCTATCGGCGCCTGGTTTTTGTGGCGCTACGCCAGCCGCACGCCCAAGGATGAGCTGGAACCGTTCAACAATGCCGTTGTGAAGGCTGGTGTCATCGCCTCCATGTTCTGGGGCGTGGTGGGCATGCTGGTTGGCGTCGTCATTGCCCTTCAACTTTCCTTTCCGCATCTTTTCTATTTTCCCGACTTGCCCTGGACAAATTTCGGCCGGATGAGGCCGCTCCACACCTCCGCGGTCATTTTCGCCTTTGGCGGCAATGTCCTGATTGCGACTTCGTTCTACGTCGTGCAACGCACCTGCCGGGCGCGTTTGTGGGGCGGCTCGCTCCCCTGGTTCGTGTTCTGGGGGTACAATACCTTCATCGTGCTCGCCGGCAGCGGATATCTGCTTGGCATCACGCAAAGCCGCGAATATGCCGAGCCCGAATGGTACGCCGATCTGTGGCTGACTATTGTCTGGGTTTGTTACCTCCTAACTTTCCTCGGCACGATCTGGAAGCGCAAGGAACCCCATATCTATGTGGCCAATTGGTTCTATCTCTCCTTTATCGTGACTATCGCCGTCCTGCATATCGTCAATAATCTCGCGCTGCCCGTCTCACTTCTAGAGTCGAAGAGTTATTCTCTGTTCTCGGGCGTTCAGGATGCGCTCATCCAGTGGTGGTACGGCCATAACGCTGTCGGATTCTTCCTCACGACCGGCTTCCTGGGGATCATGTATTACTTCATTCCCAAGCGGGTGGAACGGCCGGTCTATTCCTACCGGCTTTCCATTGTCCATTTTTGGAGCCTGATTTTTATCTACGTGTGGGCTGGGCCGCATCATCTGCTTTTCACCGCCCTGCCCGAGTGGACGCAAACCCTGGGCATGACCTTTTCGATCATACTATGGATGCCGAGTTGGGGAGGGATGATCAATGGCCTGATGACGCTTTCAGGCGCTTGGGACAAGTTGAGGACTGATCCGGTCTTGCGAATGCTGGTCGTGTCCGTGGCGTTCTACGGTATGGCGACGTTCGAAGGCCCGGTGATGTCGGTCAAGACCGTCAACGCGCTCTCTCACTACACCAATTGGACCATCGGCCATGTCCATTCGGGAGCGCTTGGCTGGGTCGGCTATGTAAGCTTCGGTGCCCTGTACTGTCTGGTGCCCTGGTTGTGGGGCAAGAAGAAGCTGTACTCCAATGCGCTCGTCGAATGGCATTTCTGGATTTCGACGCTCGGTATCGTCCTTTATATCACCTCGATGTGGGTGGCGGGCATCATGCAGGGCCTGATGTGGCGCGCCTATAACGACTATGGCTTCCTGGAATATTCCTTCGTCGAAGTCGTTCAGGCGATGCATCCCTATTACATCATCCGAGCGGTAGGCGGCGCGCTTTATCTTCTTGGCACCCTCGTCATGGCGTTCAACCTCTGGAAGACCGCGACCAGCTCCGAGACCACGCCCCTCGCCGTTCCAGCACTCGCGGCGGAGGCAGCCTAATGAAGCACGAGACATTCGAACGTCATTCGATGGCGCTGCTGATTGGAATCCTTTGCGTCGTCGCCATCGGCGGCCTGGTGGAAATTTCCCCGCTCTTCTGGGTCAATGGTACGGTAGAAAAAGTGAACGGCATGCGTCCCTACACGCCGCTCGAGCTGGAGGGCCGCAACATATATGTCCGCGAGGGCTGCTATCTTTGCCACAGCCAGCAAATCCGTTCGCTGCGTGACGAAGTCGAGCGTTATGGCCACTACAGCCTGGCGGCCGAAAGCATGTACGACCATCCCTTCCAGTGGGGCTCGGAACGCACCGGCCCAGACTTGGCGCGAGTGGGTGGAAAATACTCGGACGAATGGCAGCGCCAGCATCTAGCCGATCCCCGGTCCGTGGTGCCGGAATCGATCATGCCCCCCTATGCGTTCCTGGAAAACACGCCTCTCGATTATCGAGACATTCAGAAATTGCTTATGACCAACCGGGCGGTGGGCGTCCCCTACACCGAGGATGACATCAAGCACGCGAAGGAAGACCTGGAAGCCCAGGCCGATCCCAACAGCGACAATGTCGAAGCGATGCAAAAGCGCTATCCCAAAGCGCAAGCGCGAGATTTCGATGGCCATCCCGATCAAATCAGCGAGGCTGATGCGCTGATCGCGTATCTGCAGATGCTGGGCACGCTGGTGGACTTCAAGACCTACCACGGCGGCGCACCCGAGAATCGGAGATAGTGATGGAACGTTGGACGTTCGATGAGGTGCAGGAATTCGTCCATAGCTGGGGACTGGTCTATTTCACCGTGATGTTCCTTGTCGCGTTGGTTTACGCCTATTGGCCCAGGAACAAAGCGCACTTCAATGAAGCAGCGCACATCCCGCTCAAGGATGAGGATGTTTGATGCATAAGAAGGACATTGACCAAATATCGGGCACCGAAACTACGGGCCATGAATGGGACGGCATCAAGGAACTGGACACGCCGATGCCGAGGTGGTGGCTGGGGACATTCTTCGCCTGCATAGCTTGGGCGATCGGCTACTGGGTGGTCATGCCCGCGTGGCCCCTTCTGAACGGCTATACGCATGGCTTGCTGAATCATTCCCAGCGCGATGACGTTACGGCCAATCTCGTTGCGCTGAGGGCCGCGCGAGCCGCTAAGGAACATGCCTTGACCACGGCGACCCTGCCGCAGATCCAGGCCAATCCGGATCTGCTGCAATTCGCCCTTGCGGAAGGCAAGGCTACCTTCGGCGACAATTGCGCTGCCTGCCATGGCGCGGGCGCGCAAGGCGCGCGCGGGTACCCCAATCTTAATGACGATGTGTGGCTGTGGGGCGGCACTCTTGTCGACATTCAGCATACTATTACGGTCGGCGTCCGTTCCACGAGCCCGGACACAAGGCAGTCGCAGATGCCCTCGTTCGGACGGGATGCAATCCTCAAGCCCGAACAGGTCGACGATCTCACGGAATATGTCGTTCACCTCTCCGGCCGGCCGGCAGACGCAACGGCAGTGAAGCGGGCGACGCCCCTTTTCGCGCAAAACTGCGCCGCGTGTCACGGCCCCGCCGGTAAGGGCAATCGGCAGATGGGCGCGCCTAATCTTACCGACAATGAATGGCTTTACGGTCCCAAGCGCGAGGACATTCACGATCAAATATGGAACGGCCATGGCGGCGTGATGCCGACCTGGGGAGGCCGGCTGTCGCCAGAGACGATCAAGGCGCTGGCGATCTATGTCCATAGCCTCGGCGGCGGGGAATGAACGTCCTCAACACGATCGTCACACGTAACGGCCAGTCCATTCCCGTTCTTGCCGCCGAAGGCGTCGCGCGCTCGGAGGTTGAAGCAAGCAACAGCGCCGCGAACCGCCAACTCTACAAATCGCGGGTCCCGATCTATCCCAAAGAAGTGGACGGCCGCTATCGCCGGTTAAAATGGGCGATGATGGCGATTACATTGAGCATCTATTATTTGGTGCCCTGGATACGCTGGGATCGTGGCCCGCTCGCTCCCCACCAGGCGGTGCTGGTGGATATGGCTCATGAAAGACTTTATTTCTTCTTCATCGAGATATGGCCCCAGGAAGTTTATTACATCACCGGCCTCCTGATCCTGGCGGCGGTCTCGCTGTTCCTCATCAATGCGCTGTTCGGGCGGCTTTGGTGCGGCTACTCCTGCCCACAGACGGTGTGGACGGATCTTTTCATTTGGGTTGAGACGCGAATCGAGGGCGACCGCAATGCGCGCTCGCGTCTGGCCGCGGCGCCTTGGACCCCGAGCAAGATAGCCAAGCGCGCCGCGAAGCACGCGATCTGGCTTATGTTTGCCGTAGCGACCGGCGGCGCCTGGGTGTTTTATTTCGCTGACGCCCCTAGCCTGCTCCATTTGTTTTTCACCGGCTCGGCATCGGTTGGCACCTATGCGACGGCGGCAGGGCTTACATTCACCACTTATTGGCTGGGCGGCCTGATGCGCGAACAGGTTTGCACTTACATGTGCCCCTGGCCGCGTATCCAGGCTGCGATGACGGACCTGGACGCGCTGTCAGTCACCTATCGCCGCGACAGGGGTGAGCCGCGCGGCTCGCATAAGAAAGGCGAAAGCTGGGACGGCCGCGGCGATTGCATCGACTGCAAGCAATGTGTCGCGGTCTGCCCCATGGGAATCGACATTCGCGACGGGGCTCAGCTCGAATGCATTAATTGCGGCCTGTGCATCGACGCGTGCGATGACGTGATGCACCGCGTCGGCCGGCCCAAGGGGCTCATCGCCTATGATACCGAAGCGAATGTGCTGCGGCGCCTGAAGGGTGAAAAATCACG
>DATFSP010000159.1:0-4505 GCA_035262545.1 Rhizomicrobium sp. | reverse complement strand
GCGGTCGACATGACGCTGGCACCGGAAGCGCCTTATCCCTCCTGCGTGCAGGATGCGAATTATGCTCTGCGCTGGCTCAAGGCTAGGGCGAAGAACTGGGGTGGCGACGCCGCCCGGATCGGCGTGTTTGGCAGTTCCAGCGGCGGCCATGTCGCCGAACTTTTGGCGCTTCGCCCCAACGATACACGCTATAACGCAATTCCTTTCGCCGAGGCGCCCGGGCTTACGGCGTCAGTGGACTATGTCCTGATGCGCTCGCCGATCAGCAACACCTTCGCGCGCTTCGAAAATGCTGAGGCGCGCAAGGCTGACGGCATGATCAAGAACAACAAGACCTTCTTCGTCCCCTGGGAGAGCATTCATGAATCCAATCCGCAGGAGATCCTGGACCGCAAGGAAAACGTGGCGCTGAAACCCTTTCTCATCATGCAGGGCGCGCTGGACACCAATATGCTCCCCGCTTTCCAGACCAAATTTGTTCAAACCTATCGGGCGGCGGGCGGTTCCTGTGACTACACGATCTTCGACGGATGTGAACATGAATGGGTGGCCCAGCCAGGTCCGCAGACCCAGCGCGCCCATGAGATGGCGAAGAAATTCATCGCCCAGCACGTGAATGCCTGACGGCTTTGGCGCCAAAATCAACTATGGCCGCTTTTGGCGCAAGGCAGCCACGCCCAGCCTTGACCCAAAGCTGACATAAGACCACGGCGCGCCCGTCTCCGACGCATCAGCGCCCGGACCATTGTTAAGAGGGTGTGATGCACACAATAAATTCGATACAATAGGGTAAGCAGTCCTGGCGAGTCCTATGCCGACAAAGCCTGACGCCCTGAAGATCAGCACGACGGTTATAGCTGGCGTGGCTCTGGTTGCCTTTGCGATAATCGTACTGCGTGACTATCTGCCTGCCTTACTATGGGCATCTGTGCTAGCAGTCGCCACTTGGCCTACCTATCGGAAATTCAAACTAGCCCGTGCCAATAATGGGTGGCAGCGCATTGCCGCCCCGCTGATTGCCACAACAACGGTGGCGCTTGTAATCGCAATCCCCGTTGCAATTGCAGCTCTTGTGGTCGCGCGTGAGGCTCACTCTTTGATATTATGGGTCGGCACAGTGCAGCACGACGGCGTGCAGGTGCCTTCCGCCATTGGGCGAGTCCCATTCTTCGGTAGCTATGTCGCCAGGTTGTGGCAGCATAATCTTGCTCAACCTGGAGCGGCGTCTGATCTTTTGGGGCGAATTGGTGCCGTCCAGTTGCTAGGATTGACGGGCAGTTTTGGCATCGAGATTCTTCGGCGACTGGCTCAGTTCGTGCTCACTCTTCTAACATTATTTTTCCTGTTCAGGGACGGAGATACCTTAAGCTACCGCGTTATGTGCCTGGGTCGCCGAATGTTCGGCATTCGTAGCACCAACATATTGAAACACATTGTGGATGCGATTCACGGCACGATCGATGGTCTCGTGCTGGTTGGTTTAGCAGAAGGCGTGGTGATTGGTGTTGGTTATTGGGTTTGCGGCGTACCACATGCCCTGATGTTCGCAATTATAACGGGCATCGTGGCGATTATACCGATGGGTGCGCCGATTGCATTTCTTTCGGCAACGCTGGTGCTCTTCGTTGAGGATCGTAATGTCGCCGCGGTTTCGTTGCTGGTGTATAGTTTCCTTGTTCTTTTCATAACTGACCATATCGTGAGACCGATTCTGATCGGCGGTGCGGCGCGAGTGCCATTCCTTCTCATAGTAATCGGGATTTTGGGCGGCTTAGCTTCTTTGGGATTGATAGGACTCTTTGTCGGACCCGCTTTGATGGCTGTCGTAATGACTTTGTGGCGCGATTATACGGACTTCGAACAAGATGAGGCTGAGGGCAGCCAACTCTTGCCGCCCTCAGCCGAGCGAACCCGTGTCGCCGGCGAATGAGCATGGCACCTTGCGCGGCACTTTCTCCCAATGCGTCAGGCGCTGGGCCTGTCGGCTCACGTGCTGTTATCACCCTCAGACTGAATAGCCAAGTTTGCGAAATGGCATGGTGCGTACCCTTTCGCCAGTTGCGGCGAATATGGCATTGCCGAGCGCGGGGGCCAACGCTGGCAGTGGCGGTTCGCCGAACCCGGTAGGCGGGAAGTCCGACTGGATGAAATAGACCTCCACCACCGAGGGTGCGAAGGGAATCCGCAGCATCGGATAGGCATTGAAGTTCTGCTGTTGAATGCGACCATTCTCGATGGTGACTTGAAGCCCCATGGCAGTGGAGAAGCCGTCAATTGAGGCGCCTTGGGCCTGGGCCTCCGCGCCGGCCAGATCGATGATGGGTCCGATGTCGGCAGCCACCACGATCCGGTGCACCTTGACCCTCTTTTTTTCGTCGACGCTGACCTCGACCGCCTGTGCCACATGGCCGGCGTGGGAATAGCACCAGGCCAGCCCTAGCCCGCTGCCCTTGGGCAGTTTTTTGCCCCACCCGGCCTTCTCGGCGCAGAGCCTGATCACGCCACTAGCGCGCGCAGGACTGAAATTGCGTTTCGGCCCCGGCCTGAGCTCCGGCACGTCGCGGTTCACAGCGTCGAGCAGGAAAGCCACATGGTCCCGGCCCGAGGCCAGTGACAATTCATGCATGAAGCTCTGCTGGACGAAGACCTGGGTATTGTCCCCCGGCGCACGCCACGCTCCGGTGGGGGTCTTAAACGGCATCATCGAGGTGGCGCGACGGAGGTTGGGCGCGATGGTGGAACAGCGCAGGTTCTCACTGTACGCAGCGCACACGGCTGGCTTCTCGCCATCGGCTGTGAAAGTGATGAAATGCTCGGCCCATGCGTCGAGCCTGCCCTCCTTGTCGATGGCGCCTTTTAGCTGGTGGTAGCCGCCAGGACGGTAGAAATCGTGGCTGAAATCGTCTTCACGCGTCCATTGCAGCTTGACCGGGCCCTTCAGTTTGCGGGCGATGGCGGCCGCTTCCAGCATGTAATCGTTGTTGCCCCGCCGCCCAAAGCCGCCACCTACACGGGTCTGATGGATCACCACCTTATCGTTCGGCACTCCCACCAGCGCACTCACCTGCGTAATGCCATCGTTGGGCATCTGGGTCGGCGACCACAATTCGATCACGCCGTCGTGCCAGTGGGCAGTTGTATTCATCGGCTCCATGTTGGCGTGAGCGACGAATTCATAATCGTAATATGCATCAACGATTTTGGCAGCATCGGCGAAGGCACGGTCCACGTTACCTACATTATCTTCGCCCTTTTCCGGAAAGACGCGGGCGATCTCGCGTGCCCGAGCCGAGAACGCGGTGGAAGAATCCTTAGAGGCCTCGCTTTCGTCCCAATCGACCTTGAGCTCTCGCTTGGCTTGGAAAGCCGCCCATGTGTTCTTGGCGACAATGGCCACGCCTGGCATCACTTCGTCGGTCTTGCCGTTGCCTTCCACCACGAATGCATCGACGACGCCGGGAAATTTTTTGATCTCGTCAAGGTTGGCCGACCTAACCTTGCCACCTACGGCCGGGCATTTGGAGAAATTAGCATAGAGCATGTCGGGCAGCCGCACATCGGTGCCGAACAGAGGCTTGCCGGTGACGATCTTGGGATCATCGACCCCATGATGGCGACGACCCAATAGCCGATATTCCGAGCGAGTTTTTAGCTTGAGAGTGGCCAGGTCGGGCACCGGCATCTTGGCCGCTAAAGTCGCCAGCGATCCATAGGTGGCGCTCCGCTCGCTCGCCGGATGCGTAAGAACGGAATCCTTGGCAGTTATCTCCGACGGCTCCACGACCCATTTCTTGGCGGCGGCCAGGACCAGCATGGTTTTGGCCGCGGCGCCAGCCTGCCGCAGCTGATCCCACGCGCGTGGAACCGAGGTCGATCCACCGGCACCCTGATAGCCGTAAACCTTCGGATTGACGTCCGCCTGTTCAACCACCACATGGTTCCAGTCCGCGTCCAACTCCTCGGCGATGATAAGCCCGAACGCGGTCTTGATGCCTTGGCCGATCTCGGGTGCCTTGGAATAAACGGTAACCGTGTTATCGGGCCCGACACGGACAAAAGCGTTGATAACTTGCGACGCCTCCGAAGCCGCAATCGCCTTACTGGGCAAATGAAATCCCAGGATCAGCCCTGCCCCGCTTGCGCCCGCGAGCTTGAGGAATGTCCGGCGACCTATGGCCGGGCATGGGGCGGCGGGCATGGCGCGCGCCTTAGCTGCCAATTGGGCAACATACGTCTCGGATTGGGCAACTCTTGAACCGGCTTGGATACGCATGGGATGCCTCCAACGTTGGAGCAATTGCTATTCACTCACCGACCGCGGCCCCCCATGTCTTTAAACCGACTTGGCGGCGTTTTTGATGGCTTGGCGGATGCGCACATAGGTGCCGCAGCGGCAGATATTGCCGGCCATCGCCGCGTCGATGTCGGAATCGTCGGGATTGGGGGTGCGATTGAGAAGCGCGGTGGCCGACATGATCTGGCCCGACTGGCAATAGCCGCATTGC
>DATFSP010000158.1:0-2626 GCA_035262545.1 Rhizomicrobium sp. | reverse complement strand
TATAAATTGGGCGATGCGGTCGAGGTCAAGCTGATGGAAGCCGCGCCTGTGACAGGCGGCCTGCGCTTTGAATTGGCAGAAAGCAAGGCAGAGCGATCCGGCGCGCGCCGCTCGGGACCAGATAAAGGTCGCCGGTTCAGGCCGAAAAAACGTTAGATTCCAGAAACTTGCCGCCTTCGCCTTGACAGGCACCGCCTAATCCCCAATAACCCGCGCCTCTCGACGCATCTTTGGAGTCCGCCATGGCCAAGCCCACCACTGCCAAAATTCGCCTCAACAGCGAAGGCGGAAGCGGCTTCTTCTATGTCACCAAGAAGAACACCCGTACCATGACGGAGAAATTCAAGATCAAGAAGTACGACCCTGTCCTGCGCAAGCATGTCGAGTTCAAAGAAGGCAAGATCAAGTAGGGCTTCTTAAGCTTCCGCCAGGGCGTCGTTCACCGCTTTCGCGGCCGCGGTCACCGCCTCATGGGCTTGCGGCAAAACCGTTTGCAGATAAATGAAGCAATGTACCATGTCGCCATAATCGGCGACGGTGACCTTTACGCCCGCGCGCTTGAGCTTCTCTGCATAGGCCAGCCCCTCGTCATGCAGGGGATCGTAGCCGCCGAGCAGCACGTAGGCGGGCGGCAGTCCTGACAAATCCTCGGCGCGCAGCGGCGAGATTTTTGGCGATTTTGGGTCGGCACCTTCTGGCAGCACTTGCTCGGTGTTCCACTCGATCGTGCGTTTGTCCATGAAATAGCCCACCGCGAATTTTTCCATCGAGGCGAAATGCCCGGCGAGATCGGTGGAGGGAAACATCAGAAGCTGGAAGGCGATCGTCACGCCGCCTTTTTCCTTCATTGCTTGGGCAAGTAACGCGGCCAGCAGTCCACCAGCGGAATCACCGCCCACCGCGATACGTCCCGCGTCTACACCCAGCGCCGGCGCGTTCTCCGCAATCCAACTCAGCGCCGCGCTGGCATCGTCCAACGGCGCCGGCCATTTGTTCTCGGGCGCAAGCCGGTACGCGACCGCGATCACGCGGAAGCCACCCTCATGGGCGAATAGGCGGCAGAGCCCGTCATGGGTCTCGAGATCACCAACCACGAAACCACCGCCATGGAAATAAACCAGCGCCGGCAATGCATCGCCGCCCGCGGCCACGGGTGCATAGGCGCGCGCAGGGATGGCGCCATTTGGGCCAGAGATCGTGAAATTCTTGATCGTGCCGACGGGCACGTCCTTGGGCCCGACCAGACCCATCATTCCGGCGAAATTCGAACGCAATACGCCGATCGGTAATTCCCATGGTTTGGGGCGCGGCCTCGCAGCCGCCTGGTCGAGAAAAGCCTTTACCAGCGGATCTAGCGGCATGCGGTCCTAAGGGCACGGCGTCAGGGGCCCAGTCTATCCTATCCCGCGCGCCTTCGGCAGGAGGGGCTAATGAATGGTAACGGCGGCCTCGGGATCCAGGCGGTGGCTGGCGATATCGCTCAGCATCACCAGGAGCAGGAACCAAAAATATGCGCGCTCGCCCTCACCTTCCGCCTCGAAAGACAAGATGGCGCGATAGGCATAATCGCAGGCATCCGCACCATGTTCTTCGGCAAAATCGGATGCGAGCCGCACCATGTCATGTGTGCTGAGATGCTGTTTTGCGGGCCAGCCGAAACGGGATCTCGAAATCACCATGTTTCATCCCCCAGACCTAGGCTCATCAAACCACATTAGGTTTAGTGAATTATTAACTCGGAACACGCACACAACTCATTGTTTTTACTTCGTTATTATAAATTGGATAGGAATCACACGTTCGTGTGGTAGTTCGCTATATTTTCCGCGGATGCCACCGTATTTTTCGCGGCCCTAGGGATTTTACAGTCATGCGCGGCAAAAAAATTCTGCTGATAATTGGGGGTGGCATCGCCGCCTACAAATCGCTGGAGCTAATTCGCCGGTTGGCAGAGCGCGGCGTGGAGAGCCGAGCCATTCTCACACATGCCGGCGCCGAGTTTGTTACCCCGCTCTCGGTGGCCGCGCTCACCGCAAACAAAGTCTATTCGGAACTATTCAATCTCACCGATGAAAGCGAGATGGGGCATATCGAACTCTCCCGCTCCGCCGATCTGGTCGTTGTGGCGCCAGCTACTGCCGATCTGATGGGGAAGCTGGCGGGGGGACTTGCCAATGACTTGGCCTCGACTGCTCTGCTCGCTACCGACAAGAAGATATTGATGGCCCCGGCCATGAATGTACGCATGTGGCAAAGCGCGGCGGTCACGCGGAGCTTTGCAACCTTGAAGCGCGACGGGGTGCTTTTCGTGGGGCCCAATGATGGCGAGATGGCGTGCGGCGAATTCGGGCCCGGCCGCATGGCCGAGCCCACAGAGATCATAGCCGCGATCGAGCAGGCGCTGGGGCGACCTGGTGCTCTAAATGGCGTCAAGGCGCTGGTGACGGCGGGACCCACTCATGAACCGATTGACCCCGTGCGTTTTCTTGCCAACCGCTCGTCCGGCAAGCAGGGATTCGCCGTCGCGGGCGCGCTGGCCGAGGCGGGAGCGGAAACGGTGTTAGTTTCGGGGCCGGTCGAGATTTCTCCGCCGCCCCGCGTCAAGCTGCTCAAGGTCACGACCGCG
>DATFSP010000157.1:0-2252 GCA_035262545.1 Rhizomicrobium sp. | reverse complement strand
AATTGGTCAACTGCTGCCGGATCGAAACGCCTTCCTCGATCCGGTACTGGAACGGCGCATGTGTAACCGGCAACACTTTCGGAAGGGCACGTCCCAGCCACGCATTCGATTCGACGCTCCGTGACCAGTCCGACAGTCGGGCTGCGGCTGACGGATCGGAAACTACGACAACCGCAGCCAGCGCGCTTGTCACAAGCGCAACCCCCAGCGACAACCCGACCGGCCGGTCAAGCCCCAGTATCTCGCCCGACGATTTCGAGTTTTCCGCCGATCGGTCTTTACTGTCCTGGAATAGTCGCATCGTCAGGTGGATCTCGAGAGCCCTGTCGGCCGGGAGTGCGTGTCACCGCCGCCCCGGAATCAACGCATACTGATGAAAGTGGTCTACCTCATCGCGTTGCCATGCAGGAGAAGAAATGCGCGCAAAGTTTGCGCGCATTATGCTCCTGACTTGATCCTCCCGACTTGGTCTAGGCGAGCGTCCCCAACAGCACCATGACCAGCCCGACCAGCGACACTGTCCAGATTGCCGTGCGGAGCCACGGTATGCCGGCCGCGTAGACGGGCACATAAATCAATCGCGCCCAGAAATAGAGTTGTGCGCCCAACGCGGTGGTCGAACTTGTCTTGTTCAGCAGGGCTACCAGGAGCACCGCCACCGCGAAATAGACGAAAGTCTCGCGGAAATTGTGAAAGGCGCGCAGGAAGCGCCCGGTCATGATCGCCACGGCCGGCGCCGGCTTATCGCGCGGGCTGGTGGCATATGGCATTCCCACATCCTTGACCGTCAGGCTGGTGGCGATGACCAACTGTACAAGGCCCAGCACAACGGACCAGCACAGCATCTGGATTTCAATCGAACCGGTGAAGACATGCATGACTGAAGCCCTCCCTGTTTTGTTGTTTTCCCACTATGGCACAAAACGGGCCGACATCAGTTGCGCCCGTAATTGAAGCTCACCGAAATCCGCTTGCCGCTCGCGCCGTTCGCTTCGACCCCGTGGCGCAGCCAGCTTTCCCACAACAGCAGCAGGCCGGATCTGGGCGCGACATCCACGAACAGGCGGTTTTCGGGCCGCGCCTTCGGCTTTCGCGGCGGGGCGGCCATCATCATGGCAAGCCGCGGGTCCTCGAAGCGGATCGCGCCCGACCTTGGCGGGACGCTGACATAATAGGTGCCGCTGATCACCGAATGGGGATGGATGTGGGGCGCATGCATCGCGCCCTTGTCCATCACATTGATCCAGAGGCTGTCGAGCACAAGCTTGCGTCCGCCCAGGTCGAACTGAAGCTCCCGCGCGAAAGCCCGCACATGGCGGGCAATCTTGTGCTCCAGCTCGTCAAAGATGCTGGCGCGGCGCGGCAGGTCGTTGAGCGAGGCATAGGAGGTATAGCCGCCATAGCCATGCTCGCGCGACCAGCGCTGGCCGGCTTTGTCTTCCGCAGCCACGCCCAGGCAAGTTTTGCCCAAGCCTGCGGGCGGCACGATGCGCGCCTTGTACAGCCTGGTGGCGAACAGAATTTCCGTCATCGGGGCATCATGGTTAGCGATCTTTTGACCATTGGGCGGCTAAGCACATCCGCTGTCAATTGAGACGGGCAATCGAGACGGGCATCGGTCATGGAAAGCTTCAGCCACGCACCGGTCACGCTCGCGGCGATTGCCGCCATGACCGCCTTTCTGTCAGGCTGCATCGCCATGGATGCCGCTGGCGACATGGCGGACGCAGGCGTCTCGGTGGTCACGACCACTGGCGACGCGACGACGTCGTATTTCGGTGGCGACGATTCCGGCAGCGCGCAGCAGCCGGACTAGAACCGGTCCTTCCTTGCCCTGATCTCGCCAAAGGCCGCGACCGTGCCGGCCTTCTCCATGCCCAAGCTTTCGCGGATTTCCGGATTGTCGGGCCTGAGGAACGGACTGGTCTGTTTCTCCATCCCCATGGTGGCGGGCACCGTGGGCCGGCCCTTGGCACGGATCGCTTTCACCTCTGCCACCCGCTTTTGCAAGGCCTGATTGCCGGGTTCAAGCGTGAGCGCAAAGCGGCCATTGCTCTCGGTATATTCGTGGCCGCAGTAGATCTTCGTCTCATCCGGCAGGGTCATCAGCTTGGACAGGCTGGTCCACATCATTTGGGGATCGCCCTCGAACAGCCGCCCGCAGCCCATCAGGAACATGGTGTCGCCGGTAAAGGCATTGCCGTCGATGACAAAGGTGATGGCGCCCCTGGTATGGGCCGGCACTTCCAGAA
>DATFSP010000156.1:0-2375 GCA_035262545.1 Rhizomicrobium sp. | reverse complement strand
CCAGCACGGCCAGGACGCCATCCATGTCGCCGGCCTTGAGCGGCACGTCTAATTGTTCGTTGAGTTGGGTACGGGGCGTGATGGCAGACAAATAGACGGCGATCTTGCGGCGCGCGAGGTCGGCGACATGGCGGGCCAGTGTCGGCGTGAGCGCCTTCTTGCCGTCGAGAATCACGAACACCCAGCCGTGACCGGCGGGGCGATACGCCTGGGGCACGTCATCTTGATTGATGCATATCAGCATCACGCCGCTGAGATCCGGCCGCCACGAAATGTCGAGTTCGGGCAAAAGCCGCCACCCGCAGAGAAAGCCGCGGCACACGGGCGGACGCGTCTGATAAATGCCGCAGCCTTTTTCAACCAGATGGACGCAAGGCACGCCCGAAGGCTTCTTGAATTCCGGCGTGTCGATCTTGGGCGCCACGCAGCACGCCTGGCAGGGGCCGCAAATTCTTTCCGCCGGTTTCATCGCTCAAGCAGCCGGTTGGTGGCGCTCTCGATATCGTCCTCAAGCCGCGCCATGAATTCCCGCCGCTTCAACCCAGCCGGAATCGGGTCGAGAAACTCCACGCTGATGGTGCCACGATATTTCCAGAACCCTTGCCAGAAGCGCCCGGAATCGAGCGCTACGGGCACGCAAGAAACGCCCAGATGGCCATAGAGACCGGCGACACCGGGCTTGTAGTGGGGGACTGCGCCGGGTTTTTTGCGCGTGCCCTCCGGGAATATGAGAATGGGGCGGCCCTCGCTCAGGACTTTCTCCGCAGCATGGAGCATGCGCCGCAAGGCGTCGGCGCCTGCGCCCCGGTCGATTGGGATGGCGGCAGTCTTGTTGAGATACCAGCCATAGAAAGGAATCCGCAGCAGCTCACGCTTCAGCACAATTCCCGGATCCCCGAGCGCCAGATAAAGCGCCAGCGTGTCCCACATGCTCATATGTTTGGAGGCGACCAGTACGCCGCCGCTGGGCACCTTGCCCACCTGAAGCTGGCCAAGCCCGGCGAAGACTTTCAGTCCCCACAAAGTCGCTCGCACCCAATAACGCGCCATCCATACCGTGGCTTTGCGAGGAGCGGCCAGAAGTGGCAGGAAGATGATCGCCATCACGATTGTGAGAAGAAGAAACCAAGCCATGAACAGAGCCGAGCGGATTGCGATCATGCCCGCGCCATGCTGGTGGTAATGAGACTCGCCAAATATTTCACATACTCGCGATGCAGCAAGAACATCGTGTGCGGATGCAGCCACCAGTCCGCCAGGTCCATCCGTTCCTGCTCCACGGGGTAGGGCAAGAAGCGCACATGAGGCATGGCGGTAGCGAATTCTTGCAGCGAACGCGGCATATGATAGCGCGCCGTGACCAGGATCAGGCGATGAAAATCATGCGCCCGTGCCCAGTCCGCAGTCTCCTGGGCGTTGCCACGCGTATCTTCCGCCGCATAGCCAAGATCGGCGCAGCAGTCGAAGCGCCGTCCGCCATGAACCAGATGCTTCAGCGTCTCCTTGGTCGTGGCCTCGTCCACGCCGCTGATAAGAAGCCTTTTGCCCACGCCATGCTCGAACAAAGCGGCGGCGCGATCGAGCCTCGTCTCGCCGCCCGTGAGCACGACGATGCCGTCGGCTCCATCGAAATTGGCGGGCGTCTTGGGCAAAAGTGAAATGAAGGCAACAAAACCCAGCACATAGGCCAGGACGAAGATCGTTACTGCCAGGAAGAAGCCACGCATTATCGGCTAGCGAACTTCGAAACCACAACACTAGTAAATAGCACGAACCACCGAAAGCACAGAGATGCGCGCCGTGGCCCAGGCGATCAACGCCGTTACGGCCGGGACCGCGATCAGCCAACCCAGCTCTGACCAATCGAGCAGCAAAGGCGGTAGGAACGGGACCGCTTCGACGCCGAAATGCTCCAGCCCGCCCACGCTGAGGAAAAGGATTGCCGCCAGAAGCGTGCCGAGCAGCGCCGCGGCAAGCGCGGAGAAGAAATAATGCCGCTCGACCGTGCCCGCAATGAAGCCCGCGCGAGCGCCCATTTGATGTAACAGGGCCACCATTTCGTGATGCGCGGCAAGGCCCGCGCGCGTTGCAAAGGAAACAGAGGCGGCGGTCGCGCCCGCTATCAGGACGAGGACGATGTAGGCCGAATAGCGCACCGTGTCGGCGATGGCCGAAAGTCGCGCGATCCAGCTTCGGTGATCATCGAGAACGGCATGAGGCGCCACCATCTTCAAGTGGGACCCAAGGCTGATGACATCCAGATCGGCGCCTGGCATCAGCGAGGCGTCAATCAATCTCGGCAGAGGGATGTCGGCGGTCAAGCCGCCTTTGCCCACCCAGGGCGCCACCAGTGCATCCAATTCGGCTTCCGACAA
>DATFSP010000155.1:0-5148 GCA_035262545.1 Rhizomicrobium sp. | reverse complement strand
GCGACGGCGTGGACGGTGCCTTTGTGATGCTGGTTAACCGCGAGAATGTGTCGAGTGGCGTGACGCAGATCTTTGATGCGAGCGGAGCATCGCTGGGAAATTTCACGTTAAGTGGGGCTGGGGACGCGGTCTTTCTTGATGATGCGCGAGTTTTCCACGGTGTGACGCCAATTGCGCCGCTAAATCTACAAAAGACTGCGATCCGCGACGTGTTGGTGGTCACATTCACCAGAACATAGCACCCGCCACTTAGTGGTATACTCTGTATACAGAACATCAGATAATAGGTCCTGGGGGGCGGGAGGTAATCCTCCCATCTGATGGCATTTTTGTTGGTATCGGGTGCCTTGGCTGAAGAAAAGATGTCGGTTCGTCAATAACTTATGGGCTTTTTTGGGCGACGTCCCTGGGCACCATTCGACACAAATAGTTATCCCAGTTCACGAACTTTTCGTTTTCCCTGCTTGTGTAATTTCTGGGGCAAGTGGTTCGGCGGGCCGATAGTCGTGCTTCGAGCTTATCCATAGCTGCTTGAACATGCGCGCCCTTCTGGGCCATTGCGATGCGCAGCCTTTCTGTTGCGATAGCCCCAATCTGCAGGGCTAATTTGGCATATCCCGGAAATTCTGAGTGGCCGCCGCGCGGACATTCTTTTTCGATTTACTGCGCAAATGGCGGCGATCTTCTTATGTTTTTTTTATGATGTCGGCTTGCGATCCCGCTCGAATTTTTATTCCTGGATTTGCCAATCTTTGGCGCGGGAGGGCGATATGTTTGACGTGATCTTTATTGCCGCCGGTTTCGGCTTCTTTGCACTGGCGGTTCTCTACACCCATGTCTGCGACCAGCTCTGAGAGGCAGCCATGATTCTCGATTACTCCCTGGGCGCGCTGGTGACGGTGGGCATTCTTTTCTATCTAGTCTACGCGCTTGTACGCCCCGAACGGTTCTGAGGGGGCACGATTATGACGATAAATGGCTGGATTCAGATCGCGATCTTCTCGCTGATCATTCTCCTGATCACCCGCCCACTGGGCGGCTATATGACACGGGTCTTTGAGGGCGAGCGGACCTTTCTCTCTCCGCTTATGAGGCCGGTCGAGCAGCTGCTTTACCGCCTATGTGGCGTCCGCGAGGACGAAGACCAGCATTGGACCGTCTATGCGGTGGCGATGCTGATGTTCAGCCTGGCCGGTTTTGTCACGCTTTATGCGTTGCAGCGGCTGCAAGCCGCTCTGCCCTTCAATCCGCAGCATTTGCCGGCTATAGGCGAGCATCTCGCGCTCAATACCTCCATCAGCTTTGTTACCAATACCAATTGGCAGTCCTACACGCCGGAAACGACCATGAGCTATCTGACGCAGATGGCCGGGCTCGCGGTGCATAATTTTGTTTCGGCCGCCACGGGCATCGCCTTGGCGGTCGCCCTGATCCGGGGATTTGCCCGGCGCACGGCAAGGGGTGTGGGAAATTTTTGGGTCGATCTCACCCGAGCAACGCTTCATGTGCTTCTTCCCATCTCCGTCATCGTGGCGCTGTTTTTCGTCTGGCAGGGAATGCCGCAGACGCTGAACCCTTACATCCAGGCAATCGGCCTGGAAGGCGGAAAGCAGACCATCGCGTTGGGCCCAGTCGCATCCCAGGAAGTGATTAAGATGCTGGGCACCAACGGAGGCGGATTTTTTAACGCCAATTCCGCCCATCCATTCGAGAATCCCGGTGCACTGAGCAATCTCATCGAGATGGTGTTGATCTTCAGTCTGGGCGCGGCCCTGACCAATATGTTCGGCCGGATGGTGGGTAATGAGCGCCAGGGTTGGGCGATTTTCGCGGTGATGGCGGTGCTGTATTTTGGGGGAACCGCTGCGGTGTATCAGGCGGAAGCCGCGGTCAATCCTGCCTTCACCCCGTTCCACATCGACCAGACTGCCAGCGCGCTTCAGGCCGGCGGCAATATGGAAGGCAAGGAGGTCCGTTTCGGTATCGCGAATTCCGCGCTTTTCACCGCGGTCACTACCGACGCCTCCTGCGGCGCCATCAACAATCAGCATGACAGTCTTATGCCATTGGGCGGACTGATCCCCCTGATCAACATGCAGGTGGGCGAGATCATCTTCGGCGGTGTAGGCTCGGGCCTCTATGGCATGCTGCTGTTTGCCATTATTGCCGTGTTTGTGGCCGGATTGATGGTGGGCCGCACACCGGAATATCTGGGCAAGAAGATCGAAGCCAAAGAAGTCAAGATGGCGATGCTTGCGCTCTTGATCCTGCCTTTCTCGATCCTGGGGTTCACCGCACTGGCGTCTGTGCTGCCGGTGGGCACCACGCCGCTGGGCAATGCGGGGCCGCATGGCTTCAGTGAGATTCTTTACGCCTACACTTCCACCACCGCCAACAATGGCAGCGCGTTCGGCGGTCTTTCGCCCAATACGCTCTTTTACAACACGACATTGGGCGCAGCTATGCTGATTGGCCGGTTTCTGGTGATCGTGCCGATGCTGGCGGTGGCGGGCTCACTCGTGACCAAAAAGATTGTTCCACCTTCATCCGGCACCTTCCCCACCGACGGCCCCTTGTTCGTGGGGCTGGTGGTGGGCGTGATCCTGATCATGGGCGCTCTCACTTATTTCCCCGCCTTGTCGCTGGGCCCCATCGTGGAAAATTTCACGATGCAAGCCGGCGCATCCTATTGAGAATCCGCCCGTGAACGAACTTTCTCCCATCGGTAGCGACCGCGTCCGCAAGAAGACGCCGGCGGCCAGTGTTACCGATCCTCAAATTCTGGTGCCCGCAATCGGCGGCGCATTCGCCAAGCTTCATCCCCGGCACATGATCGCCAACCCGGTGATGTTCGTGGTCGAGATCGTCACCACCCTCACCACTATCTTGTTCTTGCGTGATCTCTTCACTGGCGGCGCCCACCTTCTCTTCTCGTTCCAGATCAATCTCTGGCTCTGGTTCACTTTGGTGTTCGCCAATTTTTCCGAGGCGGTGGCTGAGGGCCGGGGCAAGGCGCAGGCTGCCACGCTGCGCAAGACCCGCAGCGAAACCAATGCCAAATTGTTGGGTAGAGGCGGCAATTCCTGGCGCGAAGTGGCGGCAACCTCGCTCAAGCCTGGCGATATCGTGCTGGTCGAAGCGGGCGATCTGATCCCCAGCGACGGCGAGGTGATCGAAGGTGTGGCCTCAGTGAACGAGGCGGCCATCACCGGCGAATCTGCGCCCGTGATCCGGGAGTCGGGCGGCGACCGTTCCGCTGTCACCGGCGGGACCACGGTGATCTCGGACCAGATCAAGGTGCGCATTACGGCGGCACAGGGCTCCACCTTCCTCGACCGCATGATCGCGCTGGTCGAGGGGGCGGAGCGGCAGAAAACGCCCAACGAGATCGCTCTCAACATCCTGCTCGCCGGCATGACCATCATCTTTGTCTTCGCGGTGGCAACCATTCCGAGCTTTGCCGCCTATGCCGGCGGACGCTTGACCGTGCTGATGCTGGTGGCACTGTTCGTCACCTTGATCCCTACCACCATCGGCGCGCTGCTTTCAGCCATCGGCATTGCCGGAATGGACCGGCTGGTACGCTTCAATGTGTTGGCCATGTCCGGCCGCGCAGTCGAAGCCGCCGGTGACGTGGACACGCTGCTGTTGGACAAGACCGGTACTATCACCTTGGGCAACCGCCAAGCGACGCAATTCCTGCCGATGAAAGGAATTTCTGAACGCGAACTCGCCGATGCAGCCCAACTCGCCTCGCTGTCGGACGAAACGCCAGAGGGCCGTTCCATAGTGGTCCTGGCCAAAGAAAATTATGGCATCCGCGGACGCGATATGGCGCCCCTGCATGCGCATTTCATTCCCTTTTCGGCGCAGACGCGGATCAGCGGCATCGATGTGGACGGCTCGTCCGTCCGCAAGGGCGCGGTGGATGCGGTGCTGGCCTATTGCAAGCTCGCTGGCAGCGATGCAGCCCGTGAACTAACCGTGATCTCGGATCAGATCGCCAAGTCCGGGGGCACGCCCCTTGCGGTGGCACGCGACGCCAAGCTTCTGGGCATCATCCATCTCAAGGACATCGTGAAAGGCGGAATCCGTGAGCGCTTCGCCGCCCTGCGCAAGATGGGTATTCGCACCGTGATGATTACCGGCGACAATCCGCTCACCGCCGCCGCCATTGCAGCGGAATCCGGCGTAGACGATTTCCTGGCCCAGGCGACGCCGGAAGCCAAGCTCAAGCTGATCCGCGACGAACAGGCCAGGGGCAAGCTGGTCGCGATGTGCGGCGACGGCACCAATGATGCCCCGGCGCTGGCGCAGGCCGATGTGGGCGTGGCGATGAACACAGGCACCATGGCGGCGCGCGAGGCCGGCAACATGGTGGACCTAGACAGCGATCCTACCAAGCTCATCGAGATCGTGGAAATCGGCAAGCAGCTTCTGATGACGCGGGGCGCGCTCACCACTTTTTCAATCGCCAATGATGTGGCGAAATATTTTGCCATCATCCCGGCTATGTTCGTGGCCTTCTATCCCCAGCTTCAGGCTCTCAACATCATGAAGCTGCACACGCCGGAAAGCGCGATCCTGTCGGCAATCGTCTTCAATGCCCTGATCATCGTCGCGCTCATCCCCCTGGCATTGAGGGGCGTGACCTACAAACCCGTAGGCGCGGCCAGCATCCTACGCCGTAATCTTCTGATTTATGGGCTGGGCGGCATCATCGTGCCCTTCATCGGCATCAAGCTGATCGATTTGGCGGTCACCGCCGTCGGCTTGGCTTAGGAGCAAGTCATGCTGAAGCAAATCCGTCCCGCCATTCTGATGATCGTGCTGATGACCCTGATCACCGGCCTGATCTATCCCCTGGGCATCACAGGCATCGCCCACGTGCTTTTTCCCTATCAAGCCAAGGGCAGCCTCGTGACACGCAATGGCCAGGTGATCGGTTCCGGACTGATTGGGCAGAATTTCGCCGGCGACAAATACTTCCATGGCCGGCCCTCGGCGGCGGGCAACGGGTATGATGCGGCCAATTCGCGCGGTTCGAACCTGGGACCAACCTCCAAGAACTTGATGAAGCGAATTGGCACGGATGCCGCCAAACTCCATGCCGAAAATCCGTCGGCACCCATTCCCGTGGACCTGATC
>DATFSP010000154.1:0-11792 GCA_035262545.1 Rhizomicrobium sp. | reverse complement strand
GCACGTCCCGAACGCCGACCGGGCGATCTTCTCGGCCCACTGCCACAACGACCTCGGCATGGCAACCGCCAACGCGCTGGCCGCAGTCAAGAGCGGCGCCCGGCAGGTCGAGTGCACGATCAACGGCATCGGGGAGCGGGCTGGAAATGCCGCCTTGGAAGAGATCGTGATGGCGCTCAAGGTGCGCCGCGACCGCATGCCGTTCACGACCGGCATCGACACCACCATGCTCGCGCGTGCATCGAAGCTCGTCTCGAACGTCACCGGCTTCCCCGTCCAATACAACAAAGCGATCGTGGGCAAGAACGCCTTCAGTCATGAGAGCGGCATCCATCAGGACCGCATGCTCAAGAATGTCGAGACCTACGAGATCATGCGGCCCGAGGATGTGGGCGTGAAGGCCACCTCACTGATGCTGGGTAAGCTCTCCGGCCGGCATGCCTTCCGTGACAAGCTGGAAGGCATGGGTTATACGCTCGGCGACGCGGCCATCGAAGACGCTTTCCGTCGCTTTAAGGACCTGGCCGACAAAAAAAAACACGTCTTCGACGAAGACATCGCCGCGTTGGTGGATGACGAGATCATGCGCGGCCAGGACGCGATTCAGGTTAAGGCGCTCAGGGTCGAGACCGGCATTGGCATTAAGCCCAATGCGATCATGACTTTGTCGGTCCGAGGCGAGGACCGGCACGTGACCATGGAGGGGGACGGCCCGGTAGACGCGGTGTTCCGCGCTATCCGGGAAAGCTACCCACATACGGCGACCCTTCAACTGTTCCAGATCAATGCGGTTACGGAAGGCACCGACGCCCAAGCCACGGTCAATGTCCGGCTGGAAGAAGACGGCCGCACCGTGACCGGAAAGGCGTCCGATACGGACACGATGGTGGCGGCAGCCTATGCCTATGTGAACGCCCTTAACAAATTATTGGTGAAACGGGAGAAGCAGAGGCCTGAGGCGTTAACAGTCGCGCAATGAGAAAGAGGGAAACTCCCCGCGTACCGCTGGAGTTTTCTTGCTCGCACGCGACATTTCGGGACACTGTTTCCTTAATCAGGGGATTGGCAGGTTAAGCATGTTCGGCAGTCTACTTGGCGCTCTATCGAGCGACATGGCCATTGATCTTGGGACGGCGAACACGCTTGTCTATGTCAAGGGGCGCGGTATCGTCCTCAACGAGCCGTCGGTGGTGGCCACCATGACCACCAGAAGCGGCAAGAAGTCGGTCCGTGCGGTCGGCAATGACGCCAAGATGATGCTGGGGCGTACGCCAGGCAACATCGAAGCGATTCGGCCCATGCGCGACGGCGTGATCGCCGATTTCGAAGTAGCGGAAGAGATGATCAAGCACTTCATCCGCAAGGTGCATAACCGCCGTTCCTTCGCCAATCCCATGATCATCGTCTGCGTGCCTTCAGGTTCGACGGCGGTCGAACGCCGGGCGATTCAAGAATCGGCGCTGTCTGCGGGAGCGCGGCGGGTCTTTTTGATCGAGGAGCCGATGGCGGCGGCGATCGGTGCGGGCCTTCCAGTCTCTGAACCTACCGGCTCCATGGTAGTGGATATCGGCGGTGGCACGACCGAGGTCGCGGTGCTGTCATTGGGTGGCATCGTCTATTCGCGGAGCGTGCGCGTCGGCGGCGACAAGATGGACGAAGCGATCATCGCCTATATCCGGCGCCACCAGAATCTTCTCATCGGTGAGGCCTCCTCCGAGCGCATCAAAAAGGAGATCGGCTCGGCAGCGGCGCCGGAAGGCGGCAGCGGAGTCACTATGGAGATCAAGGGCCGCGATCTACTTAACGGCGTGCCGAAGGAGATCACTATCACCCAGCGTCATGTCGCCGAAGCCCTGGCCGAGCCCGTCGGCGCGATCGTGGAAGCGGTGAAGGTGGCGCTTGAAGCCACGCCACCCGAGCTTGCCGCCGATATCGTGGACAAGGGCATCGTGCTCACAGGCGGCGGTTCGCTGCTCGCCAATCTCGATTCCGTATTAAGAAACGAAACCGGCCTTCCCGTCTCCATTGCGGACGATCCGCTGTCCTGCGTCGCGCTTGGCACGGGCCGGGTTCTGGAAAACACGAAGGGTATGCGTCATGTTCTGTCCACCGCGTTCTAGACTTGGTTTCTAGATTGGGCTGAAGGGGCCCATAGTCATGGCCAACGGCACCTGGAAAATCGCCCGGCGGGGCAATACCCAGCTTCCACTGGTCATCGTGCTTGCGCTGGCGGTGGCGCTTGTCCTTCTCGGGAAGGCGCAGTCCAATTTGTTCGACCGCGCGCGCACTGCGATTATCGACAAAATGCAGCCGCTCCTGGTGGTGGTACAAGCGCCGATCAGCGAGTTTGACCGGTTTTTGGGTTCGGTCGACGAGCTTTTCGCCGTCTATCATCAGAACTTGCTTCTCAAGGACGAGAACGCGCGGCTGAGACAATGGCGCAATGTCGCGGTGGTGATGCAGGACCGCGTCAAGCGCTATCAGTCGCTGTTACACGCCGTGCCCGATCCAGACATCCGCTCCGTCCTCTCGCAGGTGATCGGGCGCGCCAACCGGCCCTTCCTTCAGACCATGATCCTGGATGCGGGCGCGGGTAATAATGTCAAGCCGGGCGAGGCGGTGGTCGACGCGCGCGGCATGATCGGACGCATTTATCTTACCGGCCAACGCACCAGCTGGGTGATTTTGCTCACCGATCTGAATAGCCGCATTCCCGTCGCCGTCGCGCCGGGCAATCACCAGGCGATCATGGTGGGGGACAACACAGCGACGCCCACACTCGACACCTTGTCGCAAACCGTGACCCTGCATGCGGGCGATCAAGTCGTGTCATCGGGCGATGGTGGGCTCTTGCCACCCGGCCTGCCCGTCGGCACGGTGGTGGAACAGGCTGGCCAGTATCGCGTGGCGCTTTTGGCTGATGCCGCGTCGGCCCAGGATGTGGAAATATTGGCCTTCCGGCGGCCCCCGGAAGAATTGCCCGCCAACGCGCGAAGCCAGCTTCCAGCCGTGGCGGCAGGGTTGAAGCCGGCCGCGCCGGTGCCGGCGGCCCCAGCGACCTTGCCGGCTGCACCCACGTCAACAGGGGCGGCCCCAACACATGCGTTGCCATCGCCGGTCCCTGGGGCCGCACCAAGCGTTCAACCCAAACCAGCCTTAACAAGGGCGGCCCCAACACATGCTTTGCCATCGCCAGTCTCAGGGGCCGCACCCGGCGCACCGACGAAGACAGCGCACAGCGCCCAGCCCAATGGGGCCGCCACCGTGACGGTGCCGCTACAAGCTCAACCACCTGCTTTCGGGACGGTGGCGCCGCAGCCTCAGGCTGCTCCCGACACAAACCAAACGCCGGCCGGCCAAGCCGATCAGGATCGATGACACGATGGAGCTTAATGAGCGCACGGGGACGGCGATGGGGGGGCGATTAATATCGGCCTTGGTGCCTGTCCTGGTTGCTTTTCTGGCGGTCCTGGCTTCGAGTCTGCCTTTATCGCTTACCAATGGACTGGTGCCCGCTCCGCTTTTGGGCCTGGTGCCGATCTATTTTTGGTGCCTCGTGCGGCCCGACCTGATGACGCCGGCCGGGGTGTTTGGCATTGGCCTGTTTCAGGACATTTTGGCGGGTGGGCCGCCGGGCGTCTGGACCCTTTCCTTCGTGGTTGCCTACGCCGTCATTGAACGGCAACGCGAGGCTTTTGCGGGACTGTCGGGTCTGGGTGCGGTTTTGGGCTTTGCCACCGCGGTTTTGATCGCCTCGGCGTGCGCCTATGCCACGGTGGCACTTTATTATTGGCATGCGCCACCAATCAGTCCCATTGTGGCAGAACTTGTCGTTACGGTGCTGCTCTATATTCCGGGCGCTTATCTGGTCGGCGTCGTTCATCGCCGTCTTGTTGGGCCGCTCAGGAGCGACTTCTGATGCCGCTGTTCGATAAGAAGGACAAGTCTCGCTACGCAACTTTCTCCCGCCGCTCGCTGGCGCTGGGAGGCGGGATGGCCGCGATCTTCGCGGTTCTGGGGGGACGGCTTTACCAACTCCAGATCCGCGACGGCAGCGAATACATGACCGAAGCCGAGGACAACCGCATCAATGAGCGGCTCCTCGCTCCGCCGCGCGGCCGCATCTTCGACCGTTTCGGGGTCGAGCTCGCCAACAACAGGCGCAATTACCGGGTGCTGCTGGTGGCCGAACAGGCGACCGACGGTGTCGAGGAAGCACTGGACACAATTGGCAAGGTGATCCAACTCACCGATACACAAAAGAAGCGCGTGCTGGCCGAGCTTGCGCAGAACAAGAAATTCGTGCCCGTTCCAGTGGCGGAGAATCTCACTTGGGAGGAATTTTCCCGCATCAATTTGCATCTGCCCTATCTGCCCGGCGTGCAGCCGGATGTGAGCGAGACCCGCGACTATCCTTACGGTCCCGAAATGGTGCATGTGCTGGGCTATGTCTCCTCGGTCTCCGAGCAGGAGCTGGCGCATGACGACGATCCGCTGATGAGCCTGCCGGGCATGCGCATCGGCAAGCGCGGCATCGAGAGAGAGTTCGACAAGCAGCTCCGCGGCCGCGCCGGCGCCAGCCGCGTCGAAGTCAATGCCTATGGCCGGGTGATCCGCGAGCTTGGCAGGGATCCTGGCGGTCCCGGCCAGGATGTCTGGCTCAGCCTTGATGGCGAGCTGCAGCGTTTCGCCGATCAGCGCCTGAGCGGGGAAAGCGCTGCCTGCGTGGTGATGGACGCGACCAGCGGCGATGTCCTGGCGCTTTCCTCCACGCCCGGTTTCGATCCCAACTGGTTCAATGTCGGCGTCACCGGCCCGCAATGGCGCGAGCTGGCCACTTCCGACTACAAGCCGTTGCTCAACAAGGCCATCGCTGGCACCTATCCGCCCGGCTCTACCTTCAAGACCGCCATGGCGCTGGCGGCAGTGGACAACGGGATGGACGACCTCGTCGTCGGCTGCACCGGTTCGATGCGGCTCGGCGACCACACTTTCTACTGCGATGCGTGGAGGATCGGCGGCCATGGCCATGTCAACCTGACACGCGGCATCCAGGTCTCCTGCGACATCTGCTTCTACGAAGTGGCGCGGCGGCTGGGCATCGACAAGATGGCCGAGGCCGCCCATGCCCTGGGACTGGGTTCGCCAACCGGCATCGAGTTGCCCGGCGAACTCGGCGGCCTCATCCCAACTCGCGCCTGGAAGATGGCGCGGTTCGGCGTTCCATGGCAGCAGGGCGAGACGCTCGTCAACGGCATCGGCCAAGGCTATGTCCTCGTCACGCCGATCCAGCTCTGCACGCTGGCCGCGCGGCTCGCGACCGGCAAGGCGGTTTCGCCGCGGCTGACCCATCAGGTGGGTGCCTCGCTCCAGTCCCATTCGCTGGCCGCGTCGCTGCCCTTCTCGGACAAGGCATTCGCCATGGTGCGCCAGGGCATGGGCATGGCCGTTAACGCGCCGGGCGGCACAGCCTATGGATCTCGCATCCTGCAGCCGGGCTTCGAAATGGCCGGCAAGACTGGCACGGCGCAGGTGCGTCGCATCACCAGGGAAGAACGGCAAGGCGGCCTGACGCCCCAGAGCGAGTTGCCCTGGGCGCAGCGCGAGCATGCCTTGTTCATTGCCTTCGCGCCGCTCGATAATCCGCGCTACGCCGCTTCGATCGTCCTAGAGCATGGCGGCAACGCGCACACCGAGCCACAGGTGCAGTTCGCGCGCGACATCCTTACATTCGCCCAGAAGCGCGACACGCTAGGCAGGCCCAACGCCTATCCGCCGGTCAACGCGGCCGCCGCGGTGCCCGTGACGCCGGGTTATCCGATCAAGGCGGCCGCACTTTCCAAGGGCGGCGCCATCTGATGAATTCCAGACCCTACGCCGTCGCCAAACGCACGCTCGGCATCTTCGACAAATTGCTAGATGTGAATTGGGGCCTGGTGCTCCTGATCACAATCATCGCGACCGTCGGCATCGCCATGCTGTATTCAGTGGCCGGGGGCCATTTCCAGCCCTGGGCGCTGTCGCAATTGTCGAAATTCTTGGTGGGGCTTTTCATCCTGGTGGTGGCGGCCTCGATCGATGTCCGGGTTTGGATGAGTCTCGCCTATCCGGCCTACGGCCTGGCGCTTCTGTTGCTCGTGGCGGTGGATGTGGCCGGCCATGTCGGTCTGGGCGCGCAACGCTGGATCATGCTGGGACCGCTGGAGCTGCAGCCGTCGGAGCTGATGAAAATCTCGCTGGTCTTGGCGCTCGCCCGCTTTCTGCACGGCAAGAGCGTGGAGGAAGTATCCAAACCGCTCAATTTGGGCATCGCGCTCGTGATGATCAGCATCCCCGCTTTGTTCGTGGTGATAGAGCCCAACCTGGGCACCACCTTGATTATCGTGATGGACGGCGTGTCGCTGCTGTTCCTGGCGGGCCTGTCCTGGTACTGGATCGTCCCGGCGGTGAGCGCGATCGTCACTGCCATTCCGCTGGCATGGCGTTTTGTCCTGCATGATTACCAGAAGGCCCGAGTGATGACCTTCCTCAATCCGGAAGCCGACGCGCTGGGCGCGGGCTGGAACATCACCCAGGCCAAGATTGCCATCGGTTCGGGTGGGCTCTCCGGCAAGGGCTTTCTCCAAGGAACGCAAAGCCGGCTGAACTTCCTGCCTGAGAAGCAGACCGACTTCATCTGGACCAGCCTATGCGAGGAGTTCGGCTTCGTGGGCGCCATTGCCATGCTGGTCCTGTTCGCCACCGTGATCTTTTACGGCGTCCAGATCGCGATGAGCGCCAGAAGCCAGTTCGCCCGGCTTCTCTCCATGGGCATCACGCTCAATTTCTTCTTCTACATTATGATCAATGGGCTGATGGTGATGGGACTGATCCCAGTGGTGGGAATTCCAATGCCGCTTCTGTCGTATGGGGGCACCGCCATGCTCACGGTGATGTTCGGGTTCGGCCTCCTGATGAGCGTGCATGTACACCGGCAGGTGGAGATCCCGCGGCATAGTGGCGGAATCATTTAATTATCCCTCCGCCCTTCGCGCGCGCGAGAGCTCGCTATTGGCAGCCCTTGCCAGCATGCTTCACATGCGCAGGGGAGGGGGACTGGACCAAGACGCCCGTTCCGTCGCGTGTGATACTTACGATTTGGCGCGGTTTTTCGCGCGTGTGGGTCGGCCAAACCCTTTTCTGGACAGGGGAGGACCCCTCTGCTAAGAGGCCCCTCCCCGCGGGGTCCTCGAGAGGCCCGGGGCGTTGGGTGATTAGCTCAGTTGGTAGAGCAGCTGACTCTTAATCAGCGGGTCGCAGGTTCGATTCCTGCATCACCCACCAATACGCTATTGAAGCAGTTGGCGAAATTGGAACACGGAAAATTCGCGGCCTAATAACCCAACGCCAAATAACTGTTTTTCGCGGCGGCTACACGCACAGGCCCTAGCGCTTGAGCAACGATCCTGCGCGATGATGATGGCATCCCTAGTGCGCCGTGGGGCGTACGGGCCTGAGAGGTACGCACACAACAACCTTCATGCGGACATTTAGTGTTACAATCCTCTCGCTTTATTACAAATGCCAGGAGGAAAATATGGAAAAATTCTCTGCGGTGGGAAGATTGCTCGCCGTTATTTTGGCCATAGCATCCGCCTTTTTCTCTAATCCAATAGTGGCTCCGTTGCTTCTCATTTTTGGTGGCATCGCCGCTATCGGGAACACAGCCGAGAGAAACTCTAAAAACTACCAAATGGCAATTATTCTTGTACTTGGCGCAAAAGCACTCGAAGTCGTGCCATACACGGGGTCCTACTTAGCGACGATCTTCACGTCTTTGGGGATCGCATTTATCGGAGCTTCTGTGGTCGCCATCACCATAACGCTTGAGCAGCGTATTGTGCGGGACTGGCTGAAAAAACGTACTGCCTAAACCTTTCGCCTAAGATAAATGGCTCAGTGAGGCGACCGCTGGCTCAAGTCATCGCTTCGGGCAATTGGAGAACGTGCCGCGGATGGTGCAGTCCTTCCAGTTCGAAAGCAGATTCATAACTGTCAATGGGGCACTGAGTTTAAAATTACTGCGCTCCTAGCCCCCCGCCTGGGACAGGGTAGCTTCCCTGGGCCGGGGGGCAAAGCAGCCCCAACGCTCCTGGGTCCGTTGTCTAGGGCACTCATCTTCGTCACTGCGCATGGTCGCGGCGCCAATGGTGGCGCGCGTGTCGCGCAATATTAGGGCGACAAAATTTCTAACTGGGCATTGCCGGAACGTTCACAAATTCAAGTCGCTTTGGTCCCTTTCCGACCGGAATCTCTGAAAGGACCTTCTCGCTTTTGGCATCTATTATGGAGACGCTGTCACTTTCAGTGTTGCTTACGGCAACGGATTTCCCATCGGTGGTAATTGCAATCCAGTTCGGGCACCTACCAACCGTGATTTTGTTCGAGAGCTTCTTAGTCTTTAGGTCGAACACATAGACACCCGCTCCCGCCACATCCGTAATCCACAATTTCCCCGTATCTGGCGTCAAAGCTATCCCATGAGTCGGTGTATTCCCTGGCTCAGTCGTGCAGGCCATTTCCTGTGTAGGTGGAAGAACAATCTCAGTGACTTTGGCGGTCGGGACATCCACCATGGCGAAGCCGCTTAGATCGCTTAACGCAACGTAGATTGTATTCATATCAGGCGAAACGACGAACGGGCGGCCCTCACCGTTCACTTTTATTCTGTCGGCGATGTCCATCGTTTTCATGTCAATTTTGGCAATGTCGAAGCCCCGTTGCTCTTCGCAATATACGTAATCATTGCTTCCTCCCATTGGGGTGAAGCAATTGTGTGCGCCTTTGATGAGTAATGTCTTCACGATTTGACCGGTGGCGGATTCAATGATCGCAGCTGTGTTGTTGCCACGCAGTGCCACGACCACATACCGCCCGTCTTCCGTTACAGCGCACTCATTGGGCCGCGCGGGCAGGGGAACCGTCTCGGCAACGGTGTTGGTCGCACTATTGATCACCTTGAGCGTCGGAATTAGTTCAGTTGTTGTATAGACTTTGCGACCATCCGCCGGGTAGCAGATGGCGTGCGGCAGGTTTCCGACAGGAATTGTCGCAACGACTTTCCGCATGGCAAGATTGATGACCGATATGTCGTCCCCAGTACTGTTGTCTACATAAAGCATCGTGGTGACAGCGCTTTCTGCCGCAACATCCCGGGAGACGCTAAAAGTCAAGATCGCGGCAGCAACCGATAGCAAGAGGCTTTTCATTCGTTTTGGCATTTGGTTCTCCCCTATTTTGTTTCTGCGTCGTGCACAAAGTTAGTGGGCGGGATGCCGGTTATGATATCGCCGACCTTTACACTGGTGGCCGGAGTCAAGGTTTGATCGCCGGGTTTTGCTCCGTTGGCTTCCAGAATGAAGGCCAGGATATTCAGATACATCTCGCTGGTAAGAGAACCACTTTGGTCATACGGCATCGTGCTTTGAATATAGGCATAGAGCTGCGCGGTAGTGAGCTGCCCAATTTGGCTAGCGGCGAACTCTTTCCCAGCAAGCGCTGGCGCGCCCTTTCCCGACAGGTCATCGCCGTGGCAACTAGCACAGTAGGTCCTATACCCCTGCCGTCCGGTAACGGTCTGTGCCTCCGTGAACGGCCCAGGATTAATTGTCTGAGCAGCTGCAGCCACGCTCTGAAGACCAGCGGTCATGGCGGTGACGATGGCACCGACCCTTAATGAGTTCATCGCCTTACTCTACACCAAACCTCCGGTTGCTGTGACAGCCATCGGCTCTTTGCTTTACCAGGCGGCGTCGCCAAGAGGCCGCCCTAATGCGCTAACATGGCCTTGGAGGGCCGGAGTTGCGCGCCGCGGCGATGGCCTTCCCCGAAGCATGCATGGTCCGCAGAAACGGAAGTGGCGGCCAAAGCTATTGAGGCGGGCCACTTCAGATCTGAAAGGCGCTCCACTAAGCGTGCACGCTTGAGGGTTGGGGTTGGATGCAGGTGGCAGACTTTGATGGCCGCCCGAGCGGCAATTTCGCCGAAAATGATGCGAGTCCTGGCCCTTGCGGACAATACAAGGATCAGCAAACTGGACTCTGCCCTTGACAGGGTGCGGAAGTTAAACCCCCGGTGACGCGCGCCCTGAAAGCGTAAGCGCAGTTTCATTACTCATGCTGGTCTCGTATGCTCTCTCGGTACTTCAACTGTGGATTGGAAGGCAGTCCATGGTCGAAAGTATCAACGGAGGTGCTCCATGCGCGTGGCCATCGGTATGGTACTTCTCACCGCGGCAGTGCTTATGCCTTCGATTGGCTTTTCACAAAGCATTCCGCCTTCCGACCCATATAGGGTCTTGAAGACCGCACAAGTGGGTGGCGATGGAGGTTTTGATTACATCTTTGCCGACGTGGCTGCGCGCCGCCTCTATACGCCGCGCAATGGACCGATGGGCCACTTGGCGGTATTCGATCTGGATACACTGGCACCAGTGGGTGACCATGTAGGCGTTGCGGCTGGTGGTGCAGTAGTCGATCCCAAATCTCATCACGGCTTTTCGACAACCAAGCCTATTACAATGTGGGACTCAACTACCCTCAAGCCCATAAAAACCATTGACGTAGAGGGCCGCCCCGACGGGATCATGTTCGATCCTGCCAACGAACGCGTCTGGATCCTGAGTCACCAACAACCCTATGCCACCATCATCGATGCTCGCACAGGAACGGTCGCCGGCACGTTGGATCTTGGGGGTGGTCCTGAGCAGGCAGTTACAGATGGCAAGGGCACCATCTATATCAACATTTCCGACAAAGCTAATGTCGCTGTTGTCGATGCCAAAGCCATGACAGTCCAGGCTCATTACGACGTCAGTTCCAAGGGAACCGGCGGAAGCGGACTGGCGTTTGACGCTAAAAATCACATTCTCTTCGCCTATTATCGGATGCCCTCTCCTCAGGTCATCATCCTGAACGCAGACAATGGAAGCATCATCACTGCGCTTCCGACCGGAATTGGCGTTGATACAGTGGCCTTCAACCCCGCCACCCGGGAAGCGATCAGCGCTGAGAATGGTGGGACCATGACTTTCGTCAAAGAGAACAGCCCGACTGATTTTTCTGTCGAGCAGACGCTGCCGACAAAAAGGGGCGCAAAGACCTTGGCCCTTGATACCAAAACCGGTCATATACTGACCGAGACGGCGGATTTTGAACCGGCCCCGCCAAGTGCCCCACCCGGACCAGCAGGTCGCCCCGCGCGTGGCCCCATGGTGCCGGGATCCTTTTCAATCCTGATGGTGGGAAAACATTAAGTCCGAGATTGACCCTGATGATCCCTTCCGGCATGACGCCGATAGATGCGATCATCGCCGCCAGCGGTTCCGCCGCCGATCTGATCGGCGACAAGGCGGATAGCGGTAGTGTCCAGCCCAGCCGCATTCGCCGGCGCAACGCCAATGAGAACCGGCGGTGGAGTGATTGGAGGGTGAATGTTCCAGGATTCCGTCAGGCGTCGCGATTTTATCGAGCTCGGTGTCACCGCCTGCGTGGCCACGGTTGTTGCGCCTTGCGCGTTTGCCGCCGCCCCAACACGCTATGACCCTGACGCCAAGTTCAACTTGACGGTCAGCGAGCTGGAATATCGCCGCACCACCAGAGGCCGCTCGCTTTTGGCACGAGTCTATCAACCGTCGGGCTCGGGCCCGTATCCCGTTATACTCGACCTGCATGGCGGCGCCTGGAATGCCAAGGACCGCCGCGCTGAGGAGCCGTTCGATCGCGCCCTTGCCGCGGCTGGTGCATTGGTGGTGG
>DATFSP010000153.1:0-3592 GCA_035262545.1 Rhizomicrobium sp. | reverse complement strand
GTATTGACTTAATTAAGCAAAACGTGAAATATATGGGTATGTCGAATATCCACTTCGCCGCCTTGGCCGATCCTACCCGTCAGCGCATCGTGGAGATGCTGGCGACGGGCGCCCTATGCGCGGGCGATATCGCGGGCCGGTTCGAGCTGTCTCCCCCCGCCATATCCCAGCATCTCAAGGCGCTCCGCGCCGCCAAACTGGTGAAGGTGCGAGCCGAAGCGCAGAAGCGCATTTACGAACTTGATCCGGAAGGATTGGCGGAATTGTCGGACTGGGTGGCCAAGATTCGCGCCTTCTGGAATCCAAGATTGGATGCGCTGGAACAGGCATTGAAAAAGGACTCGCGATGAACAAGGGCCAGGTGGTCGAAGAAGCGGCAATCGTGTTCGAACGGGATTTGCCCGCCTCAATTCAAAAAGTGTGGACCTTCCTCACAGAACCGTCGCGGCTTTCAGGCTGGTATGGCGAAGCGGTGATTGAACCTCGCGAAGGCGGCCGGATCGAACTGATGGGCGGGCATATACGCGGCGTAATCACTGGCTGGCGGCCCGGAGAATTCCTGGCTCACACCTGGAACGCGTTCCAGCCCGGTCAGATGGTTTCTGCTTGGCCCGTGACCTATCTGGAATTCGCGCTGGCGGGAAACGGTTCAGCCACGCGTCTCATCCTAACCCACCGGCCGATCCCCAGCCGCATGCAGCCGCAAACCATGATGGGCTGGCACACATTCCTGGACATGCTGGACGCGGGTGCGCGTGGCGGAGAGGTGCAGGCGCGAAGCAGTTACATGCAAAAAAACGCGGCGCTTTACGGCGTCGATCTTAACAATCTGCAAAGGTGACAATGATGAGTAAAACTATGACGGCTGATCAATTCGGCAGGCGCATTGACGAGCATACGGTGCGGTTCGAGCGTCTCCTTCCGGGGCCGGTGGAAAAAATCTGGGCCTATCTCACCGATGGTGAGAAACGCGGAGAGTGGTTCGCCTCGGGCGCCATTCCCTCTCATGAGGGAGAAGAATTCGAACTGCGTTTCAAGCACCGCGACCTGTCCCCCAACAAGTCGCCGCCTCCAGAGCGTTTCAAGGAGATGGACGCGACGGGATTCCTCAGCAAGGAGCGGCTTTTGGCGCTGGAGCCGATGCGCCGACTGGTCCACACTTTTGGCGAAGAGCGTCCGCCTGCATCGGAAGTGGAATTCCTGCTCACGCCGGAGGGAAATAAGGTTCGCCTCACCCTCACGCACCGCAAAATTCCCGACCGCGCCTATGCGGTGAACATCTCCGGGGGCTGGCACAGCCATTTGTCCATCCTGCAATACAAGGCCGAGGGTAAGGTACCGCCTCCGTTCTGGGATGTGTGGCGTGAGACCGAGCACAGTTACGAACAGCGCTACGACTGATCGTGGCGAAGGAGATCAACCCGTTCTTGATGTTCCAGGGTGGCGCGGAAACAGCGATGCACTTCTACGCATCACTGTTTCCCGGCGCCACGATCGAATCCCTGGTTCATTATGGCTCCGAAGGCCCGGGCGCCGAAGGGTCGGTGAAACAGGCAACCTTGCTGCTCTTGGGTCGGAAATTGGAATTTTTCGACAGCCCGGTGCGCCACGCATTCACCTTCACACCCGCTATCTCCTTCGCCGTCACCTGTGACGACGCGGCAGAAGTGGATCGCCTGTTCGCCCGCCTGTCCGAGGGCGGCCAGGTGCTGATGGGGCTGGATGCGTACCCGTTTGCCAAACGCTTCGGCTGGGTGAGCGACAGGTTCGGCGTCAGCTGGCAGCTCAGGGCGACTTAAAAAATATTCCAAAGCCGTGGGGGCAATTTTCGGGACACAGAGCTTTACATATCGGGCACTGGTATCGGAAACGCCGCTAACGCCAATCCCCGCGGACTGATTGCCAGATCGACAACGCCGCCAGCGCGGCGGTATCGGCGCGCAGAATGCGCGGACCCAACGTGACTGGTGTCACGAAGGATTTTGCCCGCAGCAATTCACGCTCTTCGGGATCAAAGCCGCCTTCCGGTCCTGTGAGGATGGCGGACGCTTCGTCGCCTGCCTCACGCACTGCTTCCGCCAACGGTTTGGCATCACCGCCCTCGTCGCAAAAGAAGATGCGGCGCTCAGCAACCCAACCGCCGAGCATTTTATTCAGACTCAAGGCCTCGCCGATGTCCGGCACAGTCAGCCGCGCCGATTGCTCGGCGGCTTCCACGGCATTTGCTCTAAGCCGCTCCCGGTTCAGGCGAGTGACGATGGTGCGGCGCGTGAAAACCGGTTGAAGTTTGCTCGCGCCCAATTCGGTAGCTTTCTGGACGAGATAGTCTGACGGCGTTTTTTTTACCGGCGCAAACAGCAGCCACAGATCCGGCACATCCGATTGGGGCGCCCTTCTCGCCCGAATCATGACCTTCACGCCACGTTTGGAAGCGGCGCCGATCTCAGCCTGCCATTCGCCATCGCGGCCATTGAACAGAAACAGCCGGTCGCCAGGTTTGGTCCGCAAGACATGGCGCAGATAGTGGCTCTGACCCTCGTCCAGAGTCACCGTAGCGTCGGGTTCCAGGGATGCTGCCACGAAAAGCCGCGTGTACCCGCCCGCTTCTTTCAAATCCGAAGCCATGCCACACTGAAACCGCATGAGCCTTTCCTCGCAAGCCCCCGCCGACGCAGTCGC
Organism: Rhizomicrobium sp.; assembly: GCA_035262545.1. GTDB lineage: Bacteria > Pseudomonadota > Alphaproteobacteria > Micropepsales > Micropepsaceae > Rhizomicrobium. Next base: position 913 of record DATFSP010000153.1, on the reverse strand, counting down.
CCAAAGTTGGGTCGAGAGTAGCCCCCGCACCATTCGTCCTTACCTGCAATTGATGCGGATGGACCGGCCGGTCGGCTCCTGGCTCCTGTTCTGGCCCTGCGTTTGCGGCCTGGTTCTGGGCGCGATGGCGGACGAGCGCGGCTTCACGGAATGGCGCGATCTTTATGCGGTGCTGCTGTTCGGGATCGGCACTGTGGTGATGCGTGGCGCGGGTTGCGCCTTCAACGACATTGTCGACCGCAAATATGACGCCCAGGTGGCGCGCACCCGTGGGCGGCCAATTCCTTCTGGCCGGGTGAGTGTGCTAGCGGCTGCAATCTTCACACTGGTCCTGGCGCTGATCGGGCTTGTCATTCTGATCCAGTTTAACCGTTTCACCGTGGTTCTGGGCGTGGCCTCGCTGGTTCTGGTGGCCGCCTATCCATTCATGAAGCGCGTGACCTGGTGGCCGCAGGCCTGGCTGGGCCTAACCTTCAATTGGGGTGCACTGATGGGTTTCGCCGTGCAGACAGGACGCCTCGATCTTCCCGTTTTGCTTCTCTATGCGGGCTTGTTCTTCTGGACCCTGGGTTACGACACGATTTATGCCCACCAGGACAAAGAAGACGACGCCCTGATCGGCGTCAAATCGACGGCGCGCCTTCTGATGCAGGACAGCGGAAAATGGATCCTCCGCTTCTACGCGGCCTGCTTCACCCTGGTGCTGGCGGCGGGCTTCGCCGAACATGCGGGCTGGCCGTTCGCTTTCGTGATGCTGCCGGCGGGCGCGCATCTTCTCTGGCAGGTGCGACATCTCAGCATCAACGACGCCGCCAATTGCCTTACCTTATTTCGCGCCAATGCCGTCACCGGTGCGCTCTTCGCGGCGAGCTTCGCCATCGCCAGCTGGTTCGGATGAACGCCGACCAGTTCA
>DATFSP010000152.1:0-3507 GCA_035262545.1 Rhizomicrobium sp. | reverse complement strand
CGGAAATCTTCTCGATTGCGGCGCTGCCGCCTTCGCCCGGCGCCTTGAACGCGGTGGTGCGCACGGTGATGATCTTCTTGGGCAGCTTCGCTTCCACGGTCTGGATGGCGTTGCCGGCATAGATGGGCCGCTCGAATGTGTCGGGGCTCACCACTTTGATGATTTCGGAAATCTGCGGCACGTCCAGCTTGGCCGCTACGCGCGGAAGGATATTTTTTCCGTTGCTGGTGGCAGGCGCCAGGATGGCGTCGTACTTGTCCGCGAGGGACAGGAGAAGCGTCTCCATCGTCTCCGCCATCATATGGAGATAGAGCGGATCCTCCGCGACAATGACCTTTTCCACGCCTTTGATCTTTGCTGCGGCGGCCACGACAGAGGCGCAATTCTGTCCGGCAACCAGCACATGCACCGGACACGAAACGCTGGAGGAAGCCGCTACCGTCTTGGCGGTTGCGTCGCTCAAGGCCCTGTTGTCATGCTCGGCAATGACTAGCGAGGCCATCAGATCGCCCCCGCTTCCGTAAGCTTGTCCAAAAGCTCGGGCACGCTCTTGACCCTGATGCCGGCGCTACGCTTGGGCGGCTCGCTTACTTTCAGGATTTTGATCCGCGGCGCGACGTCCACGCCATAATCGGCCGGGGTTTTTTCGGCGATCGGCTTTTTTTTCGCCTTCATGATGTTTGGCAGGGACGCATAGCGCGGCTCATTGAGCCTGAGATCTGTGGTCATGACTGCGGGAGTTTTCACCTCCACGGACTGAAGGCCGCCATCCACTTCACGCTCGATCTTGGCGGCTCCATTCTCCAATTCGAGTTTGTGGGCAAACGTGCCTTGGCCCCAACCCAGCAATGCCGCAAGCATCTGGCCGGTCTGGTTTGCGTCATCGTCGATTGCCTGTTTGCCGGTGATCACCAACTCAGGTTTTTCCTCGTTGACGATCGCCCTGAGGATCTTGGCGACAGCCAAAGGCTCGATCTCGGCATCGCTCTTGACCAGAATGCCCCGATCGGCCCCCATGGCCAGTGCCGTGCGCAAAGTCTCGCTCGCCTGCTGGGGCCCGATGGAAACCGCCACGATTTCGGTCGCCTTGCCCTTTTCCTTCAGCCGCACAGCTTCCTCGACGGCGATCTCGTCGAATGGGTTCATGGACATTTTGACATTGGCGAGTTCGACGCCGCTTTGGTCGCTCTTGACCCGGACCTTGACGTTGAAGTCGATCACCCGCTTTACGGGCACCAGCACTTTCATGACTTACCGGATCCCCATGAGATGGCATTCCAACTCCAAATGGAGGCTCGCCATCCCCTCTCTTGTGCGGCGCAACACTAAGCGCGGCCGCCCGTTTCGTCAATCAAGCCGCCATTTGGGGGAAATTAGTTCCGGAAAATCCACGATTTGCGCCGCAGTGCAGCACAGGTGTGGAAAAGGCCGCGGGAGCAAGTTCCGTAGCCGGGATCCCTGACATCCAAACCTGGGGTGCTATTTCAGCGCGTTGAGATACGCGACCACATCTGCGATCTGGCCTTTGCTGGAGATGCCGCCGAACGCCATTTTGGTGCCCGGAATCATCTTAGCGGGCCCGGCGATCCATTTCGACAGATTGTCATCGTTCCAGACGATACCGGCGGCCTTCATCGGTCCAGAATAATTGAACCCTTCGACGGTGCCAGCCTTGCGGCCCACGATCCCGAACAAGTTGGGTCCCACGCCATTGCCGCCGTCTTTTTCGACATTGTGGCAAATGGCACAGCGCTGAAAGACCGCTTTGCCTTGAGCGGCATCGCCTGCTGCGAAAGCGGGGCCCGACAGCAAGCCGGCCGCGATCCAGGACAGCGCGATGAGTTTCCCGTTCGACATTAGTTTTTCCTTTTGGTCAGGGCCCCTGCCGGGCTGATTTACATGCGCAGAATGGGCATTTCAACTCGCTAAAATTGTTCAAAACGCCGCATTTCCGCCGCTTTCGTGCCGTCGAACCTAAGGGGCTCTGGCATTTCACGCTTTCCGCACGTAAGAAGTATTGGGGCGCTGATTTAGCAATTAAGAAAAACTGTCGTGCAAGACCGAGGATCAATGCGTCCCCGCCTTCTGGCCTTGAAATCGGCCGTGCCGGCCTATGCCATTGCCCAAACCGATGCTGCCGAGGGCGCCCAGAATCTGTTCAGCAAAGTGCGGGACATGGCCAGGCTCTTTCCCGTCTTCGCCAATACCGGCATCGCGCGCCGCTATTCGTGCGTCCCGATCGAATGGTATTTGCAAGACCATGGCTGGAAGGACCGCACACAGCTCTACATCGAAAACGCCGTGGATCTTTTGGAAACAGTGGCGCGGCGCCTTCTGGAAGAAGCCGGCCTCAAGCCCGACCAAATCGATAACATAGTGGTGGTGTCCACGACTGGCGTCGCCACGCCCAGCCTTGACGCGCTCCTGGTCGAGCGTATGGGACTGCGCCGTGACATCCAGCGCTTGCCGATCTTCGGCTTGGGTTGCGCGGGGGGAGTAACCGGCCTTTCGCGGGCCGCCGACATCGCCGCGGCCAGGCCCGGAAGCAAGGTCCTGTTCCTTGTGGTCGAGTTGTGCGCGCTCACGTTCCGCAAGAACGACATTTCCAACAGCAATATCGTGGCCACTGCTCTGTTCGGCGATGGGGCAGCTGGAGCCATCCTATCGACCGACGGCGAAGGTCCCGCATTCGGCGCGGCGGGCGAGCATACCTGGCCGAATTCGCTCGACGTGATGGGCTGGGATATGGCCGAGGACGGATTGAAGGCCCGATTTGCTCAAAGCATTCCGGCACTGGTAGCCAACGATTTCCGCCCATTGCTGGATCGATATCTGGCCAAGAACGGCATAGACCTGTCCGAGATCGACGCCTTTGCCTGCCATCCGGGGGGCGCAAAAGTGCTGGATGCGCTTGAGGACGCGCTGGAGTTGCCGCGCGGCGGGCTTGAACATAGCCGCTCAGTCCTGCGCGACTATGGCAACATGTCGGCCGTCACCGTGCTGTTCGTGGTCGAGCGCATGGAAGTGCTCAAGACGCGCCAGCGCACCCTTCTGACCGCATTGGGCCCTGGTTTTTCGGCCGCATTCCTGATGCTGGACGGGCGATGATCCTTTTAGCCTACGCCATCATCTTCCTGGTGGTGCTGCAAAGGATGGGCGAGCTGGTGCTTGCCAATCGCAATACCAGAAGATTGAAAGCGGAAGGCGCGGTGGAAATCGGCGCCGGCCATTATCCCCTGATTGTGTTTCTGCATACTGCCTGGCTGCTGGCGGTGCTCTGGCTTTTGCCAGCAGGGCTTCTCATCTCATGGCCCTGGCTCGGTATCTTTGTGCTGTTGCAGGCCGCGCGCATCTGGGTCATCGCCAGTCTGGGGCCCTATTGGACGACGCGCATCATTTCCATGCCCGGAAAGCCGCTGGTCAAACGCGGGCCTTACCGCTTCGTCCGCCATCCCAACTACATTGTTGTGGCAGGCGAAATTCTGGCCTTACCCATGGCCTTCCATG
>DATFSP010000151.1:0-12588 GCA_035262545.1 Rhizomicrobium sp. | reverse complement strand
GAAGGGCCTTTCAAGTCGATGGACAGGCCCAATCCGCCATCGATATCGGGCTCGCGATCCACCAAAGGCTGCTCGGTATGAAGACGGCGCAATTGCGCATCGCTAAATTGCGGCGAGCCATGGCGGATGCGGAGCTGGTTGAGGCGCGAGCCCTTGCGCACCAGGGCCGGGAAGGTCTGGGGACTGATCTCGGCATAGAGCGGACCGTGATAGCCGGCCTCCACGCGGTCGAAAGTCTGGGCTCTGTCGGTGATCAGGCGGGTGAAGACATCGATGCGGCCGGTCGAACTTTTGGGATTGGCGATGCCGGAAATGCGGGCTGAGAACTCTGCCTGCTCCAGCAGCTGGACAATATAGACGCACCCGGTCTCGAGCACTGCGCCTTTGGTCAGGTCCACTTCATGCATGAAGACGGAGGCGAGCTTGTCTTGAACGCTGGCGTCGGGGCCAGGCAGGAAACTTGCCCGGACCCGCCAGGCTTTCGCGCCCAGACGGAGATCGATACTGGCGGGCTGAATTTGCGCTGGCGTGATGGGTTCCTCGCCGATGATCTCCCGGCGCTGCGTAATCAGGCGCTTCAGGACATGACTGGGCAGAATGCCTGTGGAGAAACGGCCATAGCCGCCGTCTTCATCTGGCTGGATCGCATGGAGTTCGGCCATGGACGGTTTATAGGACGGCTCATCCTCCTGAACACCCCGAAAGCCGGCATTCAGGCCAGGAAATCACGGATATCCCCAATCGCCTCGGCCAACCCGCAACGCTTGACGGGCGCGGCCTCAGGAAATGCCGCCAGAAGGCGGGACGGTGTGGCCCCTTCCAGGATCACAAAACAGCCACGGTCCTCAGGTCCCCGGACCAAGCGGCCGAACGCCTGCTTCAAGCGGAGCCGGGTCAGGAGATCGTCATACGATCGGCCAAAGCGGATCCGACGCGCTTTATGCAAGATAGTGGGCTTGGGCCAGGGCACTTTGTCGAACACGACCAACCGCAGCGATCGGCCGGGTACGTCCACACCGTCGCGCAGCGCGTCGGTGCCGAGCAAGCAGGCATTCTCCTCGGCGCGGAACAGATCCACCAAGGCGCCGGTATCGAGCCGGTCCACATGCTGGGCGTAAAGCGGGATACCGGCATCGGCCAATGGCTGGGCGATCCGGGCTTCGGTGTCGCGCAAATTTTTTACCGCGGTGAACAGGCCCAACGCGCCGCCGCCTGAAGCCAGGAATAATTCCCGCATCGCCCCCGCGAGACCGTCCGGATCGCGCCGCGCGACGTCCTTGACGATGAAGATCCGCGCCTGCCGTTCGTAGCGGAAGGGCGAACCGAAACTGGCGCGCCTGGGCGGCTGTGGCAAGTGTAGCGCGCCGGTTCGCACTTCGGCACTCTGCCAATCCTCACCCTCCAGGCTTGCGTCGCGTAATGTGGCCGAAGTTATCAGCGCGCCGTGTGCGGGCTCCAATATCTCGGCAGCCAGCGGCACGGTGGGGTCGATCCAGTGGCGCTCAAAACCAATGTCGGCGTTACGGCCGTCTTCGCGGCTGATCTCGAACCAGTCGGTGAAATCGTCGCTGATCTCGCCCGCTTCCAGAGTGTCCAACATTTCAGTCCACGCCGGCAGCACGAGGCGCGCGCGGCGATCCAGTCCGCGCGCCGCCGCCTCCAGCCGCGCGCGGGTATATGGTTCGAGGGTCGCGCTTTTCTCGTCCATCGCCTGACGCAGCAATTTGGCCAACTGCGCCAAGGGCTGGGCAATGCGCTTCAACGAACGCGATAATTCGGCCACCGCCCGCAGCGTGTCTGGGCCCAGGGGATGCGGCTCGGCTTCCAGTGTGTAGAAAGAATCCCGGTCGTCGCTGCGGGCGCGGACATGGTTGTAAGTCTCTGCAAGAAAAATCTCGCCTGGCCCGCGCGGGCTTCCGCCGGTCACCCGTGCCATCCAGCCTTCACCGGCCAACGAACCCGCCGCCTGGACCGCGTCCTCCAGCGCATGCTGCGCCTCTTCATGGTCGGCGATCAAATCCCTGAGCCGTTCCTCCAGTCCTCGCATGCGGGTGCGGGCGCGCGCTTCGGGTCCGCGAATCCAGCGGCGCAATTCCGCCATCTCACGTCCAGACAGAGTTGCGGCGAAACCGGAATCGGCGGCATCGAACAAATGATGGCCTTCGTCGAAGACATAACGCAGCCTTCGTTCCGGCGGCGTATCGCTGGTCTGGTCGGTCGCAAGCCAGTCGCCCGCGGCCTGCGCGATGACCAGGGCGTGATTGGCGATCACGATGGGGGCATGGCGGGCGCGGCGAATGGCGCGTTCGATGAAACAGATGCGGTAATGAGGGCAGGCGGCATAAATGCATTCGCCGCGCCGATCCGTGATCTCGCTCAAAGGCAGCGATGCGGCGAGGAAGGCTGGAAAGCCTGCACCGGAAATGTCGCCGTCTGTGTTTGATGAAATCCAACGCGCAATCAGTCCCAGCGCTACGCTGCGCTGTCCGGGCGCCAGCGCCGTCCGCTTGGCGGCTTCCTCAAAGTTCAGCAGGCAAAGATAATTCTCCCGGCCCTTGCGTACGACGGCTTTTTCGGCGCGCTCGTCGGGATCGGGATAAAGATGGGCGATCTCCTGCACGATCTGGCGCTGAAGATTGCGGGTATAGGTGGAAATCCAAAGCCCGGGACCGTTCTTCTCGGCCCAGACGCTGGCGGGCGCCAGGTAGCCCAGTGTCTTGCCTGTGCCCGTGCCCGCTTCCACCAGGGCGATCTTGGGCGCGCCGGATTCCTCGCGAGGACCGAAAGCGTAAGTCGCAGCGTCGCTATAGGCCTCTTGTTCGGGGCGCGGGCGATCCACCAGAGCGTTGAGACGGGCTCGCGCTTCACTGGTGGTGACGGGCAAGGAGCCCGGTGTGCCGGCGAGCGCTTCATCCTCCCAGTGCGGCAGGCCGCGCCACGCTTCGAGTCCCGCAATGGGCGAACCTTGCCGTACCTCGCCAAGGGCACGTTCCAACAAGGGTCCCCAGCGCCAGCCCGCACGCGACAAGGTGCCTGCCAGCGGCGCAAGCCGTGCCTTCGCCTCGGCGGGAAGGTCATGGGCTTCGTCCAATAAGCGCAGCGACACCTCGAACAAGGCGCGGGACGAGGCTTCGGGGGTTTGGGGCAACTCCAGTCCCAAAGCACGCGCCAGACCCAGCGCACTGGGAATCAGCGGACGCCCGGGCCGGATGAATGCGAACAACTCCAGCACATCGTGGAGCGGCCTGGTCGCGCCAGTTTTCATTCGCCCTGCCACGAAGGCAGCATGCGCCACCAAAGCGCGGCCAGACTGGAAAATTTCACGTGCCTCCTTGAGCGAGAGGCGGCGGCAATGACCTGCGCCGTTACACGCCGCGGCGCCGGGCGGCGCAGGCACCAGCGCCGTCAGATCCGAAAGGGGTTGAGAGGCGGGAAGCATCCCGGCTTTATAGCGATCCGGAATCGACGCGGGTGGAAAATCGGATTCGAAAATCCGCCTCTAAGCCAGTTCGGGGTAGAGGTTGAGCAGCGCCTTGCGGGCCCGCATATGTTCACCCATCACCTGTTGGGCCGCGCTGCGCAAATTGTTCACGCTCTCTCCGTCGCGAGTAGCCTGGGCGAGGTGGCGGGCCGCTTGGCTCATCGCGGCCAAGCCTATACCGCCGGCCGAGCCCACAATATCGTGCGCCAACCGGGCCGCTTCGTCCCATTTCTCTTCGGCGCAGGCCTTCGACAAACCCCTTGTGAGCTGCTCGGCATTGGCTACATAACATTGCAGAATTTCGATCAGCGTCTTTACCCCCAGCGTTTTCTCCAACTGAGAGAAGGTGACCGCGTCGATCGCCGCGGGAGTTGAGAGACTGTCATCACGGCCGACTTTCGCGCCGGCCGAAACAGATTCCAGAGCGCGGAACAGATCATCGCCACCCGCGGGCCAGCGCAGCACGCAATCGGTTGCTGACGGCACGCGGCCATCGCGCAAAAGCACCGCCGCGATGGGTGCCTTGACATCGGTTGCCGCCGCCAAAATTTCGCATTCGTCCGCACCGGCGATGATGGCATCGAAATTGTCCTGGCTGGCCAGTGAGGCGGCGTCGGCGGCGTTGACTGCGATCACCACGCGATTGCCGAAGGGCTCCACGAAATCCGCGATGGAGGTCGCTATGTCAGACGACGAAATCGAGATCAAAATTGACAAGCCGTGCGGCGGCACCACGGCTGGCCCCTGTTGGGCCGCAGCGCCCGTTTGGCCGGAGATTGGCAAGGTGAACCAGAACAGGGCGCCTTCGCCACGCGTGCTTTCGAAACCCACCTCACCGCCGGCCTGCTCCACGATCCTTTTCGCGACGGCGAGCCCGAGGCCCGCGCCTTGTTCCTTGCGGGTGTAGGAGGAATCGCCGGGGGAAAAGGGCTTGAACAAAAGATGCGTCGCTTCGGGGGCGACACCCGAGCCGGTGTCGGATACGGCAAATCGGACCATGGGCTGGCCCTGCCGGTCACGGTCAAGATCCAGCCGGATGTCCACCATCCCGTGCTCGGTGAATTTGAGGGCGTTGTCGGCTATCTTGAGCAAAGCTTGGCGCACGCGGCGAGGATCAGCGGCCACACGGGGCATATCGGGCGCGGGGGTGAGAGCCAGCCTGAGGCCTTTTTCCCAGGCGCGCGGTTGCAGCAGCCTGGTCACAGCACGCGCAGTCTGGACGGGATCGCAATCCTCGTCCTCCAGCGCGTCCTCATCGTCGCGGGTAAGGGCAATCACGTCGTCCAGAAGTGTTTGCAGGCCGCGCCCCGCTTCCAGCATCACCTTGACATGGTCGGCTTGCTGCCTGGGAAGATCGGACCGTTCGAGCAATTGCGCCATGCCCAGAAGCGCATTCATCGGCGTGCGCAATTCGTGGGATATGTTGGCCACAAAGGCGGACTTGGCGAGCGACGAGGCCTGGGCGCTGTCGCGCGCCAGGATGGCCTCGTTTTTCTCATTCTGAAGCCGCATCACCAGATCGGCATTCTCGCCGCGCAATGTCAGGCCCTCGTCGATCAGCCGCCCCATGCCGGGGGCGTAGCTGATCAGCACTGCGCCGAAGAACGCCACCAGCACCGCGGTCGTGACGGCGAGAAGCCCGCCCTGGATCAGAAACAGCAGCACCAGGGGCCCAAGGGCGAGTATCGTATGCACGGTAAAGGCGGGTCGATGGGCTGATCGGGCGATGAATTCGGTCGCGGTCATGCCCAAGAAAGCCACCGCGAGATATGCTTCAGCGGGAAATGAGTCCCATGGGAACCAGAGCACCGCGCCCAATCCCCAAACAGCACCGGCGACGGTCGAGACGACGGTATAGCGGCGGGCCCAGACACGAGGATCGCTACCCACCAGGCGGCGATGATAGGCCGAAATGAGTTGTCCTGCTCCGATCACCACTGCTAACTGCAATAGCAAGGGTACCAGCTGCGTAAAGCCCAGCTTATGACCGGCAAGGATGGTGGCGGGCACGCAAAGGACGGCAAAGGGAAGCGACAGATAATGACGGCCCAGCGAATAAGGCACATCGATGCGGCCGGCAAAAACTCGCCGAGCGTCGTCACTTTCGGCCACGGTTTTCGCGGTCATTGACGCTATCCCCTGCCAAAGCCTAGCTTCCCGCCCTTTCGAAACGATTAAAATCAGGCCTAATAAAGAGTGAACGGTGCAGTGAAACATCTTCGGGAACAGGCGCTTGCGGCCAAGGCCTGGCCATTCGAGGAAGCGCGCAAGCTGCTGAATCGCGTCACGCGACGTTCGGCGGCCGGCTTGAGCGTAGCGGGGATCGTGCTGGAAACCGGCTATGGTCCGTCGGGTCTTCCTCACATCGGCACTTTCGGCGAAGTGGCGCGCACCAGTTGGGTGCGTCAAGCCTTCGAGGCAATGTCGGATATTCCCGCCCGCTTGATCGCCTTTTCCGACGACATGGACGGCTTGCGCAAAGTGCCCGACAACCTGCCGCAGCCTGAGATGATCGCCGCCAATTTGGGCAAGCCGCTCACCGCCATTCCGGATCCTTTTGGCACGCATGCGAGTTTCGGGGCGCACATGAATGCGCGACTGCGCGCTTTCCTGGATCATTTCGGATTTCACTATGAATTCAAAAGCGCCACCGAAACCTACCAATCGGGTACTTTCGATCGGGCGCTGCTGCGGGTGCTGGCGCGTTACGACGAGGTGATGGATGTGATGCTGCCGACCCTGGGCGAGGAGCGGCAGCAGACTTACTCGCCCTTTCTTCCCATTAGTCCCCGCTCGGGCAAAGTGCTGCTCGCTAAGGTTGTGGACCGTGATGTGGAGAAGGGCACGATCACCTATGTCGAGGAGGATGGGAGCCTTCAGACCGTTCCCGTCACGGGAGGGCATTGCAAATTGCAGTGGAAACCCGATTTCGGCATGCGCTGGGCGGCATTGGACGTGGATTATGAGATGTACGGCAAGGATCATCTCGCCCAGACGCCGCTCTATGACGCCATCTGCAAAATCGCGGGCGGAGAGCCGCCCGAGCATTTCGTCTATGAGCTGTTCTTGGACGAGCAGGGTCAGAAAATATCAAAATCCAGGGGAAACGGCATCACGATCGAGCAATGGCTGGCTTATGGCCCGGCGGAAAGCCTGGCATTGTTCATGTTCCAAAAGCCGCGCGCCGCCAAGCGGCTCTATTTCGATGTCATCCCCAAGATGGTGGATGATTACATCGCGCTGCTCGATGCCTATCATGCCAACCAGAGCGAGGCGGAGCGGCTGGAGAACCCCGTCTGGTTCATCCATGGCGGCAAGGTGCCGGTCGAACAATATCCCGTGAGCTTTGCGCTGCTGCTGAACCTGGTGAGCGCGTCCGGCGCACACAACCACGACGTGCTATGGGGCTTCATCCTCGCTTATGCACCCGACGCGTCGCCCGAAAGGAATCCGGGCCTCGAACGGCTGGTGGGCTATGCGCTGCGCTATTATGAGGACTTTGTGAAGCCGGCCAAACGCTATCGCGCCCCTGATGACAAGGAACGGGCCGCGCTCGAGGGTCTCGCGGCGCGCTTGGAAGAGCTGGGCGGCGAGCGCGACGGGACCATCGTGCAAAATGTGGTGTACGAAGTGGGCAAGGCCCATGGCTTCGAACCTTTGCGGGCCTGGTTCGGGGCTCTCTACGAAGTGTTGTTCGGCCAAAGCGCGGGTCCGCGCTTTGGGTCCTTCGCGGCGCTGTTCGGTTGTGCCGAAACCGCGCGGCTGATCCGGCAGGCGCTGAAAGGCGAATTCCTGACATGAAGGCGGCGCTACTCGCGCTGGCTCTGGCGGGCATGCCAGGGGATTCGAGCGAGCTTTTCGCTCTCTACGCCGAAGGCCATTATCAGGATGCGATGCGCCGGGGTGAGGAGGGCCGAACCGCCGAAGATCTGGCGATTGCCGCGCGGGCGGCGCTGGCAGACGCGATGACCCGCCCCGAGCGATGCCTTGCGTGTCTTCGCCGTGCGCAAGAGGACGCGCGGCGTGCCATCGCTCTGGATCCGCACCAGGCCGATGGTCATGTCTGGCTCGCGACCGCGCTGGGCTACGAGGCTCGGATTGAGGGTGTCGTGCGCGCGGGCATGAGCAACAGCCCCGCACAGGCTAAGGCGCAGCTCGAGGCGGCCTTGGCGGCCGATCCGGACAATGCCTATGCGCTGGCGGCGCTGGGTGGCTGGCACGCCGAAGTGGTGCGCGTGGGCGGGGAGTTCCTAGCAGGGAAGCTCTACGACGCCAGCCTGGAACAAAGTCTGGCGCTGTTCGATCGTGCCGGTCGCGCGGCGCCTCACAATGTGGCGGTCCATTATCAAATCGCGCTGTCGTTGGCGGGCCTGAACGCGGCGCGCTTTCGCGCCCGCATCGAAGACGAACTGCAAGCCGCAATCCAGGGTCCGCCGCAAACTTCATACGAGAACTTTGTCGCCGCCCGTGCTCAAGAACTGCTTACGCTGTTGAAGCGGGGCGATCAGAGCGCCTTCGAAGCCAGGCTCAGAGTATTTCAAGGCTACCCTTAGGGCAGCGCATCTTGGTCGTGACCTTCCTTCCCGTCGGCGCGAAGCGCCGGAAGAGGAGGGGGATAGCAATCCTTGCAAACGAAGGGCGGAGGGGATGAACAAAAAAAGCTACTGGCTGGCCCAAATAATCCGATGCACGAAACTGATATCCCCGAGCGCGAAGGCGCGGTCTTCGTAAGCCGAATTAAGGCTCTTGAGTTCTACGCGCTGAGCGGTGAGACGGCCCAGCTGCTTGGCCATCACTTCGCCGCCCAAAGTCTTCACCACCACCCGGTCGCCACGCCTAAGATTGGCGGATGGTGACACCAGGATGCGGTCGCCATCGCGATAGACCGGCGACATCGAATCGCCGGCGATCTCCAGCACATAGGCATGGGTGTCGGCTAGATCGGGAAAGGCGATTTCTTCCCAGCCATGCCTCTTGGGGAATCCTGCATCGTCGAAATAACCGGCCTGTCCCGCCTGAGCCCACCCGATAAGAGGCACCGTGCGGGCAGGCGGCCGGGAGCTTTCGTTGTCAGACACCAGGGCGACAAAGTCATCGAGGCTGGCGCCGGTCGCCATCAGCACCTTGGAAATACTTTCCGTAGAGGGCCATCGCAGCTTGCCATCGGACGTGCCTCGCTTGCTCTTATTAAAAGTGGTGGGATCGAGCCCCGCCAGGCGGGCCAGCCCCGAAGGCGAAAGACCATGCCGAGAGGCCAAAGTGTCGATGCCGCGCCAGATTTGGAAATGAGTCAGCATCGGATATAAGACATCAGTCCAGGTTGCGGTAATTATTCCTATATCCTGGAAAACACCCGCGGTCGAGTGACGAAATGATCTTGGATTTGGCCGCACGGCTGCTCAGCACGTTGCCCGCGGAAACCGCCCACGGGGCCACTCTGGAGCTTGCACGGAGGTTCGCGCCCCCGCTGCCCATAGCACGCGCCGACGACCCCAAGCTGGCGGTTAAAGTGCTGGGTCTTTCCTTCCCCAACCCCATCGGCTTGGCGGCCGGCTTCGACAAGGATGCGCGCGTACCGGCCGCTATGCTGAAACTGGGCTTCGGCTTTGTCGAATGCGGCACCGTCACGCCACGCCCACAAGCAGGCAACCCTCGCCCGCGCCTGTTTCGGCTGCGCGAAGACCAAGCCGTGATTAATCGCATGGGTTTCAACAATCGCGGGATGGACGAGGCGGCCAAGAATCTTATCGAGCGCCGCAGAAACGGTATCGTTGGCATCAATATCGGCGCCAACAAGGATTCATGCGACCGCATTGCCGATTACGCGCAAGGTTTCGCCCGGCTAGCCCCTTTGGCCGACTATGTGACGGTGAATGTCTCATCTCCCAACACCCCGGGGTTGCGCGGGCTTCAGAACAAGGAAGAATTGGCCCAGTTGCTCACGGCATTGACGCGGGCTCGGTCCAGCCTGCCCTCTGCACGGAACGCAGGTGGGGTGGTGGTTGCGACCCACGCGTGCGATGCGAAGGCCGGAGTGGGTTATCCGATACTGCTAAAAATCGCTCCCGACCTGGACCTTCACGCGCTTGACGACATCGCTGACGTGGTAACCAAGACGCCAATTGAAGGCGTGATTGTCTCGAACACGACCATCGCGCGGCCGCCCCTCAGGAGTCGTCACGCAGGCGAAACCGGGGGGCTTTCCGGCAAGCCGCTTTTCCGGCCCTCGACCGAGATTCTGCGCCAGCTGCGCGCGCGTCTGCCGTGCGACATTGTGCTGATCGGCGTGGGAGGTATTTCGTCGGGACGCGACGCCTATGAGAAAATTCTGGCGGGCGCCAGTCTCGTGCAGCTCTATACCGCGCTGGTCTATCGGGGCCCCGGCTTGATCGGGCGGATCAAGCGCGAATTGCTGGCTTCGGCGGCCCGAGACGGCTTTTCTTCGATTTCACAAGCGATCGGCGCGAGTGTCTAAGTGGTGCCTTTTTTGGTCGCCTATCGCGTTTGAGTCGTACTGCTCGGTATCGTGGAAACGGACGAGATCCACCACGCGCCTGCCGCTGGGCGTGACCGACACGACGTCGACGAAGCGGTGGTGCCAAAGAATTTCTTCAGGAATGTAGGAATAGCGCGCATAGATGCGGTCGGCGATGGTCTCGTCCATCCCGCCCAACATCACCACGATTTCCATATCATGCTCGATCATCTCGGCCAGGCCCAGATTGTACAGCGGGCTTGAATTATCGATCGGGTGCATCACCGTCCATGACAGGGCGAAGAGGGGATTGACAGACCGCACTAGTTTCAGTTCCTGGAAGCGCCGGATCATGAACCCTTCACGCGTCGTGTAATTGCCGGCCAATGAAACGGTCACTGAGGCGTCCAGAATGGAATTGCCCCGCTGATTGGCGGCGCGGAACATCAGCATAGGCACGCCGTCGAATTCGGTGACCACGGCATTTCGTGAGAAGACCACCCGGGCGAAGGGCCGTGAGAACCGGGCGAAGATCATGCCGGCGAACAGGGCGATGATCAGGATCCCGGCGAAGCTTTCGGCGGTCACCAGGATATTGGTGTAGAGGGTTCGGGGCGCCATCACGCCATAGCCCAGCGTTCCTAGCGTCTGGACACTGAAGAAGAACGCGTCGGCGAAACTGCCAGGCCGAGCGTTGCTGATGCCACCCCGGTCAGTCACATAAAGGACGGCGAAGATCAAATTGACGATCAGGAATAATGCGGCCAGCTGCCCGACGAAACCCGGCCACGACGCGGTGAGGATGCCGTGATAGAAATCGATGAAGCGGCCGGCGTCCCGGCCCTTGATGATGGCGCGAGGGCGGCGCTTGTTTTTGACCAGGCTGACGGGACGGGGGCCCCCTTCGCTCATGCGCCCGCCAGTTGCCTCAGGTAATCCCAGCTGTAAAGACCGGTGTCGTGGCCGTCGTCGAAGACGATGCGCACGGCATAGTTTCCTACCGGCTCCAGGCGCAGGATCTTCACATCCTCTTTTCCTCGAAGGGGCGGGGGTTTTGCGCCGCCATGACCACGCACCTCGGCGCTGGGCGATTCCACTCGAAGTTTTTCCGCCGAAAGCGCGATCTCGCTGGCATCGCTGAAGGTGACGCGCAATTTGTCCTTGGCGGGATTGACCCGAAGCTCGGTTGGCCAATTGTCCGGGGTCATTTTATTTCGGGCTTCTGCTCCGCTATCTGAGGCCATCACGCTCTGCGTCCGTAAGCTCTCGTGCTTCTGTCGCCAGCATAATAGGCACGCCATTGCGGACGGGATAGGCCAGTCCCGCGGCGCGGCTGATCAGTTCCTGGCGCTCGGAATCATAGCGCAGCATTGTGCGCGTGACCGGACATATGAGGACTTCCAGCAATTTCGGATCAGCTGCCGTCATCGTCAGTTCAGCGTGCCGGGCCCCGGCGCGGTAGAGATTTCAAGCAGCGTGACCAGGGTCGCGACGCGCTCAATCCAGCTAGGCGCTTCCAGCAAGGCTTGTTTTTCGGCGGGTTCGAATGGACACATCATCGAGAGCGCATTGACCAAGGACTCCGGCGGAGCCGTCATCACGCTCTTCCAATCCGCCTTCATGTCACGGCGAGAGAGATAATGTTTGAGAGCAGAGAGCAGCCGCTCGCGGGGAAAATCCCCGGCTTCGCTCTGCGCCAGGTCCGAGGCGAAGGGCGCAAAATCCGAGGCGACCTGACGATAGGGCGACAGTACCGGAACTTCCTCTTTCACTTTGAAGCGGCAAACGCCCGCCAAAGTGATGAGATAACGGTTATCCTCCGTCTCGCGGTAAGAGACGACCCGCCCGGCGCAGCCCACGTCCGAGAGGCGGGGCTTAAGCACTTCCTCCTCGCTTTCGACCGGCTGGATCATCCCAATCAACCGGTTGCCCGA
This sequence comes from Rhizomicrobium sp., assembly GCA_035262545.1. Classification (GTDB taxonomy): domain Bacteria; phylum Pseudomonadota; class Alphaproteobacteria; order Micropepsales; family Micropepsaceae; genus Rhizomicrobium. The sequence continues at coordinate 698 of DATFSP010000151.1, read as the reverse complement.
AAGCGCATCATCCACCAGCGCCAGATAGCGCGGCTCGAAGACATTCAAGGGCAGCGCCGAATGGGGAAGCAGCACCACACCCGTCAATGGGAAAATGGGCAATGTCTGCGGCAGGTCGGAAAGTGAGTGAAAGCCCCGCTTCATGGCCAGACCTCACGAGAACAAGATAGCGGAGAGCGTGCGTCTTGCATCGAGTGTTCGGGGATCGGTGGGTCCCATGGCCTCGAACAACGTAACGACCTGCTTTCTCGCCGCCTCATCATTCCACTTGCGGTCGCGCCGCACAATCTCCAGCAACTCGCCGAGGGCGCCTTCACGGTCTCCGACCGCGTCCAGCGCCAGCGCCAGGTCGTATCGCGCCTGATGGTCGTTGGCATTCTGGACCAGCTTGGCCTTGAGCACCTCGATTTCGCCCCGAGGTGCGGCATGGGCACTTTCGCGTAATTTCAGTTCGGCCTCGACCGCCCGGATCGCTTCGTCGCCTGTCCCGTCAGGACGGACCAACCGCAAAGTGGTACGGGCGCGCTCGACATCGCCGCTTTTGAGATAACAGGCGGCTAGGCCCGCCACGGCCTTGGGATTGCCGGGATCATCCTGCATCACATGGCCATACGCTTGGGCTGCGGTGCCGATGTCGCCTGCGGCAAACGCTTCCGCCGCCATCATCAGCACCTCTTCGGCATGACCAGGGCCGCCAT
>DATFSP010000150.1:0-20774 GCA_035262545.1 Rhizomicrobium sp. | reverse complement strand
GTGGCGCTGGCCCAGGAGGACATGAAGAAGCTGATCGCCTATTCGTCGGTCGCGCATATGGGCTTCGTCACCATGGGCATATTCACGCTTACCCATCAGGGCGTGGAGGGCGGCATTTTCCAGATGCTTAGCCATGGCGTGGTATCCGGCGCGCTCTTCCTCTGCGTGGGCGTCGTCTACGATCGTATGCATACTCGCGAAATCTCGGCCTATGGCGGGTTGGTCAACCGGATGCCCATTTACGCTGCTTGCTTCATGGTCTTCACCCTGGCCAATGTCGGCCTTCCGGGGACCAGCGGCTTCGTCGGCGAATTCCTAACGATGCTGGGTGCTTTCCTGCACAATAGCTGGATCGCGATTTTCGCCGCCACCGGCGTGATCTTGTCGGCCGCGTACGCACTTTATCTCTACCGCCGCATCATCTTCGGCGCGCTGGTCAAGCCGGCTCTCAGAACCATCCAGGATCTCAGCCTGCGCGAAGTGGCCATCCTTGTGCCGCTAGTGGTGATCACCATTGCGATGGGCTTTTATCCCAAACCCGTCTTCGACGTCACGACTCCGTCAGTGGCCAAGCTCATCAACGACAACAAGACCGCGCTGGCGTTCGATCACGCGGCCGGAAAAGTGGCGCTTGCCCAGAAGGGAGAGGCGAAGTGACTCTTCAAACGGACCTTCTGGTCCTTTTGCCCGAACTGATCCTGGCCGTTGGCGCGATGGCGCTCTTGCTGGCGGGCGCTATCGGCGGCGAGAAGGTCACCCCGATGATTTCCTGGGCCGCGGTCGGCCTTATGGTACTTTCGGGCGCGGTGGCAGTGTTCTGGACCTCTGATCATGTGACAGCTTTCCAGGGCGCCTTCGTCGCGGACAATTTCGCCCGCTTTGCCAAGGTCCTGATTTTGATCGGCGCGGCGCTTTCGATACTTTTGGCGAATGAGTTTTTCCTGCCCATAGGTATGGCGCGGTTCGAGTTGCCGATACTGATGCTATTGGCCACGCTGGGCATGCTGTTGATGGTCTCGGCGGGAAGTTTGGTCGCACTCTATCTGGGCCTGGAACTGCAATCGCTTGCGCTCTATGTGCTTGCCGCCTTCAACCGCGACCATCTGCGTTCCACAGAGGCGGGCCTCAAATATTTCGTTCTGGGCGCGCTTTCGTCAGGCATGATGCTTTATGGCATCTCTCTGATTTATGGCTTCACCGGCACGGTGGAATTCACGCGCATCGCGCAGGTGATGGCGCATGAAAACGTCGGAATCGGCCTGATTTTCGGCCTGGTGTTCCTGATCTCCGGACTGGCGTTCAAGGTTTCCGCAGTGCCTTTTCACATGTGGACACCGGACGTCTATGAGGGTGCGCCCACGCCCATCACCGCCTATCTCGCCACGGCCGCCAAAGTGGCTGCGATGGCGCTGTTTGTGAGAGCGATCCTCACGTCCTTTCCTCAGGAGCTGGCGCAATGGCGGCAAATCATCATCGCCATTTCGGTTCTCTCAATGGCGTTGGGCGCGGTTGCGGCGCTGGGCCAGAAGAACATCAAGCGCCTGATGGCCTATAGCTCCATCGGGCATATGGGTTATGCACTGCTGGGATTGGCGGCGGGCACGGCGCTGGGCGCGCGCGGCGTGCTGATCTATCTCGCCATCTATGTATTCACCAATTTGGGCGTGTTCGCCTGCATCCAGGCAATGCGCCGCGGCGGCAAGCAGGTCGAGACCATTGCGGATCTTGCGGGCCTCGCAAGCACCGATTCCAGGCTGGCGCTGATCTTCTCGCTCCTTTTTCTCAGTCTCGCGGGACTGCCGCCTTTGGCGGGGTTCTTCGCCAAGTTCTACGTTTTCCTCGCTGCCATTCAGGCGGGGCTGATCTGGCCCGCTATCCTTGGCGTGCTCGCGAGCGCAGTGGGACTGGTCTATTATTTGCTCCTAGTGAAAGTCATGTATTTCGACGAGCCGGTACCCGCTTTCGACCGCGGCTTGCCTATGGGCAGCAAATTGATCTTGGTCCTTTCCGGCGTGGTGACCTTGTTCTTCATCGTGGCGGCGTCGCCTATTATTTCCAGCGCCGACGCGGCCGCCAGGGTTCTGTTGCCTTGACGGGCTGGCCGTCGGGCTACGGCCTCAAACGGTTTGATGAAATCGATTCCACGAACGAGGAGGCGCGCCGCCTGGCGTTGGCGGGAGAGCTTGGCCCTCTTTGGCTTAAGGCAACGTACCAGACTGCGGGCCGGGGACGCCGGGGACGCAATTGGGACACGCCCAGCGGTAATCTTGCTGCCACTTTGCTCATTCATCCCAGCCGGCCCGAAAAGGACTGGCCGCAACTCTCTTTTGTCGCCGCCATTTCTGCCGCAGATATGGCAGCTTCATTCGCGCCCAATGCGCGCATCTCGCTCAAGTGGCCCAACGATGTTCTGGCGGACGGAAGAAAGCTGGCAGGCATACTGTTGGAGAATGCGCATGGCTCGCTTGCCATCGGAATCGGGGTCAATCTCCAGCATTACCCGAAGGACACGGAATTCCCCGCTGTCTCCCTGGCGGCACTGGGTGTAGCGCCGTCCGCCGAAGACGCGCTGACGCCGCTCGCGGCGGGCTTCGCGAAATGGTATGAGGTTTGGACCGCCCAAGGTTTTACCGCCATCCGCGACGCGTGGCTGGCCAGAGCGCAAGGCCTGGGCACGCGCATCCGGGCGCGACTGGTCACGGAAGAAAGGTTGGGCATGTTCGAAGGCATCGACGAAAACGGCGCGCTCCTGCTCAATGAAGGCTTTGGGCGGCTCACTGTGCTTCCCGCGGCCGACGTCTTCTTCGGATGATCAATGCTGCTCGCGATTGACGCCGGCAACACCAACATCGTTTTTGCGGTCTATGACGGCGAACATCAGCGCGCCCAATGGCGGGCCGTCACCAACACCGAACGCACCTCTGACGAATACGCGGTCTGGCTGAGTCAGCTGCTGGAGTTGGAGGGCCTTTCCTTCGCGAATTTCGACGCCGCGATCATCGCCACGGTCGTACCGGCGGTGTTCTTCGACCTCAGGGCACTATGCCGCAATTATCTCAAATGCGAGCCCCTGATAGTAGGCGATGCTTCCGTGGACCTAGGCATGAAAGCCAATGTCGATCCGGCGCAGAAAGTGGGCGCCGATCGGCTTTGCAACACCGTGGCCGCCCACGAGCGCTACAAAGGCGCGGTAATCGTGGTGGATTTTGGTACGGCGACCAATTTCGATATCGTGGCCGAGAATGGCGATTTCGATGGCAGCGTGATCGCGCCGGGTGCCAATCTCTCGATCGAGGCGTTGCACCGGGCTGCAGCCCTTTTGCCCCGCGTGGCCATCCATCGGGCACAGACCGTAATCGGACGCAATACCGTCGACGCCATGCAATCGGGCGTCTATTGGGGTTATGTGGGGTTGATCGGCGGATTGATCGCGCGCATCAAGTCTGAATATGGCAAGCCCATGACCGTGGTGGCTACTGGCGGCCTGTCCCATTTGTTCCATCCAGACATTCCTGCGATCGATCACATCGATACCGATCTCACCCTGCGCGGCCTGATGCTGATCCACGCCCGCAACGTCAAGAAGCGGATCGATGCAAAAAAATGACGAGCTCGTCTTCCTGCCCCTGGGCGGGTCGGGCGAGATCGGGATGAATTTCAATGCCTATGGCTTCGGTCCGTCCAACCGCCGGCAATGGATCGTCGTGGATTGCGGCGTCACGTTCGGGCGCGAAACCGATTCACCCGGCGTGGACTTGGTCCTGCCGGACATACGCTATCTGGCGGAGCGGCGCGAGGATGTCCTGGGCATCGTCGCAACCCATGCGCATGAAGACCATATCGGCGCCATCGCGTTCTTATGGCCTATGCTCAAATGCCCCGTTTATGCCACCCCGTTCACGGCGCGGCTGATCGAGGGGAAGCTGGCCGAGGCGGGACTTTCGGTGCCGGTGAAGGAGGTGAGCCTGGGCGGGTCGCTCAGCCTGGCGCCGTTCACGATCGACTTCGTCTCGATCACCCATTCGATCCCGGAACCTAATTTGTTGGCAATCCGTACGCCCCTGGGCGTGATCGCACACACCGGCGACTGGAAGCTGGACCCCGAGCCGGTTGTGGGTGTCGCCAGTGATGCCGCGGCCATCCGGAAATTGGGCGATGAGGGGGTCCTAGCCTTGGTGTGCGATTCGACCAACGCGTTGGTACCAGGCCATTCCGGTTCGGAAGCCCAGGTGCGTGACAGTCTCGCGCAATTGATTGGGAACCTCACAGGCCGCGTGGCGGTGACGGCTTTTGCCTCCAATGTGGCGCGGCTGGACTCCATCGCCCATGCGGCGCATACGCATGGGCGCAAGATCGCCCTTGTGGGCCGCTCCATGCACAAGATCGTTGAGGCGGCACGCGTGAGCGGCTATCTGAAGGAATTCCCTGCCATCCTCGACGCTGCCGAAGCCAGCGCGCTTCCGCCAGGCAAGGTGCTCTATCTGGTCACCGGCAGTCAGGGTGAGCCCCGTGCCGCGCTCTCGCGCATTGCTCTGGCCAATCATCCCGATGTGCAACTGGGCAAGGGTGACGCGGTCGTCTTTTCTTCCCGCGTGATCCCCGGCAATGAGCTCGCGATTTTCGAGCTGCACAACAAACTTTCCGCGCTCGGGGTAGAGGTGCTGACGGCGGAGGATCATTTTGTCCATGTCTCCGGCCACCCCGCGCGCGAGGAACTCGCCGAGATGTATCGTTGGACCAGGCCGCGCATTGCCGTGCCGGTGCACGGAGAATTACGCCACATGGCCGAACATGCGCGGCTCGCGAAATCGCTTCAGGTGCCGCAGGCCCTCGTTCCCGCCAATGGCCAGCTTTACCGCTTGGCGCCCGGCCCCGCCGAATTGATCGACGAGGTACCGTCCGGCCGCATTCACATGGACGGCCGTGTGCTGGTGGCCGAAGGCGAGGGGTTCGCCAAGGCGCGCCGCGCGATGAGTTTTGCCGGACTGATCGCAATCACGCTGGTGCTCGATGCCAAAGGCCGGCCTGCAGCCGACGCAGCAATATTGGCGGAAGGCATGCCGGAGCCGGTGAGAGACGCGGTTCGAGCCGTGGTGGATGAGGCGCTCCGCCGCTACAATCCCAAAAACACCGATGTGGAGGAGTTGAGCGAAGCCGTGCGCCGCGCCGCGCGCCGCGCCGCACAAGATGCTTGGGGTAAGAAGCCGATCACCCGTGTTACGGTGGTCGAATTATGATCGGCAGATTGAATCACGTGGCCATCGCCACCCTCGACCTTGGCAAGGCCAGCGCCATCTATCGCGATATCCTGGGCGCCAAAGTCTCGGCGCCGATGGATCAACTCGAGCACGGTGTCACCACGGTGTTTGTCGAGCTTCCCGGCAGCAAGATCGAGCTACTTTCACCCTTGGGCGAGAATTCCCCTATCGCCAAATTTCTCGCCCGTAATCCGGGCGGCGGCGTGCATCACCTGTGTTTCGAAGTGAGCGATATCATCGCCGCGCGTGACCAGTTGGTTCGGCAAGGCGCGCGTGTGCTCGGCGACGGCGCGCCCAGGATTGGCGCGCATGGCAAGCCGGTGCTGTTCCTGCATCCCAAAGACTTCGTCGGCACCCTGGTCGAGCTGGAGCAGGCATGACCATTCCTGGCTTTCTTCATTATGTGGTGCTGTTCAGCTTCTATGCCGTGTGCTGGTTCCTGGCCCTGTTCTGCCTTCTACCCGTTGGATTGGGGGAGGTGGATGCGGAAACCGGAGCGCCGCTGAGGGCACAGTTCGGCAAGAAGGTGCTCTGGGCCAGCGGCATCGCCGCCGTATTGTGGCTGGCTTTCTATTTCGCGATCGGCTTCGGCTGGCTGGAACTGTAAAAAATAAAAGGCCGGAGAAGGCTCCGGCCTTTGGTATCCCCGAACTTGGCCGCATTCACGCGCCCTCGCATTTAGCGAGTTTTTATCTACACGATAGATACTGCGCTTCACGCATTTTGTCACGAAATATCTGGGAATATTGCGATGCAACATGCGCAACAAAATTGCCGACTGGTGCCTTGGGCCTGCTTAAGCGTATTGCTTCCGCTAAGTGGAAAATCGAACAAAAAGGGCCGAAACGTAGGGGCCCAAGCTTATGCCAACCTGAAATCGCGATCAGTTGAATTCGATTCTCAACCCGAAACCAGGTTGCCCGCCAGCGCCGAACGCGCATTGACAGGCGGAGCGCACACGCAGCTAACGATCAGATCCAGACGCCATTGTGCCAATAGCCACGGTCGGCATGCTCGCGCCAGCGAAAATGTTCGTGCCGTCCCCAGTGCCAATTGTCGGGATGGAGCGTAACGCCGAATTCGGGCCGGTACACGTAATTCTCCCGCACATGCCAGCATTCCCCGAATTTGTTGCAGGCAATCAGCGCGGAAGCGGGCATGGCGGTCGCCATCAGTGCCCCGGCAGCAATGGCGGCCGCGAGCGCGGTCTGCGCGAGAATACTTCCCGATTTGGTCATCGATGCGTCTCCCCAGCCGCGATCAAGGCGCGAAGGGTGCCGCAACCGCTGCCATCCGGCAAGAAATAGTTCCGCGAAGCCGTAACCTGGCCTTCATCAAGTCTTCAATAAGCCCGCCCGATCAGGATTTCCTCCCGGCCGGGCGCACTGGTGAAGATGCAGGTGCCGAAGGATTGCGGCTGATCCTCGGGAGCGTTGCGGATGGTGAGCTTCAGCGCCTTCAGCTTCTGCTCTACCGCGTCGAGCGACGCGCCATCTGGCTTGGACCAAGCGACACGCACCCAGCCTTTGAAACTTTCGTCATCCTCGCCGAAATATTTCGCCACGTCGTCGAAGCTGGCCAGCCCGGTCTTGATATTGCCATCAAGCCGCGCCTTGGCTTCGGCGTAGAGGCCCGCCTGAATCTCGGCCAAAAGCTGGACGGCCCCCTCGATGAAATCCACCCGCGGCTTGGCGATGGATTTCACTTTGTCGCCGTCACGCAGATCATCGCGGCGCATATAGGTAACCTGACCCGCCGCCGCATCGCGCGATCCAATCTCCACGATCAAGGGCGCGCCGCGTCTGACCCAATTCCAGCGTTTTTCCGCCGATTTGATTTTCTTGGTGTCAAGGAAAGCGCGGAGGGGCTGACCGAACGCAGTCATATCGCAAAGCGCCTTCACCAGGTTCTGGCAATAAGCCAGCACCTCGGCGTCTTCCGGCTTGTCGCGCAGCATGGGCACCACCACGATCTGGCGGGGCGCGATTGCGGGTGGAAGGCGCAGGCCGTCGTCATCTCCATGGGTCATGATCACGCCGCCGATCAGGCGGGTGGAAACGCCCCAACTGGTCGTGTGGCAATAGGTCAGGGAGCCGGAATCGTCCTGGAACTTGATGTTCTGGGCCTCGGCGAAATGGGTCCCCAGGAAGTGCGAGGTGCCAGCCTGCAACGCCTTGCCGTCCTGCATCATCGCTTCGATCGAATAGGTGTTCACCGCGCCCGGGAAACGCTCATGCTCCGGCTTCTCGCCCGCGATCACCGGCATCGCCAGCACTTCCTCGGCGAAGCCGCGATAGACTTCCAGCATCCGGCGTGTCTCCTCGACTGCCTCCGCTTCCGTCGCATGGGCGGTGTGGCCCTCCTGCCAGAGAAATTCGGTGGTGCGCAGGAACAGGCGCGGCCGCATCTCCCAGCGCACCACATTGGCCCATTGATTGGTGAGCATGGGAAGATCGCGATAGCTTCTGATCCAGCGCGAAAAAGCGTCGCCGATGATGGTCTCGGAGGTGGGCCTGACGACCAACGGTTCTTCAAGCTTGGCCTCTGGGTCTGGCTGGAGCTTTCCATCAATCTGCTTCAGACGGTGATGCGTCACCACCGCCATCTCCTTGGCGAAGCCTTCCACGTGTTCGGCTTCCTTGGCGATGAAGGAGAGGGGAATGAACAGGGGGAAATAGCAATTCTCATGGCCGCTTGCCTTGATGCGGCGGTCCAACTCCTGCTGGATCAGTTCCCATACGCCATAGCCCCAGGGCTTGATCACCATGGCGCCACGCACCGGGCTGGTTTCCGCCATATCGGCGTCGCGCACGACTGCCTGATACCAATCGGCAAAATGCTCGCGGGTGACATTCAGGGCGCGCTGCATGGTCGGTCTTGAGCCTGGGATTGCCGGCGGTTCTTAGCCGTTTGCGAGAACCGGTTCCACAAGCAAGTGGACGCGGGCAGGGCCTGCCCTTAACCTCGGGCGCCATGGCCGAATCACGCAAAGTCGGGGCTTTCGCGCCCTTCGAATGGATGTTGGCGCTGCGCTATTTGCGCGCCAAAAGGCAGGAGAGCTTCGTCTCCGTGATCTCGGGCTTTTCGCTGGTGGGCATTGCGTTGGGGGTCGCCACTCTGATCATCGTGATGTCGGTGATGAACGGCTTCCGGCATGAGTTGCTGAAAAGCATTTTGGGCCTGAACGGTCATGTCACGGTGCAGGCCGTCGCGCGGCCGATGACCGATTACGACATTGTGGCGCAAAGGCTCAGGGCCGTTCCCGGCGTCACCCGCGCCGCTCCCATGGTGGACGGGGAAGTGATGGCAAGCCAGAACGGCGTCAATATGGGCGTGCTGGTGCGGGGACTTAGTCCGGCCGATCTCAAAAGCCTCACAATCGTCTCCAACACGCTCACACCGGCAGCGCTGGAGAGCTTCGCCAGCGGCGACCAGGTGATCATCGGGGTAGGCCTCGCCCAGAAACTCGATCTACATCCCGGAAACTCCATCACCCTGATTGCCCCCAAGGGCAATATCACGCCATTCGGCACCACGCCCCGGATCAAGACTTATACAGTGGCGGGAACGTTTCGCATTGGGATGACCCAATACGACACCAGTTTCATCTTCATGCCGCTCAAGGAAGCGCAGCTTTTCTTCAATGTCGGTGGCGGCGTGAGCGGGATCGAAGTGATGGTGAGCGATCCCGACAATGATCTCGCCATACTGCCGCGTCTGGCCCAGGCAGCAGGCAAAGGCACAAGGCTGATCCCTTGGCAGGATACCAACTCCAGCTTCTTCGAGGCGCTAACGGTGGAGCGCAATGTGATGTTCCTGATCCTCACTCTGATCATCCTGGTGGCGGCTCTTAACATCGTCTCGGGCCTGATCATGCTGGTGAAGGACAAGTCGGCGGACATCGCCATCCTCCGTACTATGGGGGCGTCGCGGGGCGCGGTGATGCGAGTGTTCCTGATTGCGGGCGCAAGCATAGGCGTGATCGGCACGCTGCTGGGTTTTCTTATCGGCGTGGTGTTCTGCGCCAATATCGAGAATATCCGCCAGGCCCTGTCACGGCTCACCGGCACCACCTTGTTTGATCCCACAGTCTATTTCTTGTCCCGCATGCCCGCCGAAATGGATCCGGGGGAAGTGACGGCGGTGGTAGTGATGGCTCTGGCGCTCACCTTCCTTGCCACACTTTATCCGTCGTGGCGGGCAGCTAGGCTCGATCCGGTCGAGGCGCTGCGTTATGAGTGAACTGTTGCGGCTGGAAAATGTCTCGCGCCGCTACAGGGAAGGCGAGGGCCAGCTCGAAGTCTTTAGCGATCTCAACTTGACGCTTCGGGCAGGCGAAGTGGTGGCGCTCGTGGGCCAGTCGGGTGCAGGCAAGTCCTCGCTGCTCCACATGGCCGGCCTTCTGGAAGCGCCGTCCGCGGGGGAAATCTTTATCGGGGGACGGGCGGTTTCGCGTCTCGCCGAAGAGGAACGAACCTGCATCCGCCGCGATTTGATCGGCTTTGTCTATCAGGCGCATCATCTCCTGCCGGAATTCGACGCGCTGGAGAATGTGGTCCTGCCGCAGATGATCGCAGGCAAGTCTCGCGGCGAGGCGAAGGATGAGGCAAAGCGCCTTCTCATTACGCTGGGCTTAGGCGAGCGGCTGACCCACCGGCCGGCGCAATTGTCGGGCGGCGAGCAGCAACGCGTCGCTATCGCCCGCGCGTTGGCGAATAAGCCCCGTATCCTTCTGGCGGACGAGCCCACGGGCAATCTCGATCCTAAGACCGCCGGCGGCGTGTTCGAGTCTCTCATTGCGATCACCCGGGCCCAGGGTGTGGGGGCCTTGGTCGCCACCCACAATTTCGGTCTGGCGGCCCGCATGGACCGGGCGCTGTTGCTCGATCAAGGCAAGTTGGTGCCTGGGGCCCACGTGATCGAAACGGTTGAATTGACTTGATTTTTTCATCGCCATCGATGGCTGATCCCTTTTTGTTCTTGCAAAACAAGAAAGAACAATAGTAGAACGTTCCTCCAGAACGACGGAGGGATCCCATGTGGTTGAAGGATATGGCGGCAGGCGCTGGTCTGTTGATTTTCATTGTTTCATCCTTCGCGCTTACCAGCGGCGCCCACGCAATGCTCGCCGCGATTTGAGTTGTGGATAGCGGGCAGGGGGCCGCGAAACGGGGGACCGGGCGGGCAATAGTGGCGGCGATATTCCGGAATTGCCTCCGACATGGCGGACGCACGAAAAATGGCTTCCTTCGTTCATCTGAGGGTAAAGAGCGCCTATTCCCTGCTCGAAGGGGCGGTGAGGCCCAAGGAGTTGGCCAAACTTGCTGCCGAAAGCGGGATGCCGGCAGTCGCGGTCACCGACAGCAACAATTTGTTCGGTGTTTATGAGATTGCCGACACCCTGGTCAAAGAAGGGGTGCAGCCCATCGTGGGCGCGCTTTTGTCGGTCGAGTTGGGAGTAAGTCCTGGACAGCCCGTCAGCCGCAAGAAGCCGCCGCACCTGCCACTGCTGGTGCAGAACGACACCGGGTACCAAAATCTCACCAAGCTTTTGAGCGCGGCTTATCTCGAGGCGGAGCCAGGCGACTGGCCGCACGTGAACAAAGCGATGCTTACCGATCACGCCGAAGGCCTGATCGCGCTCACCGGCGGTCCTGGCGGTCCAGTCAACGCGCTTCTATCGGATGGTCAGGCGGAAGCCGCCACTTTGCTCCTGGATGAACTCAAGGCGATCTTTCCCAACAGGCTCTATGTCGAATTGCAACGCCACGGCCTCGCCGACGAGCGGGCCACAGAAAGTTCGCTGATCGATCTGGCCTATGCCAAGGATCTACCGCTGGTCGCGACCAATGACGTGCATTTCGGCAAAGGGGAAATGTACGAGGCGCATGATGCGCTTCTCTGCATCGCCGACGGCAGCTTCGTGTCGCAAGATGATCGCAGGCGGCTCACGCGTGAGCACCGGTTCAAGACGCCTGCGGAGATGGCAGCGCAATTCGCCGATCTGCCTGAGGCCCTGGACAACACCATCGAAATAGCCCGGCGTTGCGCCTGGCGGCCGGTGAAGCGCAAACCGATTCTGCCGGTCTTCATGCCGGAGTCCGGACGAGATCCGGAAGCCGAGCTGAAGGTTCAGGCGGAAGACGGGCTGAAACGGCGCATCGCCGCCAACAAACTCGCCGTCGACGAAAAGGTCTATCACGAGCGGCTCGCGTATGAGCTTTCGATCATTAATCGCATGGGCTTTCCGGGTTATTTCCTGATCGTTTCGGACTTCATGAAATGGACCAAAGGGCGGGGCATTCCCGTGGGGGTGCGCGGCTCCGGCGCCTCGTCCCTGGTGGCCTGGGCGCTGGACATCACGAACCTCGATCCACTCCGGTTTGGACTCTTCTTCGAGCGCTTCCTCAATCCCGAGCGTATCTCAATGCCAGATTTCGATATTGATTTCTGCCAGGAGCGGCGTGACGAGGTTGTGCGCTATGTACGCGACAAATACGGCGCCGACCGCGTGGCCCACATCATCGCGCTGGGTTCGCTGCAAGCGCGCGCGGCGGTGCGTGATGCGGGCCGGGTGCTGCAAATGCCCTTGGGCCTGGTGGACCGCATCGCCAAGCTCATTCCCAATCCGCCGGGAAAGCCCGTTTCTCTGAATGATGCGATCGAAAGTGAACCAAGATTGCAGGCAATTGCCGAATCCGAGCCGATCGCCCAACGCCTGTTCGAAATCACGGGTCGAATCGAGGGGCTCTATCGTCACGCCTCCACTCATCCGGCCGGCGTGGTGATTGGCGACCGTCCCTTGGATGAAATCCTGCCGCTCTATCGCGATCCGCGTTCGGAGATGCCGGTCACGCAATTCGATTACGAAGACGCGGAAAAGGCCGGACTGGTGAAATTCGACTTTCTCGGCCTCAAGACCCTGACTGTGATCGCCAAGGCAGAGGAGTTGCTACAGAAACGCGGCATCGCACTCAATACGCAGACTATCGACTTCACCGATTCCGCCACATTCGACATGCTGTCCAGGGGCGACAGCATTGGGGTCTTCCAACTGGAAGGCGCTGGCATGCGCGATCTTTTGCGCAAGATGAAGCCCGATCATATCAACGATCTGGTGGCGTTGGTCGCGCTCTACCGACCTGGCCCGATGGATTCCATTCCGAAATACATCGCCTGCAAGAACGGCAAGGAGGCGGTGGAATATCTCCATCCCTCGCTCGAGCCTATCTTGCGCGAAACCTATGGCGTGATGACTTATCAGGACGATGTGATGCGCATCGCCCGCGAGCTTGCCGGCTATACGATGGGCGAGGCGGATCTGCTTCGCCGCGCAATGGGCAAAAAGATCGCGTCGGAGATGATCCCTCATCGGGCAAAATTCCTCAAAGGCGCGGGTGAACGCGGCATCATTCCCTCCATCGCAGAGCAGATTTTCGAACAGGCGGAAAAATTCGCTGGTTATGGCTTCAACAAGGGCCATGCCGCAGCCTACGCCCAGGTCGCCTATCAGACCGCTTATTTGAAAGCCAACTATCCGGTTGAGTTCCTGGCCGCGTCGATGACGCTGGATATCGCCAACACCGACCGGCTCAATATCTTCCGTCAGGAGGCCCAACGGTTGGGTGTCAAGATCGCGCCGCCCGACATCAATCGTTCGGATGCGGTGTTCGCCTGCGACGCGGAAGCGGGGTTGGTGTTCTATGCGCTGGCGGCGGTCAAGGGCGTTGGCCGCCAGGCGATGGATCATGTGGTCGAGCTGCGGCGGCAAGGCGGTCCATTCAAATCAATTTCCGACTTCGCGCGGCGCCTTGATCCTAGATTGGTGAACAAGCGCGCCTTCGAAAATCTAGCCAAGGCAGGAGCTTTCGACAGTCTCAACCGCAACCGCCACCAGCTGGTTGAAAATTCCGACCGCATCCTGGGCGGCGCGCAAGCGGCCCAGCGCGAACGGGACAGCGGACAGGTGAGCCTGTTCGGCGGGAGCGATTCGCATTCCGAGGAATTGCGATTGACGAATGTCCCCGATTGGCCGGCGCATGAACGCTTGGGTGAAGAATTCAACGCCATGGGTTTTTATCTCTCCGGCCATCCGCTGGATGCCTACGGCGCCGCGCTGAAGCGGCTGGGCGTGACGCCCTTTGCCAGCCTCATCGAGGACCGCCGCTCGGGCTTCAAGGCGCGGTTGGCCGGCACTTTGATCAAAAAATCGGAACGCCGCGGCAGGAGCGAACAGATGTATGCGTTTGTCTCCTTCTCCGATCCTTCCGGCATGTTCGAAGTGATGCTGTTTCCGGAAGTGCTGGCGGCAAGCCGGCCGCTGCTCGAAGCTGGCAAAAGCCTGGTGATCACTGCCAGCGCCGACTGGGACGGCGATGAATTGAAACTGCGTGCCGCCTCCATCACCGATCTCGATCAGGCAGCGGCTAATGCTGGCGAGGGGATGGTGGTCAGGCTGGAGTCCGCAGCACCGCTTTCGGCCATCGCCGCCCAGTTGGTTCAGCCGGGCAAGGGGCTCGTAAGTTTCGTGGTGCCCAGCGGGCCCAGCGAGGAAGTAGAGATTACGCTCAGCAAACGCCATGCGGTAACGGCTACGCTTCGCAGCACGATCGCCTCGATCCCCGGCGTGATTTCCGTCGAAGCTGTTTAAGCTGCGTCGAGCATGGTCTCGATGCGTCTCAAGCCTTCGGCCAGTCCGCCGGCATCGCGCGCGAAGCAGATGCGCACATAGGCCTCGTCGCGGGGGTCGCCTAGTCCGAAGGCGGAGCCTGGTGCCGTGCCGACATTCGCTTTTAGCACCAAGTCGCGCGCAAAAGCGGTACTGTCGCTCAAACCCTCGATGTGAAGAAAGCCGTAGAACGCGCCGTCGGGTATCATCCACCTCAGCCGATTCTGGCGGGCGATGAAGTCTTTGACCAGATCGCGATTGGTTTCGCAGCGCTTGCGCAGACCCTCGCGGAACTCGTCGCCTTTTGGGCCAAGCGCCGCCAACGCCCCATACTGGTTGAAAGTGGCGGTGCCGGTATTGGCGGCGGGCGAAAGAATTCGCATGGCATCCGCCAGGCTCTTGGGATGGGTGAGCCAGCCTATGCGCCATCCGGTCATCGCCCAGGGCTTGGAAAAACTGTTGATCACGAAGACCGGATCGTCTTCGCCAGCGATCGCCAGGAAGGAAGGCGCATGTGTCGTGCCGTCATAGATCAACGTGCCATACACTTCGTCGCTGATAATGGCGATGCCCCTCTTGCGGGCAAAATCCAATATCGCCTGTTGTTCGGTTCTGGATGCCATCCAACCGGAGGGATTATTCGGCGTTGAGATGAAGATTGCCTTAGTGTGGGCGTCGCATCGATCAAACAATTTATCGAGATCGAGTCGCCAACGGCTAGCCGCCCAATCCTCATCAAGCCTCACCAGGCGCACCTCGGCGCCTGACACCTGTGCAGCATGAAAGATGTTCGGCCACACCGGGGCCACGATCACCACATTATCACCCCGGTCTGCCACACAGGAGAGCGCCATGGTGATGGCCAGCATGGCCGCGCCCGGGACTGTGACACGCTCTGAATCGACCGGCACGCTGATAGTCCGCTGGTGATAACCGGCGATCGCTTCGCGCAACTCAGGAATGCCCCGGGCCCAGGTATAAAAGGTCTTTCCCTCGTTGAGCGCCGCGATGGCGGCGTCGCAGATGAATTTGGGCGTCACCAGATCGCTTTCCCCAAACCAGAGGGGGATCAAGCCGGGGCGGTCCAAGCCCAGGCTCGCCACCTCCACGATACGGTTGGGGTAGAACTGACCAAGAATTGGTCGAAGCGGGCTTTTCATGAGGGGGTCTTAACATGGGAACCGCCTTAAAAGCCTCGGTTTTCCTGCAAATGTGGGTTGCGGACGAGGCTTGGGCCTGCTTGCCAACGCGCATGTATGCGGGCAAGGGAGGTGGCTGTAGCAGACCCCCGACTTCGAAGACAGGTAGGGTTAACCAAGCAAGTGTTGCCTTTTTCGCGACACTTGCCTAAAAGCCCGGCCATCTCGCACGCGCGGGTGGGTTTCGCCGGGAGTTCCGGCGTCCCCGTCCGGTGTCCTCTAAAAAGGATAACCCGCGCGTCTGGCCAACCGGTAAAGGAGACTGATCTATGGCTTTGCCAGAATTTTCCATGCGTGGGCTGCTCGAGTCCGGCGCCCATTTCGGTCACCGCCAGCAGCGTTGGAACCCGAAGATGGCGTCTTACATCTACGGCGCCCGCAATGACATCCACATCCTGGACCTCACCCAGACTGTGCCGTTGCTCCATCAGGCACTGGTCGCGCTGAGGGATGTGGCGGCGTCGGGCGGCCGTATCCTGTTCGTGGGCACCAAGCGGCAGGCGTCCGAGCCGGTGGCTGCTGCGGCCAAGCGCTGTGCCCAATACTATGTCAATCACCGCTGGCTGGGCGGCACGCTCACCAACTGGCAGACCATCAGCCATTCCATCCGCCGCCTGCGCTCCATCGAGGAAACACTGTCGGGCGCGGAGAATTCCGGCCTTACCAAGAAGGAGCTCCTGGGTCTTCTGCGCGAGCAGGACAAGCTCGAGCGTTCCTTGGGCGGCATCAAGGAGATGGGCGGCCTTCCGAACCTGCTGTTCGTGATCGACACAAACAAGGAAGCCATCGCCATCGCCGAGGCTCGCAAGCTGGGCATTCCGGTGACCGCGATTCTGGATTCCAATTCCAATCCCGATGGGATCGCCTACCCGATTCCGGGCAATGACGATGCCGCCCGTGCCATCGCGCTCTATTGCGACCTTGCGGCGCGCGCCATCATCGACGGCCTGGGTCAGAGCCAGATCGAGGCCGGCATGGATGTCGGCGCGGCGGAAGAGATCGAAGACACGTCGAGCCACGTGGCCGAAGCGCCGGCCGAAGCTGGCGTTTGATTTTCCCGATTACGGCCTCGCGCGTGTTCCGCGCGGGGCCTTGAATGGAGACGAAAATGGCGAACATCACCGCGAGCATGGTGAAGGATCTGCGCGACAAGACCGGCGCCGGCATGATGGATTGCAAGGCCGCGTTGAGCGAGACCAATGGCGACATGGAAGCCGCCATCGACTGGCTGCGCAAGAAAGGCATCTCCAAGGCTGCCAAGAAGGCGGGCCGAGCCGCCGCCGAAGGATTGGTGGGCGTCGCAGTGCACAAAGGGACCGGCGCGCTGGTTGAAGTGAATGCCGAGACCGACTTCGTCGCCCGCAACGACGAGTTCAAGAGCTTCGTCAAGGCCGCTGCCAATTTGGCGCTGAAGGAAGGCGGCGATCTGGAGAAACTGCTCGCCGCCAAGCATGGTAGCAGCAATGTGCAACAGACCCTCACCGAACTGGTGGCCAAGATCGGCGAGAATATGAGTGTGCGCCGTACCGTAGCGCTTTCGGTCGAGCCTGGCGTGGTGGGGGCTTACGTCCACAACGCGACCTCGCCCGAACTGGGCAAGATCGGCGTGCTGGTGGCCCTCAAATCTACCGCCGATCAAACCAAGCTCTCTGCGCTTGCCAAGCAGCTTGCCATGCATGTCGCGGCAGCGTCGCCTCTCGCCATCACTCCTGAACATCTCTCCAAGGAGGTCGTGGAGCGCGAACGCGGCGTTCAATGGGAATTGGCGAAACAGTCCGGCAAGCCCGACAATGTCATCGAAAAGATGATGGAAGGGCGGATGCGTAAGTTCTACGAAGACACAGTGCTCCTCTCCCAGACCTTCGTGATCGACGGCGAGACCCAGGTGGGCAGAGTGATCGAGAAGTCAGCCAAAGAGATCGGCGCGCCCATCACCGTCGAAGGCTTTGTCCGCTTTCAGGTGGGCGAGGGGATCGAAAAGGTCGAAAGCGACTTCGCCGATGAGGTCGCCCAGATGGCAGGTAGCCGCTGACAGGAGTTTCCTGATGCTTACGACGCCTCAATATGCCCGTGTGCTGCTCAAGGTCTCGGGCGAGGCGTTGATGGGCGATGGAAATTACGGCATCGACATCGCCACCGTTGACCGCATCGCCGCCGATGTGAAGGAAGCGGCCGATGGCGGCACTCAGATCTGTATGGTGATCGGCGGCGGCAATATCTTTCGTGGCCTGGCAGGCGCGGCCAAAGGCATCGATCGGGCGACCGCCGACTATATGGGTATGCTGGCCACTGTAATGAACGCACTCGCCATGCAGGCGGCACTTGAGCGCACAGGCTTGGCGAGTCGGGTCCAGTCGGCCATTCCCATGAGCAGCGTCTGCGAGCCCTATATCCGGCGACGCGCTATTCGGCACATGGAGAAGGGTCGTGTGGTGATCTTTGCTGCGGGAACCGGGAACCCTTTCTTTACCACCGATACCGCGGCCGCTCTTAGGGCCGCGGAGATGAACTGCGATGCCATGTTGAAAGCAACCCAAGTTGATGGTGTTTACAGCGCGGACCCGAAAAAGTACCCTGATGCCGTCAGATACGAATCTTTGAGCTATCACGAGGTATTAGCGCGGGATCTTGCAGTAATGGATGCGTCGGCGATTTCGCTGTCGCGAGAGAACGGTATTCCGATTCTGGTCTTTTCGTTGCACGACCGCGGCGCCTTGGCCCGGGTGCTGAAGGGCCAGGGGCGGGCGACAATCATCAAGGAAAAATAAAAAAGCCCTGGGCCCAGTTTGGGTTAGCATTAAATCTGGGGCTGTCGAGGCAAGGAAAATGGCCGACGCATATAATAAGGACGAAATGAACCGGCGCATGAATGGCGCAGTCGCGACGTTGAAAAGCGAATTCGCGGGCCTGAGGACCGGTCGGGCGTCACCGGCGCTGCTCGATCCGGTCACGGTCGAGGCCTACGGCAATGTCGTGCCGATTTCGCAGGTCGGAACCATCTCCGCACCGGAAGCTCGCATGCTCACGGTTCAGGTATGGGACAAGAGTTTGGCCAAGACGGTCGACAAGGCGATCCGCGACGCTGGCCTGGGTCTCAATCCGCAAATGGACGGCCAGCTCCTGCGCATTCCGCTTCCTGAACTCAATGAGGAACGGCGCAAGGAGCTTTCAAAACTTGCCTCCAAATACGCAGAGGCCGGCAGAGTGGCCGTACGAAATGTGCGTCGTGACGGCATGGAATTACTCAAGAAGCTGGAGAAGGATCACAAGATAGGCCAGGACGAGCATCGCACCAAGGGCGAAGAGCTGCAAAAGCTTACCGACGCCCATGTCAAGGATATCGATACGGCGCTCCATACTAAGGAGCAGGAAATCATGCAGGTGTAACGGGGCATGGAGATTTCCCTGGGCGAATTGCCGCAAGTTCTTCCTCGCCATGTCGCTATCATCATGGACGGCAATGGACGCTGGGCAAGAAAGCGTCATTTGCCCCGCGAAGCTGGCCATTTCGCCGGAATGAATGCTGTGCGCGAGACGGTACGAGCGGCCTGCGATATCGGGCTTTCCAATCTCACTTTATTCGCTTTCTCCAGCGAAAACTGGAAGCGGCCTAAGGCCGAAGTCGGCGCCCTGATGGCATTGTTCCGCACTTATTTCCGCAGCGACATGGATGAGTTGGTCGAGCGCAATGTGCGCATGCGGATCATCGGCCACCGCGGCCGCGTCGCCAGCGATATCCAGCAGATGATCCTGGATTCGGAAAGCCGCACTGCCCACAATACTGGGCTCAATCTCACATTTGCTTTCGATTATGGCGGACAGGAAGAGATTGCTGCCGCCGCCCGCGAGCTGGCGCGCGCAGCGGCCGAGGGCCGCCTTGATCCGGAAACCATCACGCCGGAGCTATTTTCCACCCGTCTTTTCACCAGCGCTCTGCCGGAGCCGGATCTGGTCATCCGCACTTCGGGCGAGCGCCGCCTCTCCAATTTTCTCCTTTGGCAATCGGCGTACGCCGAATTGCTCTTCGTGGACACGCTGTGGCCTGATTTCGGCGGCGGCGAATTGTTAAAGGCGCTTCAAAGCTTCGCCGCCCGCGAGCGTCGTTTCGGCGCCCTCAATTCGGAAGCCGTGGCGTGACCAGCCTGCACCATCAGCATGCGCCTGGCTATCGCGCCATCCGCTGGAACATGGATTGGATCACCCGGCCATTGTTCGGAATTGGGCTGGCCCTAATTGCTTTCGTATTTTTAGCGTTGGCGCCGGCTTTTTTTGCCATTCTGGTAGTGGCGATCAGCATTGCGGCGGCATGGGAATGGCATCGCATGGTGAGTGAGGGGCGGAACTATCATACCGAGGTCGCGGTTAGCGCCGTGACGGTCGTGCTTTCGGTTGCGGCATTGCTGTTGACGCGCCAGACTTGGATCGCACTGTTTTTGCTCGCGGCCGGCGCGGGCGTGTCATGGAAGTTGGCCAAGGACCGCTTTGTTAATCCCATGTGGCAAGCCACAGGCGTGCTCTATCTCGGATTGCCCGCTCTGGCGCTTACGTCGTTGCGTGCCTTCGAGCCTCGCGGCGCGGTAATCATCGTGGGCATGTTTTTGATCGTATGGGCGACGGACTCCGGCGCCCTGATTTTCGGAAAACTGATCGGCGGCCCGCGCATGGCGCCCGCGCTTTCACCTTCCAAGACCTGGGCTGGCACGATTGGCGGCAGCTTGACGGCTTCGGTGGTATTTGCTGCTTTTATCTGGTTTCTGGGTGGCGCCGCCGGAGAAGCGGCGTTGTTCGCGCTGCTGTTCAGCAGCACCGCCCATGCGGGCGATCTCTTCGAGAGCTTCGTCAAACGCCGTTTCGGCACGAAGGACTCCGGCTCAATGATCCCTGGTCATGGCGGCGTGCTGGACCGTATGGATTCCACCTTGGCCGCCGGCGTCGCGATGGCGTTGTTGGTGTTTTTTGCAGGGCTCAACCCTCTATTCGGAGTGGCGGCATGACGCCGATTGCCGCAACCCACGTGTTCGAGGATGCGCCGTCGCTCGCGGACGTGACCAGGCGCAGCGTGACCATATTGGGATCTACCGGGTCGATCGGTGTCAACACGCTGGATGTCATCGCCCATGCCCGGACAATTTATGGTGCTGATGCCTTTCCGCTTTCGGCCCTAACCGCGCACAATAATGCCGAACTCCTGGTTAAGCAGGCGAGGCAATTCCGTCCCCGGCGCGCGGTAATTGGCGACGCGTCGCTGTTCGGTGAACTTAAGGCCGGCCTCGCCGGCACGGGCATCGAGGCGGAAGCCGGCCGCGACGCGGTGATCGCGGCAGCGAATCTGCCCTCGGATTTTGTCATGGTGGCAATCATGGGCGCTGCGGCGATCGAACCGGCGCTTGCCGCTATCAACCGCGGCGTGCTGGTGGCGCTGGCCAACAAAGAGTGCGTTGTCGCCGCGGGCCCTGTGTTCCGTGATGCCATGGAGAAGTCGGGCGCCGCAATAATCCCGGTCGATTCGGAGCACAACGCCATTTTCCAGGTGCTGGGATCGGGCGACGCCAGTGAAGTGGACGTGGTCACTATCACGGCTTCTGGCGGACCATTTCGTGAGTGGCCGCTCGAGAAGATGCGCGAGGCTACGGTCGAACAGGCGGTTGC
>DATFSP010000149.1:0-3420 GCA_035262545.1 Rhizomicrobium sp. | reverse complement strand
GATCGCTACCACCTGGATTTCGTGCGCGCCGGCGCCCAGCTTCATGGCAAGGACCGCGACCGGCTTGCGGCCATAGTACAGCGGCTGGCGGTTCTGGGGACCCAGTTCAGCCAGAATGTGCTGGGCGACGAGGAAGACTGGGTGCTTTGCCTGAACGACAGCCAGTTGGCGGGCATCCCGCCGGCGGTGCGCGACGCAGCGGCAGCCAAGGCCGCCGCGCTTGAACTTGACGCGCCCTTCGCCGTCACTCTGTCGCGCTCAAGCGTGGAACCCTTCCTGCAATATGCCGATGACCGCGCCTTGCGCGAGCAGCTTTACCGCGCCTGGGTATCGCGCGGCGACAATGACAATGACCGCAACAATGCCGGCATTATCGGCGAGATGCTGGCCCTCAGGGCCGAGCGTGCGACCCTCCTGGGCTATGAGAATTTTGCCGCCTTCAAACTGGCCGATTCCATGGCGGGCACGCCGGCAAAGGCGCGCGCCCTGTTGGAGGAGGTTTGGGAGCCGGCGAGGCTGCGCGCACTGGAGGAACGCGACGCGCTCCAGGCACTGATCGCCCGTGAAGGCAACAATTTCCGCCTGGCGCCCTGGGACTGGCGCTACTATTCCGAAAAGCTGCGGCGGGAGAAATACGCCTTCGACACCGAAGAACTGAAACCCTATTTCCAGCTTTCCAACCTGATCGAAGCGGCTTTCTTCACCGCCGGCAGACTGTTCGGCCTTTCCTTCCGTGAACGCGCCGACCTTCCGGTCCATCATCCCGATGTGCGGGCTTGGGAGGTCGTGCGCGCAGGCCAGGTGATCGGGCTGTTTTATGGCGATTATTTCGCGAGGCCCGGCAAGCAGAGCGGCGCCTGGATGTCCAGCTTTCGCGATCAGCAGAAATTGTCGGGTGAAATCCTGCCAATCGTCATCAACAATTCCAATTTCAACAAAAGCGATCCCTGCCTTTTGTCCTTCGACGACG
The DNA here is from genome assembly GCA_035262545.1 of Rhizomicrobium sp. Classification (GTDB taxonomy): domain Bacteria; phylum Pseudomonadota; class Alphaproteobacteria; order Micropepsales; family Micropepsaceae; genus Rhizomicrobium. The sequence continues at coordinate 2,450 of DATFSP010000149.1, read as the reverse complement.
CGGTAACCCTGTTCCACGAAATGGGCCACGCGCTGCACGGGCTCCTCAGTCAGGTGAAGTATCCGCGCCTGTCAGGCACCAATGTGGCGCGCGATTTCGTGGAACTGCCTTCGCAGATCTACGAACACTGGCTTGAGGAACCCGAAGTGCTTGAGCGCTTCGCCCGCCACCATCTGACTGGCGAACCGATGCCGCGGCCATTGCTGCAAAAACTCCTGGCAGCGCGCAACTACGGTCAGGGTTTTGCTAGCGTTGAATTCCTGGCCTCTGCCCTGATCGACATGGATTTCCATACTCTACCGCCGGGCACCGATCCCAAGGAAGCACAGGCCCAGACCCTGGCGCGCATTGGCATGCCCAAAGAGATCGGACCGCGCCACGCGGCACCGCATTTCACCCACGTCTTCGGCGGCGACGGCTATTCCGCCGGCTACTATGCCTATCTCTGGTCGGAAGTACTGGATGCCGACGGCTTCAAGGCCTTCAAGGAGGCGCAGGACCCCTTCGATCCCGCCACCGCGCAACGTCTTTACAAGTTCATCTATTCCGCCGGCGGCACGCGCGATTTCGCCGCCGCCTATCGCGCCTTCCGCGGGCGCGATCCCCAAATCGAGGCCCTGCTGGAAGGACGCGGCCTGCTCAATCCTGCGGCATGAAGAAGCTCGTTTTCGCCGCCATGTTGTTCGCAACGCCGGCGTTGGCAGCGGTCCAGGCGCCCAGACCTTCCATCGCGACCTTGCAGCAATTGCCCGTCGTGCTGATGCAACCCTATGACGAACACGCCAATGCGGACGCGGCCGTGGCGGCCGCGTTTGAGCGCGCGAAAAAGTCGCGCAAGCGGGTGCTGATCGACCTGGGCGGCAACTGGTGCGTGGATTGCGTCGTGCTGGCCAATTTCCTCAAGCTTCCGGAAATGCAACGCTTCATGGCCGCGCATTATGAGATGGTGGCCGTGGATGTCGGCCGCTTCGACCGCAATCAGCAAATTCCCTCCCGCTTCGGCATCACCGGCCGGCTGAAAGGCGTGCCGGCGCTCTTGATCGCCACGCCGGACGGCAAACTTGTGAACGGCAGCGACGTGTTCGCGACCGCGGATGCCAGCACCATGACGCCGCAGGCGCTGGCCGATTATCTTGCAAAATATGCGAATTAGTTAGACGCGATCGCGCGTGGTGGGCCGCTTGGCTCCAGAACGCGGTCCACGACATGGACAATGCCGTTCTTGTCGTGGACATCGTAGATGGCGATGTCGGCACTGTTGCCCACTTCATCCATTACCACAATGTTGGTGGGTCCGTTCAGCCTGGCCACCAGGACGCCACCCTCCGCCGTGCGCATCTTGGCTTCGCCGCCGGCCTCGTTGATCAGCCTGAGCATCGCCTGCGAATCATACTTGCCGGGCACGATCAGATAGCTCATGCGCCGTGCCAGGCTTGCTTTGGACTGCGCGCCTGCGGCAGCGAAAGCGGCATTAGTGGGCGCAAAAACCGTGAACTGGCCATTGGTCTTTAGTGCCGCGGCAACTCCAGTTTCCTTCAGATCATGGACCAAAGTCGTATGCATGGGCGAAGCAGACATGTTTTCCATGATGTCGCGTTCAGGCAGCATCGCCTGGCCGTCAATGATCGGATTCATCACCTCAGGGTCAGCATCAGGCACCGGCCTGGGATCAAGGTTGGAAACCGCGCCAAGCGCGCCACCAATCATCATGGCGACGCCTGTGGCGAGTCCTGCAGCGATTGCGCGTTTCATGGAACTGGCCCTTAAAACCGACAGTTGACTTCAGGGAACTAACGCGCAGGTCGTCACTCCTGTTCCAACGCCTCGCGTTCCATTTCCAGTGCCAGCCAGCGTTCCTCATCGGCGTCTTTTTGTGCCCGTATTTCGGCAAGTTCCGTCGACAGATTGTTGAACCTGGCGGGATCGCGTGCATATAGCGAACTGTCCGACAGGCTCTCCTCCAGTGCCGCCATGCGCAATTCCGCGGCCGCTATTTTTTCCGGCAGCACCTTGAGGGCATGCAGATCTGAAAAATTCATCTTCGGCGCACTGACGCGCACGCGCCGCTCCGCCGGCGCTTTAACTTCCTTGCGAATCTGAGACCGCTGCGGCGGCTCTTCGCCCCGTTGGGCCAGCATGTCGCCATAGCCGCCGGCATATTCGGTGAATCGTCCACCCTCCTCCGCCAGCACGATCTGGGTCGCCACCCGATCCAGAAAATCGCGGTCATGACTGACAATGAGCGCGGTGCCGGGATAGTCGGCGATAACCTCTTCCAGAAGATCGAGCGTCTCCAGATCCAGATCATTGGTGGGCTCGTCCAGCACCAGGAAGTTGGAAGGCGCGGCAAACAGCTTGGCGAGCAAAAGCCGGGCCCTTTCGCCACCGGAAAGAACCTTGACGGGCGTGCGGGCCTGGCTTGGCGTAAACAGAAAATCCTGCAGATAATT
>DATFSP010000148.1:0-13966 GCA_035262545.1 Rhizomicrobium sp. | reverse complement strand
GGGCGGGTTGGCCTGTAGGGGCCATTATCCCAGCCCCGCGCGCAGACAGTCGTGGATGTGCAAAATTCCCACCGGCTTGCGACTGCCCACCGGCAGAACGAACAGGCGGGTGATCTTGTTGTCGTTCATGAAGGCCAGGGCCTCGGCGGCCAACTGATCGGGCTCGGCGATCTTGGGATTCTTGGTCATCACATGGCGCGCGGACCGGGCGAGGAAATTGTCGCCATCGATATGCCGCGAAAGGTCGCCATCGGTGATGATTCCGGTGAGCGCGCCAGTGCCATCGACGATGCCCACGCAGCCGAAACGTTTCTCGGCCATCACCAGGAGCACTTCGCGCATGCTCGAATCCTCGCGCGCGAGCGGCGTTTCCTCACGCCCATGCATGAGATCCGAGACACGGATCAAAGCCCGGCCCAGCGAGCCGCCAGGATGAAGGTCGCGATATTGGTCGGCGCTGAAGCCCTTGCGCTCCATCAAGGCCACTGCCAGCGCGTCGCCCAGTCCCAGCATCATCGTCGTGGATGTGGTAGGCGCAAGTCCCATGGGGCAGGCTTCCTGGGCGCGCGGCAAGGCGAGCTTCACATCGGCCGCCTGCATCAAGGTGGACTCGGCGTTGCTGGCGATGCCGATCAGCGGAATGCCGAAGCGCTTGGCGTAAGTGATGAGATCGGAAAGTTCCGCGGTTTCGCCTCCCCAGGACAGCATTAACAGCACGTCCTGGCGGGTGATCGCACCCAGATCGCCATGGGAGGCTTCGGCCGGATGGACGAAATAGGCCGGCGTGCCGGTCGACGAAAGTGTAGCGGCGATCTTGCGCGCGATATGGCCGGATTTGCCCATGCCGCTCACCATCACGCGGCCTTGGGCGGCCAGGATGGTATTCAGCGCACGGGTGAACTCGCCATCCAGCGCCTCGCCAAGGCTCGTGAGGGCATCGGACGCATAACGGAGCACTCGCTGCGCGGCGGCAAGATCCGTGACTTGGCTGGCCTCGACAGCCTGAAGCTTGATATTAACCGGCGCCATATAACCCTTTGATCGATATAAACAAAACTAAAAGAAGCGCCCCACCGCTCCGGGTTCCGGGTGCCGTATTCCCCGCGATCCGCAGCCCCGGATGCGAATTTCGTGCCAGATTCTGGCTTATTGGGGGAAGACCCGCAAGTGTGAGGAGCGATTTGTCATAGACAAATGAAATACCCCGAGTGGGCCATTTCGGACGAACTCTGAGAGCTGCACAGGCGGGTGTGACCCGCCGATCAGGCGAGCGGCCAGGAAACTCTGCCTAGAGGCCCAAAGCACGAACCGCGGCGAGCGGCAGCGTCATAGCGGCGCGAACCTGTGGCATCAGGACTGGGATGTGCGTAAATGCATTCCTCATGCTTCGTCCCTCGTCCCTCGTCCCTCGACAAGCTCGGGATGAGGAAGCTCGGGATGAGGAAAGTCAGCACGGGGGGATCGATGGCGCGCGCCGCCATCAATGCGCGAAAATGTCAATCTCTTCCCAACCCGAAAGATCCAGCTCGGCCCGGGTGGGAAGAAAATCGAAGCACGCTTTCGCCAGATGCGTGCGGCCTTCGCGCGCCAGCATCGCGTCCAGCCCCTCCTTCAGTTGATGGAGATAGGCGACGTCGTTGGCGGCATACGCCAACTGCTTCTCGCTCAATTCATCGGCGCCCCAATCCGAGCTTTGCTGCTCCTTCGAAAGGTCTATGTTGAGAAGCTCGCGCACCAGATCCTTCAAGCCATGCCGGTCGGTGTAGGTGCGCACCAGCTTGGACGCGATCTTGGTGCAATAGATGGGCGCGCACGTGACGCCCAGATAGCGGCGGAACATGGCCACATCAAAACGGGCAAAATGAAACAACTTTGAGACGGACGGATCAGCCAGAAGCCGCTTCAGATTGGGCGCGTCATACGCATTCCCCTTGAACTGCACGGCATGGCAAACTCCGTCGCCCGCCGACAATTGCGCCAGGCAGAGCCGGTCGCGGTGGGGATTGAGGCCCAGCGTTTCGGTGTCGACCGCCACCAGCTTGCCCAGGTCGACACGCTCCGGCAGATCGCCACGATGCAAATGGATTTTCATTCAGTCCTCGATTTCGGGCCCAGAATAGGCACCCTCTCCGGCTAACGCCAGAAGCCCTTGATTCGTTATACTAACCCGATGTTCAAGAGAGTGCGCGCACTCTGGCAGGAGAACCGGGCCGGCCTCGCCGGGTCGGTGCTGCTGCATCTTGTCTTCCTTCTGGTGACGCTATGGTGGGGCGTGACCCATCCTGTCCTGCGCCAGCCGCCGCTCAAGGCCATGCTGGTAGATCTGGTGGCGCAGCCCATTGCAGTGCCGGGTCCGCCGGGCGGCAGCCATGCCATTCTGCATGCACCCCTGCCGGCTGCGCCCAAGACCGAAGGGGTACGAGCTAAGGCCACGACACCGCCGCCTGACGAGATGGAGGCAAAGATCGCCCAGATGGCCCAGCTTCGTGCGCCTGACACGGCGCTGCCGGCTCCCGACAATGGCGCGGGCGCGGGCGAAGGCACAGGCGGCGGCTATGCCCTCGCTGATTTCGTGCGGGCACAGATTTTGCGGCGTTGGTGGCCGCAGTTGGACAGCGAGGCCAAGCGTGGAACGCCGGTGGCGATCCGGCTGAAATTGTCGCGCGCGGGCGTGATCTCGGACGTGGAGATCGTGGACCAGACGCGCTTCGACACTGACAAGCTTTTTCGCACCATGGCGCTCGCGGCCCGCGACGCGGCGCTTCTGGCGTCGCCGCTAGCTTTGCCACCGGGCCATTACGACGCGGTAATGGACATAGCGATCACGCTGGACCCACGCGCCGTCCTTAGGTAGGCGAACTTTGGTCGGGGCCAAAGGAGGCCACCAATATGACGTAGAGCGGAACTCCCTGCCGCTCGATGCGTTGTACCGCGATGCGGATACTTGCGGTCATCGGAATTCTCGCAATCTTCGCCTGTGTTGTCGCGATCGCGATCATTATGACCGGGTCGTACCCGGTGGGCGCGGATTCGGGTCACGGCTTCGTAGACACTCTCGCCGCCTACACAAGGGAGCGATCAGTGGACAGAGCCGACTCCGGCCTCTCCGTTCCTCCTTTGGACAATCCGCAGCAAATCTCCATGGGCGCGCATCATTACAAGGAGATGTGCACAGGCTGCCATCTGGCGCCAGGCATGGCGGAGAATGAAATGCGCCCCGGTATGGATCCCCGCCCGCCCAAACTTGCCAACCGCAAGCATCCCGATGCGGCCGAAGATTTTTGGGTCGTCAAGCATGGTATCAAGATGACTGCGATGCCGGCTTGGGGCGCGAGCCATAGCGACGACAAGATCTGGGCTATCGTCGCGTTCCTGCAAAAGCTGCCCGGCATGAGCCCGGAGGAATATGCGCAGCTGACCGCCGGGGACGGGCATGAGGATTAACAGGGGCAGGCCGGCCGAACTCCCCTAGCAGACGTTCCCTATCTGTAGCCTGCCCTGTTCGGATTTCAGGATTTCGAGAAGCTTATATGGACGGTGATCTTGTCGCCGTTCTTCACATCGCCAAGCGCCGACGGCGGGAAGTGCAGTTTAAGCGCATGCCCTCCTGCATCCACGTCCATCATGCCGGTCTGAGAGTCCACATTTGTCACGGTAGCCGCCATGGAATGGGAACCCAGGGTTTTGCCTTGAGCAATGCCCGGCGCGATGGCCGCAGCCACGGTTGCGGCAAGAACAAGTCTGGTGACGCCACTCATAGTATCCTCCAATTCGTGAACCTGCGCTTCCAGAACGAACGGCCAGCCAAATCGGACGCCAATTCAATTGCGCACCGCGGGGAACCATGCTCGTCGAAAAGGAAGTTCCGATTCTTTGCGCGACGGAGCATCCGAACGTGGGCCGGAAGAGAAAGCAACTTATGGCAGACCCCGCGCCACTCTGAACCCCGACAGGCTCGAATAATCATACTCGCCGCCGTCATCCGTGGCGCCGTTGCGCGAGGCCGATCGGATGAAGATCGGCACATTATTCCACGAGCCGCCGCGGATCACATGCTTGGTGCAGTCGCCGCCTTTTTCCCAAGCGCTGCCGTCGGCGGGTGCGTCCACATAATCGGGATGCCAGCAATCCGCCGTCCACTGCCAGGCGTTGCCAAGCATGCCGTAGAGCCCGAACGCGTTGGGGTTGAAGGCGGTCGTGGGCGCCAGCACGCTATTGTCCCAGATGCTGCCGCAGCCATTGCAATTGGCGTTGTTCTTTCCAATCTCGTCGCCCCACCAACGCGCGGTGTTGGTACCGGCGCGGGCGGCGTATTCCCATTCCGCCTCGCTGGGAAGTCGATAGGGCCCGGCACGGTTGGCCAGTGCGGGATGCGCCGCCTTCACTTGGACGTTGAGCCAGTCGATGTATGCCAGTGCGTCCTTGTGATCGAGGCAGACCGCGGGCCAGTCAGGCGGCTCATTCTCGGATGGCGGATAGGCGAGCCTCGGCCGCGTGGGCGCGATCTGCCATCCCAGATTGAGCATCTTGTTGCAGGGCTTGGGCTGATAACCGGTGGCAGCCAGGAAGGCCAGAAACTGTTTGCTGGTGACGTCATACTTCCCCAGCGCGAAGGCTTTAACCGTCACCACATGCTGCGGGCCTTCGGAGTCGAAGCGTCCTGGCTCGGCCTTCGGGCTGCCCATCACGAATTTCCCCGCGGGGATCGCTACCATCGGCGGGCAATTGGGGCATTCGGTGAATTCGTGGCCGCTCGCGGCGGGCGCGTCTTGGGCCGCGGCCGGCAGGAAGGCCACGAACGACAGCATAAGAATCAGGACGGGCGGGCGCATGGGCGTTTTGCGTTGCTTTCGGTTCATCCTGCCCCCTGCTCCAGCATATACTGGGCCTCGGCGTTCCCGACCAGCGGCTGGAGATGAGTTCAATGCCAGATGGGTTGAAAAAAGATGCGCGTTTGCCCGTCCTGGCGGAGCTGGAAAAGAAGATCCTGTGGCTGGCCAGCTGGACCATCCACAATGCCAATCACCTGCGCGACAATGACGACGGGTTGAAGGTTGGTGGGCATCAGGCCTCGTCGGCGTCCCTCGCCACCATCCTGACCGCGCTTTATTTTGCCGTGCTGAAGACTGAGGACCGGGTCGCGGTCAAGCCCCATGCCGGGCCAGCTTTCCACGCCATCCAGTATCTGTTGGGACGGCAGAGCAAGGACAAGCTGATCAAATTTCGCGGCTACAAGGGCGCACAATCCTATCCCTCGCGCACCAAGGACGGCGAAATGGTGGATTTTTCCACCGGTTCGGTGGGGCTGGGCGTGGCCGAGACCCTGTTCGCCAGCCTGGCCCAGGATTATGTGCGCGCGCATGGCTGGGGAGGCGACCGGCCTTTGGGACGCATGGTGGCCTTGATCGGCGACGCCGAAATGGACGAAGGCAATATATTCGAAGCGCTGCTGGAAGGTTGGAAGCAGGGCGTCGAGAATCTGTGGTGGATCATCGACTACAACCGCCAGAGCCTGGATGCGATCGCGCGCGAGGGCCTGTTCGAGCGGCTGGAGGCGCTGTTCAAGGCCTTCGGCTGGAACGTCGTGGTGCTGAAATATGGCGTGCTGCAAGAAGCGGCGTTCGCCGAGCCGGGCGGCGAGCGCCTGCGCGAATGGATCGATCGGTGCCCCAATTCACTTTATTCCTCGCTGCTGTTCCAGGGCGGCCGCGCCTGGCGCAAACGCCTGACGGACGAGTTGGGAGACCAGGGTCCCGTGAGCGCACTTCTGGCGAAACGCAGCGACGAAGAGCTTGCGACGCTGATGGCCAATCTGGGTGGCCACGACATGCCAAGCTTGCTCGAAGCGTTCGAAAGCCGCGCGCAGGATCCGAACCCCACTGTGTTCATCGCTTATACGGTGAAAGGCTTCGGGCTACCCCTGGCTGGGCACAAGGACAATCACGCGGGCCTGATGACCGAAGCGCAGATGGTGTCGTTCCGCGCGACCAATCATGTGCGCGAGGGTCATGAGTGGGACAAGTTTGAAGGACTCGCCCTGCCCGCGTCCGAGATCGAAGCATTCCTGAGCAACGTGCCGTTCACGCAGGGGCCGGGCCGCAAGCTGAATGCGCCCATTCTTCCCATTCCCGAGACCCTGCCCCAGCCCCCTCAAACAAAGACTGAAAGCCTAATGTCCACGCAGCAGGGTTTTGGTCTGATCCTGGCCGAGATCGGACGCAGCGACGCGGCTTTTGCCGACCGCATCGTCACCACTTCGCCCGACGTCACGGTTTCGACCAATCTAGGCGGCTGGGTGAACAGGCGCAAATTATTCGCCCGCGAACACGCCAAGGACTTGTTCCGCACCGAGAAGATACCTTCGACGTATGTGTGGGACTTCGCTCCGCAGGGACAACATATCGAGCTGGGCATCGCAGAGATGAACCTGTTCCTGCTTCTGTCGGCGCTGGGCCTGTCGCATCAATTGTTCGGGACACGGCTTCTGCCCGTGGGGACGCTCTATGATCCCTTCATCGCCCGTGGGCTCGATGCGCTCAATTACGCCTGCTACCAGGACGCGCGTTTCCTGCTGGTGGCGACGCCGTCCGGCATCACGTTATCGGGCGAAGGCGGCGCACACCAATCCATCGGCACGCCCCTGATCGGCATGGCGCAGGATGGTTTGGCCGCTTTTGAGCCCGCCTTCGTGGACGAACTGGCTGTGATGCTGCGCTTCGCTTTCGATTACATGCAGCGCGACGGCGATGCCGAGCCAGACGCACGCAACTGGTTGAGGGATTCCACCGGCGGCTCGGTTTATTTGCGCCTTTCCACGCGCCCCCTGGAACAACCCCGCCGCGCCATGACGCCGGAGTTGGCCCGCGCCATCGTTGACGGCGCCTATTGGCTGCGCGAGCCAGGCCCGAACGCCGAGGCGGTGATTGCCTATACGGGCGCGCTGGCGCCGGAAGCCATCGCGGCAATAGGCCGGCTGGGCGAGGACCGGCGCGATATCGGTCTTCTGGCGGTGACTTCGGCCGACCGGCTGAATGCAGGCTGGACGGCGGCGCAGCGAGCGCGGGAGAACGGCCTGGCCCATGCCTCGAGCCATGTGGAGCGACTCATGAAATCGCTGCCTCGCCATTGCGGCATCGTCACGGTGCTTGACGGCCACCCCGCCACGCTGGGCTGGCTGGGCGCGGTCCTGGGTCATCGCACCCGCTCGCTGGGCGTGGAGCATTTCGGCCAGACGGGATCGCTGGCGGAGCTTTACCGCCATTACGGCATCGACGCGGACGGCATCGTGGCGGCGGTGGAAGCCATCGCTCCCGGCCGCCCCGTGCGGCATATCAGGAGCGTCTAGATGGCCCGGTTTTCTCACCCCGAACTTGTCAAAGGGTGAAGACAAAAACCTGCCGGCGCGCTCCTCATGCTTCGACAAGCTCAGCATGAAGATTTCAGGATATCGCACGTCCCGGCTTTCTTCCCCCGCGTGGCGAAGCCGCTGGTGGGGGAAGATGTCCGCCTGCGGGCTTGCCCGCGTTGGCGGACAGATGGGGGCAAAAAGCTAAACGTAATCCTCGGCGAGAGTCTCATCCATCCTGGGCGCGGTCGACATGGCGTTGCAGACGAAGCTCACCACATAAGTGACCACGATGTTGAGCACCAGGGCGATCAGCGCCGCATAGCAAGGAATGGTCATTCCAAACAGATGCAGCTCATAGACCGCGCCTTTGAAGTTCAGCGCCACCGCCATCCAGCTGCCCGCCACCATGCCAACCAGCCAGCCCAGCAGGAGGCCGGTGGAATGAAGCTGCTTGGGCGTGTAGAGCGCCAGCATCACCGACGGCAGGGTCTGGCAGATCCAGATGCCGCCCAGGAGTTGAAGATTGATGGCGTAGGAACTCTGCAGCGCCACCACGAAGAACAAGGCCGCCAGCTTGGTCGCCAACGACATGATCTTGGCCACCTTGGATTCGGTGGCAGGGGTGCAGTCTGGAGCAATGAATTCCTTGAAGATGTTACGGGTGAAAAGGTTGCCGCAGGAGATGGACATGATCGCTGCGGGCACTAACGCGCCCACGCCGATGGCGGCGAAGGCAAGCCCCGCGAACCAGGGCGAGAAGGAATGGAGAAACAGCGCGGGAATAGCGAAATTGTTGCCGAAGATCCGGTAACCCTCGGCATATTCCGGCATGCCCTTCACGCCAACCGCCACCGCCATCACGCCCAGAAGCGCGATCAGGGCCAGTGCGAATGTGAAGCTGGGAAGCAGAAAGGCGTTGCGCTTGAGCACGCTGCGGCTGGACGAAGAGAATACGCCGGTGATCGAGTGCGGATAAAGCCATAGCGCCAGAGCCGAACCCAGTGCCAGCGATGCAAAGGAGAATTGCGGTCCCAGATTGTTCGCCGTCCCGTGGCCCAGAAGCAGCGTGGCCGGGTTAGCGGCAGCGAAGATCTTGCCATAGCCGCCCAGCTGGATGGGAATCACGATCACCGCCGCCAGCACCGCGACATAGACCAGAATGCCCTTGGCCACCGAGATGATGGCAGTGCCGTGCAGCCCGCTGTGATAGGTGTAGACCGCCAGGACCACGAAGGCGACCAAGAGCGGCAAATCGTGGAACGCGCCGATCACGGGAAGATTGACCGTGATGTTGAGGCCGATGCCCGCGAACACGATCTGCATGCCCATCAGCTGCAGCGCGATATAGGGAATGGTGGCGATAATGCCGGTGGCCGCCACCGCCAGCGCCAGTCCGCGGCTGCCGAAGCGGCCGCGCACGAAATCGGCGGCGGTGACATAGCCCTTCTTGTGCGCCACCGACCAAAGGCGGGGCATCACCGCGAACAACACGGGATACATCAGGATGGTGAAGGGCACGGCAAAGAAGCCGGTTGCGCCCGCGCCCGCCACCAGCGCCGGCACCGCCACGAATGTGTAGGCGGTGTAGATGTCGCCGCCCAATAGAAACCAGGCGATCAGGGTTCCGAAGCTGCGTCCGCCCAGGCCCCACTGCCCCAGATCACTGAGGTTCACGGTCTTCATCTTGGTGGCGTAGAAGCCAAGACCGGCGGTGGCGAAGAAAAGGACGAGAAAGACGATCAACGCAACGGGATTGGCGGTCATTTTCTCTTCTTCTCTTCATAGAGATAGACGGGGATGGTGCAGGCGGTGCCCAAGAAGGTCCACACCGTCTGGTACCAGTAGAAGAAGGGAATGCCGAACAATTCCGGCTCAATGCGATTGTAGAACGGCACCCAGAGCAGCGCCACGAAGGGCACCACCAGGAACAGATAGATCGGATGAAAGCCCCGGCGACGCGGCTGATCGTCCATTTCCTTCCCCTTCGACACGGAGACGCCGCCTTCCGGCGGCGTCTTTTTTTCCATTAGTAAACTTTAAAGCGCGCGTGGATCAACCGCGGCGTTCGGTCCAAACTCGTTATTTGGCGTAGCGCACCACATTCTTCTGCCCCACCTGGGCGCTGTACACCACGCCGTGAGGATCGGCCCATATGCCCTCGCCGCCGCTGGTGGCGGTCTTGTCGGGATCGGGCAATGTGTCGGGGATGAACGCGGTGACGATTCCGTCCTTCACGCTGCCGATGCGGATGCCGCGCTTCCAGCCGGGATGATAGCCATAGCCCATCGGTTCGCGGGATTCCGAATCGGTCGAATACATGATGTCGTTGCGGTCGATATAGATGCCGCTGGGCCGCCCGAACTGGGTGAAGATCTGGAGCAGCTTGCCGTCTTGGTCGAATTCCTGGACGCGGTTGTTCCAGCGGTCGCCCACATAGAGATGACCTTCACGGTCCATCGCCAGTGCATGCGCCACTTCGAACTGGCCGCCCTGGATACCGTGCACGCCCCATTGCTTGATGAAGTGCCCCTTGGAGTCGAATTTCATCACCCGCGCATTATGGCCGGGGCCGGCTTCATGGCCGTCCGAGACGAAGATGGTGCCGTCTGGCGCGGTGATCACCGCGTTGGGCTCATTGAAGGTGGTCGAGTCATTGCCGCTCGCGCCAGGCGTGCCCAAGGTCATCAGCACCTTGCCGTTCTCGTCGAACTCGATCACGTCATTGCCCTTTTTCGTGGCCGCATTGGCGTGATTATCGGCGACCCAGAGATGATCGTGGCGGTCGATCCACAGATCGTGCGGGAACAGGATCATGCCTGCGCCGAACGATTTGATGTAGTTGCCCTTGGCGTCGAACTCGATCACCGGATTGAGCGGGCTGCCGTCGCAATTGTTGGCGCCGCAACGTTCCGCCACCCAGATATGTCCCTTGCTGTCACCGGCTACGCTGGAGCTCGAGCCGAACTGCCGGCCGTCGGGCAGCTTGAAGAAATGCTCGTCGGCCGTATAGGGGTTGGGTTGGGTGTTGGGCGCATTGCGCGGATCGTTCGCGACGGCCGACAGAACGCCCGAGTCCTTGTTGGCCTGGTCCAGCGCCGTGAGGTCCGACGGCGGGAATTGCGGCGGACGGGCGCGCATGGCGCGCGCAGGCGCGGCGTCGGTGGCAACACCGGGCGTTTCGTTCTGGGCATATTGCACCAGCTTGCCGGCATTTGATTGCTTGCCGGGAGCGACGACACCGATCGCCTTCAGATATTCGCTGCGCTTGTCGAGATCCTTCTGACCCGCGGGATAGCCGTTAATTTTCAGGATAAAGGCCGTGATGTCCGCATATTGGTCGCGCGAGAGTTTGCCAGGCTGGTCCTGGGGCATGGTCGTGCGGATGCGGTCGAACAGATCACCTAGAGTGAGTCCGATCCAGTCGGCGGTGAAATCCGCGCCGGTCAATGCGGGCGCCTCGCCATTGCCCTGGGCCGTCGAGCCATGGCAGGGCGCGCAGTTGGTAGTGAACTGGTCGGCGCCACGCGTGGCCTGGGCCTCAGTATAGACGCCGCTCATCGTGGTCGTGCCCGATTGCGCCCAAACGGTGCCGCCAACAGCGGCCGAAAGGCAAAGAGCAGTCGCCAGCAGCGTGATCTTGTTGCGCATGTGTTTTTGATCCGTCCCTTGGTTATTGCCGGGGAGATTCTCCCCTTTATTTGGACAATATCGTGTCCTGCCCCGGCTTGATACGGCCGGAAGCGCGAGCACAGCATTCAGGCTTAATCCTGTCGCTTGGTCATAACCGCGCAGCCAACACCTGCCCTTTTTGGACCGGTGCCGCGGAAACGCACCTTTTTGCGCACAAATCCGGACAAAGAAAAACCCACCCATCCCGGACGGGATGGGTGGGTGATTTTCCTTCAGGCCGGATCAGAAGTTGAAGCTGATACGGGCGTAGTAGTAGCCGCCGTTCGGGTCGAACGAGGTGCCGAGCGGGTTCTGATAAACCTGACCATTGCCGGCGGTCTGCACTTCGCCGTTGGTCTGGTTGGGACCCTGTTTGCAGCTGCCGCCTTGGGTGATGATCACGCCCGCAGGCAAGGCCGCGCAATTCGGCGCCGCCCCGTAGATATCCGGGCGGATATTGAACAGGTTGTTGCCGCCCAGCGCGAACTGCAGCTGCTCCGTGATGTTGTAGCGCACTTCCAAGTCGGTGATGCCCACATCGGCCTGGTTATACGGGATTTCCTCGCCGCCCGAGTTGGGAGAGGTATAGCCATGGTCGGGGCCATAGTAAGTCTCACGCAACGTGGCGCCCCATTCATCCAGCGTCCAGTCCGCCGTGAGGCCGACCTTGATGTTGGGTGTGCCGTGTTCAAACGCGAACACCGAGAACGGCGTGAAGAAGCTGGCGTTCGGGTTGGAGGCCAACAAAACTGCCGGCGGCGGCGACACACTTCCCACATGGGTGGTGTTGTAGTTGCCCGCGAGCGTCCAGTTCACCAGACCATATTGGGCGAAGTCGGTGGGATAGGAGACGGTCGCATCTACGCCCTGAGTGAGAGTGGAAATGCCGTTCAGGAAGGCGGTGACGCCGGCCTGGCTGGCGGTCGGATCCAGCGTCACGCCTGCCAGCGCAATGGCCGGGAAGACGATGGACGGGGCATTGATCGCACCGCCCGACGCTGTGACCGTCGAAGACGCCGTGATGCGCTTGCCGATGGCGATCGAATAGACATCGACCGTGGCGCTTAGATCCTCCAGCGGATGGGCGACCAGGCCCAGGCTGTAGCTGGTGGAGCTTTCCGGCTTGAGGTTGCTGAGGCCCAGGAGGTTGGCGGCCGCCGAGTCAGCCGGCAATTGCAGCGTGGCGGAGGTGGGCGACACGTTGACCGCGGTGTAGAATTCTTCCGCCAGGGTCGGCGCGCGGAAACCGGTCGAGACCGTACCGCGGATCGCCCATTGTGGGGTGAAATCGTAACGCGCCGTGACCTTGCCGATCTGTGTATCGCCGAAGTCGGTGTAATGCTCGGCGCGGCCCGCGATGTCGATCTGCAACTCTTCGATCGGAGCCACCGCGAAGTCCACATAACCGGCATAGTTCTTGCGGCTGTGATTGCCAGAGCCGGAGACCGGGAAGCCGGGGAAGGATTGTGCACCTTCCTTGTAATAGGAAAGCGGATCGCCGGTGCTGATGCCGTAGGTGTCTTCGCGCGCTTCGGCGCCGATCGCCACCGTCAACGGCGATGCCATGCCCACATTGAAGGGATGCGTGGCGTCGATCGTGCCGGTAAACTGGCTGGCGGTGAAGCTGCCGTCGTAGAAATTGGTCGGCGTTGTGTGCGTATCGATGAACAGCGAGCGGTTGCCCGAGTTCCACGTATAGATATTGTCGATGTCCTTGCCGTAGCCGAGATTGGTATCTACCGCCCAGCCCGCGACATTGAACTTCACGCCGGCATTGTACTGATAGTCGTCCTCCTTCAGCACTTCCATTGGGCGAAAGCCGTTGGGATACATGACCAGTTCCGGCATGGTGCCCAGCGTGCCCGCGCCAGTGGCGGTGGGGAGGAGCGCGCCGGTCCGCGCATTGACCAACGTGCTGCTGAAGAGATTGCCCGCATTGCCCGACGAGATCACCGTGCCGGTGACGGGGTTCAAGCCCGCGCCCGGCGTGCCTGGCGCGGCGCTGAATCCTTGGGCGGTAAGGATCGGAAAGGCGCCCGTGCAGGATGGCGTTAGGCCGTTGGAGGTGCTGGAGCCGGTAGCGTAGCCGACCTTATTGGTTGCGCTGCAAGGCTGGCTGGAGCCCATGGTGGCGATGATCTGATTCGGCAGACGGTCATTCTCGAACGACTTGCCGAATTTGTGGCCGATGGTGCCGAAGGCATAGAGCGCGAGATTGTCGCTGAAATCATATTCCGAATTCAGTTCCGCGGTGGTGTTCTGGAACTGCGGGTTGCCCTGGATCGCGTTGGCGCGCGGATAACCAGTCACGCCTGGCAGGAACGAATTGGGAATGCCGTTGCCGGACGACAGATTGGCCACGCCGTTGCTGCCCACGCTGGTGACCGTCTGCTGCGCCACCGGCTGGTTCAGATTGTTGACGTAACGCTCGTCGGCTCCGCCATACTGGGTGAAATTCTCGAACTGCTTGTCGACCGTGAAGTTGACGAAGCCCTTGTCGAACAAGGGCAGGCCCATGTTGTACGAAACGTCGTACTTCTCGCCATTGGCCTTGCCGCCGCTGAAATTGCCGCGGTCGTAATAGCCGCCCGCTGTCGCGGAAAACTGGCCGCCCGAAGACTTGTTCTTGAGGATGATGTTGATGACGCCGGCGATGGCGTCGGTGCCGTACTGGGCGGCCGCACCGTCCAAGAGAACTTCGACGTGATCGATGGCGCCCGAGGGAATCAGCGAAAGATCAGCCGCAGAGCTGCCGGCTGCAAAGCCGCCAGAGTCCACATGGAGGTTGCCTGAATAGTGGCGGCGATGGCCGTTCACCAGCACCAGGGTGTCATTCGGAGAAAGGCCGCGCAGCGCTGCGGAGAGCGTCAGGTTCGCGGTGTCGCCGCCGAACTGCTGGGCGGTGAATGAGGGAACTGTCTGGCCCAATTGCTGGCGCAGATCGGTCGA